>JAVVGN010000013.1:0-33175 GCA_032249095.1 Candidatus Caldarchaeales archaeon | reverse complement strand
CCTATGCGCCGCTTAGAATGAGCATGCTGAAAACGGCAGACGTTCTTCTGCTACCTATAGGCGACGTTTTGGGAACATATTACTCACCTCAGCAGAAGCTCTTCGAGTACATGGCCGCGTCGAGGCCCTTGGCGATGGTCGCTACACCTGCTAGGTTGAGCGTAATAGATGATAAAGGCGCCTACATTGCGTGGAATAGAGAGCCTTCGGACTTCGCAGCCGTTATTGTGGAGGCATCAACGGATCGAGACGGGGCGCCTGCCCGGGCTGCTTATGCGAGGAGGTTGGTGGAACTGAAGTACGATTGGCGATGGCTGGTCCCTCAGTACGCCGAGCGAATCAAGCAACTCTTGGAGAACTAGGGCCGGCCTCCTAGTCAATAACATCTTTAAATGATCCGCAACTGTATGGGTCAAGGATCTGAGCATATATGTCACAGATCAGGCTCCGATACACGGGCATAATGGCCTATGCCTCATCGCTCGTCACCACTCTGACAGGTCTTCTCTTCACAGTTCTTATCACGAGGCGGCTGAGCCCTGAGGAGCTTGGGGCTTGGCGCTATATCGGGACCCTTATAAACTATTTCGTGGTGCCCGCGTGGCTAATGGGTTTCTGGGTCACTAGGATGACGGCTAGGGGGCTCAGGCCCCTAGCAACCTCTCTTCTTCTTGCGGCTCCCATGGCGGCGGCCTCTACGGCCCTCTTCGCTGCCCTCTCGTCCTCCTTCTCGGGGGCGATTGCCTTTCCCGCCACGGTGTTCCTAGTCGCGTCAGTTGAGATACCCCTGATCTATCTCTATACCCTGCTCGAGTCGGCGGCGGGCGCCCTGAGGCCCCAGTCAAACTACTACGCCCAGCTCGCACAGGAGGTTGCCAAGCTCCCCATAGGCGTGGTCCTCGTGTTGTTACTCAGGCTTGGTCTGGTCGGGGCCATATGGTCCGCTATAGCGGGCTTTGCGGCCAGGGCGACCATCCTGGTCCTGGCCACGCGGAGTTTGGGCTGGGGCTCTCCGAGCCGCCAAATCGCCTCAACACTCCTCTCGCGTTACTGGCTGCCCCTCTATGCCTCGGTACCCTCAAACATCATAGCGCTCGATAACGTGATTGTGGCCTTGAGCTACGGCTCGGCCGAGCCTCTGGGATACGCGGCCGCCGCCCATCTCTTGGGCAGCGTCGTGGTCATGTCGGGCAACCTAGCGGCCGGCCTATACCCCCGGATGCTCCAATCGCCCAGCCCGGGGGATGTCGAGGTGGCTCTCAAGATGGTTCTCATGATCGCCATACCCTCCGCTACCGGGGTCATCCTGCTTTCGGCGCCCCTGCTGAATGTTCTGAGACCAGACTACGCGGCGGCCGCATGGGTTATGCCCCTCCTGGCGCTGAACTCTGTCGTCTCACTCCTCCTCGGCCTCATGGACTCCGTCATAACTGGGGAGGAGAGGGCTGACTTTGGGGACGACGCAGGCCTCAGGAGGCTCCTGCGCAGCAGGCTCTTCCTCGTCCCGACGCTGAACTACCTCTACGCCCTCGCCTATCTTCCAGCCCTCGCTCTGGCCCTCAATCTTCTGGGCCCGAGAAGCCCCGTCGAGGCGCTGTGGGCCTGGGTGCTGACTGGCTTCGCCGCGTCTCTCGCGCTACTAGTTTACAAGGCTAGGCTTGCCGTGATGAGGGTGCCGTTCCGGTTCCCCGTCAAGGCCGTCTCCAAATATCTGGCCGCGACGCTGGTGATGGCCGCGGTCCTTTATCTCGTGAGGCCCGACTACCTGCCCGAGAGGGTGTTCGATGCACTGGCAACTGCGCTCCCGCCCGTGGCGGTCTCCGCACTGACGTACTTCCTGACGCTGTATCTGCTGGACAGAGAGTTCAGGCGGCTCGTGGCAGAGATTCTCGGCGCACTGAGGATCAGGCCGAGGCCTCCTCGTAAACCCTTCTGAGCTCGAGGTTCCTATGCTCCAGGCTTAGCGGCGGACTCCTCAGCCTCCTCATACACCTCTCAGAAAGCCTTAGCCATAACCCGTCGTCGCTGAGGAGCTGGTGGAGACGGTCAAGAAGGCTCTCCGTCAGCTCCTCGAAGGGCCCCTCAGCCAAATCGTCGCGGAATGCAATGTTAGGCGTCGAGTCCGGCCTCCAGAGGCCTGTTGGGGCGCGGACGACCATTCCCGCATCGCCCACAAGCTCCGGCATAGCGAAGTGGTCGCTGACAACAGGTACAGCGCCATAAAACATGGCCTCCAAGACCGAGTAGCCGACCGTATCCATCATGGATGGCAAGACGATAACCCGTGTCCTCGGATAGATCTCTGAGAGGAGGGCTTGGCGCGGTACGTATCCTATCTCGACCCCAGACCTCTTGAGGGACTCGGCCAGGGCTGGCGGGGGAGTGGACAACATGAGGAAGCGATAATCCTGATAGTTCTTCCTGATCCTGAGCCACGACTCGGCGACCTCTCTTCCGCCCTTAGCCTCGAAGGACTTATCCCTCCAAGAGCCCCCGACGAAGAGCACTATCTCTCTTCGCGGAGATTGGCTGATTTGCGTATTCGTGTGGAAGGTTGGGTAGATGACCCTAACCCTTGTGTTACGGGTATTGAGGAATCGTGTGAGTGTCCTCTTAGCGGCCTCGGTCAGAGGCAGCAGTGCCACACACTCCCCTGTCTCTATCCTCCTCTGAGCTGAGGCCACCTTTTCAGGGTCCAGCATATCCTCATAGGTCCTGAAGAACACTTTTACCGACTCCAAGTCAGCGACCCAGCGCCTACCCGGGGCTAGTTTGACGCCGTTGCAGAAGTGGGCGAGCCTCCTAAGCCTAATCAAGCCGCTTAGGGCGAGGTATGCCTTCCCCCACGCGCCGCTTCGTATTATGTATCTTACCCCTTCGGGCGGCGCCGTGACTAGCGTGCTCCATAGGGGATGCCTCGAGAGGTAGAGGTCTACCTCGATCTCCCCCCTACTAGTTGCCGCAACCATTCATACATCCGCCTAATCCCATCACTCCAAGGCGTGGCCGGCCTCCAACCCAGCATCTCCCTAGCCTTTCTAATGTCGCTCACGTATACGATCTGGTCTGCGGGCCTCCAATCCTTGAAGCTGTATCGTATGCTCTCCCCCACTAGCCCCTCGATGTATCGTATAGCTTCTAGGAGTGATAGAGAATTCTCGGGCCCGCCGCCGAGGTTAAAGACCTCACCGCGGAGCCTCGAGGAGTTCTTGTGGGCCAGGTCTATGGCCTCGACGAGGTCCCCCACGTAGAGGACGTCCCTCACCTGCTTTCCATCCCCGTAGATCATTATCTCCTCACCCTTCAACGCCTTGAGAACGAAGTGGGCGAGCCATCCCTGGTCCTCGACTCCGAACTGTCTCTCGCCGTAGATGCAGCTCATCCGGAAGACCACGCTTGGCAGACCATAGACGCGTCCGTAGTCCTGCACATATATGTCGGCCGCGAGTTTCGAGCAGCCGTAGGGAGTGTGGGCGCACCCGTCTATCGGGAAGCTCTCAGGTATCCCATCGGCGTAGCGTGGGTCGCTGTACCAGTATCGGGTGCCGAGGTCCTTGAGCGCAATTCTATTGACGCCGTCCCCATAGACCTTATTCGTCGATAGGAATATGACGGCTGAGCCGCTGCGCATCGCCGCCTCCAAGACGGATAGTGTTCCGAGGGCGTTGACCATGAAGTCTGTCACCGGGTCGTTGAGAGAGCTTGTCACGGCTACTTGGGCCGCCGCGTGGACGATGAGGTCGCAGCCGCGCGCATTCTCAGCCACCTTCTCCTGGTCCCGCACATCTGCCTCGACGAATCGGACGCTTCCGTAGCGGCTTGCGAGGTAGTCACGGTTATAGCTCTTCCAAGGATTCTCCTTTCCGATCAGCTTGCCCCTTAGAAAATTGTCCAGAACGATTACCTCGCCTCCCCGTGAAGCGTAGTACTCGGCGACGTGGGATCCTATGAACCCCGCACCCCCAGTGACTAGTACGCGCAATCCCTGACCGGGCGTTATAGTTGCGCCTCCATTCCTTAAAGAATTTTGTGTTGGTTAGTGAAGGAGGGTCATGGCGTGATTGTGTAGAAGGAGGGAAAGAAGGGGGGAGGGGTTGGTTAGTGTATAGGCCTCGGCAGCGAGTCTAGGAACCCCAGACACCGGGATTATAAGGAATGAGCCCGCCGGAGAAATTCTCCGGCGATTAAAAAACCTGAGCCCCCGGTGTGTATAGTTCTGGGGTTTTTCCCCTCGCTGCCGGGGGCCTATCCCGGTGCCTGAGCAGTCACCACTAGTTGCTTGATCTTTTTCACTAGCTCCCAGCACTGTCTCCCGGCCGGCCTTGTTCTATAGTATGCCATGGATAGTCTAGTGACAGCCAGATGCAGCCTACCATCATATATCCTCCAATACTCCTTTCTCGACGACTTTATCGGCCTGTAGAGTCCCATAAGCCTCTCCAACACCCTCAGAGAACTATCAACAAAATCAGCATACGTTAGCAGCTCTGCCAGGGCCTCCCTGCCAGCCAAACCATCATTTATCCCCAGCCCCTCAAGAATCACATTATAGGCCGGAAGTCTTCTGCCAGCCTCCTCATCTATCTTTTTCGCCATCTCCTCCATCTGCTTCTCTATGGATGAGATTGCTGGCTTCAGAACCTCCCTCTCAGCATCAGACAAAGCCCTGTATTTATTTAGTAGTTGCTGGTGAGTCTTCGATAGAGACCTATAGGCCAGAATCATCCTCCTCAAGACTAGGAAGTCCTCAGTTACTCTTCTGAACCACCTCTCTTCTATGCTCATCAGGGCCTTTATGTCTCCCCTAGCGCTCTTCGGCAACTTATGCTCCCTGCGAATCTTCTCAATTAGTGTAAGCCTCCTGAGATAATAGACCTCTACCCCCCTCCTTAGTAGTTCTATCGCGCCGTCAGTATGCTGGGGTGGTATTGTATCCATGAATAGCTTGTCTCCGGGCCCAGCAGGGATCTCGCTGAAGCTGTCTACATGCTTGAAAGTTATTCCGTCAGTAGTATATGTTATCCTGAAGCCCTCTCCGTTCCTCTTAGTCCTATGAACATCCGCGTAGAACTTCAATATCCCTGCACCCCCTTATTCTGTGTCTTTATCTCGTGTTGCCTAGCTATCACGTGGAACCTCACCACCATCCCCCTCCATCCCCATCACACGTTCGGGTAAGACCCTCCACCGGCCCCACATATAAGGAGTAGTGGCCCCAACACACGGCAACGTACCAATACAGCTAGACCTATGGGGAAGCGAGGTAATATTCAGGGGAAAAGGACAGACAACACTATACGGATACCCAAGATACGAGGCATAAACAAATATAGAACTCATCTCAAAATCCCGTATCTCAGTCTAAGGTGTATTGCTATGCATTATGTGTTTATGAAGACTCTGTATGTTGCTTCCAGCCTCTTCATACCTTATGGCTATCTTCAAGCTTTCGGAACTCAATGAAAACTGCGGTAGAAAGAAGTTTAAATAGTTTTGAGATAAGTTCATAGATAATTTTAAAAACCTGCTATAGGTGGCTGGTAGGCTAGGGGGTTATCAGCACCTTTATCCCGGCCCCCGACTTGAATGTTTGGAGGGCCTTACCGAACTCTTCTATAGGGTAGAGGTGCGTGATCATGCCTCTGGCGTCGACGATCCTTTGGGCGAGTAGTTGGAGCGCCTCGCCCATGTCTCTGTCGGTCGCTGCGTTGCTTGTTATTATCGAGATCTCTCTGACTATAAGGTCGCTTAGATCGTGGTTTAGCGTCGAGCCGTAAGGCGGGACGGCGAAGAGACACACAGTTCCCCCACGCCTCGTGATGGAGATGGCTCTGGAGAGGGCCACGGGCGAGCCCGCAGCCACGATGGCTGCGTCGACGCCCCTCCCCTCCGTGTGCTTCATCACCTCGGCGGACACATCTCTCTCCTCCGCCTGGAGACCGATGGCGCCATACCTCTCGGCCGCCGCAACCCTCGCCGCGTTTATGTCTATGCCGATCACGACGTCGGCTCCCAGCCACTTTGCTAGCTGTATGAAGGTTAGACCTACGGCGCCGAGGCCCACCACCGCGTAGCTGCTGGGATTGGACTGTCTAATCCTTTTGAGCGCCCTCAGGACGCAGGCCGTGGGCTCTGCTAGACACGCCTCATGGGCCGAGAGGCCTGGCGGCGGCCTGTGTATCCCGCCTCTCTCCACTATCCAGCGGGGGACGGCGAAGTACTCCGAGAAGCCCCCCGGCTTAAAGTTATACTCTCTATAGCTTGGGCACATGGTTGGGCTCCCCTTCAGGCAGTAGTAGCAGGAGCCGCAGTTGACGTGGTGGTGGGGGACGACGAGCTCGCCTTCGCGGAGGCCCTCCACCCCTTCCCCCAAGCCGGCCACGATTCCGGCCGCCTCATGCCCTATCACGGGCTTGGAGCCCCGGTACCGCCCCTCCAGCTTCTCGACATCCGTGCCACAGAGCCCGCAGGACAGCATCTTGACCACGATCTCACCGGGGCCGGGCTCCGGCCGCTCCAGCTCCGCCACCACATAGCCCTTCTCACCCACCAGCACGGTCCGCATGCTGCCAAGGATAGGGCGCTTGCATGTTGATAAAACCCTTCTCCTGGGGCATCACGGTTATTACGAAGCCCCATCCGGGATAGATAGGCGGCATGCCTAACTGTTCGCGGACACGATGGTCCATGGTCGGAGTCCAGGACCGCCCATGGCTAAATAATTAGCGGAGGTGCTCTCGCCTGCGCCCACATGCTCTCGTAGCTCTCCTCCTGATTCTCGCCGCAGCTGCACCAGCGTGCGCCCTGAACTATGTGCGCTCCCTTGAGAATATTCCCCTCGAGTCTGAGCCCAGCGACATGGTTGTTGGCGATAGGGGGGAGGTCTGGTTCGCCCTTCCTGGGCAGAGTTCTATCGGCCTCTATGTGCCGGATGCTGGGCTGCGATACATCAGGCTCGGGTTTAAGGCCACACACCTAACATACAGCGCAGGTGCCGTCGCGGCCTATTCGCCTGGCTCCCTCGGGCTAGCGATCATAGAGGCCGCCAGCGCCCGTGTTGTACTAGAGGCTTCGGGCCCAGGCATGATAGACGCGGTGGTGCCCGTCGACGCGGGCTTCGCCCTCATCAGAAAGCTCCCCACAATCACACTACTACAACACGTCTCACCCTCGGGCGAAGTTCTCTGGGAGACGAGCATATCCGTCGAGCTCGAGAGGTATGGAGTGGCCGCAGGATCTGGGCGATATGTCTGGCTGAGAACTCAGGCTGGCCACCTCCTCATGGTGGAGATAGGGAGGGAGGGCTACAAGGAGTTCAAGCCCGGCCTCGAGCCGCTATTATTGGCCTCGTCGGGCGGCAAGGTTTGGGCGATAAGCCGTGAGGGCGAGGCGGCGCTCGTCTCAGTCCGAGGCGTGGAGCGGCGGGTTGACCTAAAGACGAGAGTATACCTCGGAGACGAGGCGCTGGCACTAGAGTCCGATAGGCTTGTACTGCTCTCGCCGGTGACCGAGCTCATCATACATGTATCTGGGTCAGAGGTCGTGAGGGAGGCCCTCTACGATGGGGTGGCGCAGGCGGCTCTCCGCGGCGGATCAGAGGTGTATATCCTAGGCAAGTCGCTCAAAAACATACTTGTCGCGAGCTTCTCAAGGCCCCCCACGATATCTGACGCCTCCGCCACCCCCTCGGAGGACGGAGCCAGCATTAGGCTACGGGCTAGGGTCTCAGACCCCGACAACGACCTCGCAGAGGGGCCCACGGCGCTGGCCATGCTCGGCACGACCGTGGTCACGGCCGCTATGTCCAAGAGCGGCGACACATACTACGCCGAGCTGAGGGTGCCCGAGGGCGAGGGCACTCTGCGCGTGATGGTCGAGGCCTCGGACGCCGGTGGAAACAGGGTGAGGGTGGACGTGGGGGCCTTCGAGGTCTCAGGTGGGAGAGTAAAGAGTTCCGGGACCCCACCCCCACAGACGGTATCGGGGCAGGAGTTCCAGTCCCTCATCATGCTCTCCGTCGAGCTGTCGCTCTTTATGGTGCTTATCGCCGCGGCAGGCATAGTAGTTCTGAGCAGGTCGCGTAGGCGGAGGAGGAGATAAGCTAGTCAGCGGCCCTAGACATGGCCTCGATACTTATTTCACCCACGCCGCGTATTGAGGTTATGTATGCCTCGAGGGCCTCAGAGACTCCCTCCCGCTCAGGGACAGAGAACCAGGCGACCAGACTCTCCAGCCCGAAGGCCACTGCCTCTCGGCTTACGGACAGAAGCTTAAACCCCTCCGGAAGCCTATCGCGCAGCTCCGCTTCCAGCCCGGCCAAATCGACCTCAGAGTCCTGAGGCATGATCCTCACAGCAAGAATTACCCGCGCCATAACCCTCACGGCCCCTCAAAACCACACGCGGGACAGACATACACCCTCACAAGATCCCGACAGATCTCACACCTCCATATCGTCACCTTAGCGCAGCTCGGACACGGAAAACTTACAGCACGCATATCAGGCGTTATCGGCCTGTTACAGGACGTGCACTGTGGGAACACTATAGACTTTACAGCCATTGCTTACGCACGCTAGGTTAGGTTGACCACTATTTAAAATAGAGAGTCACCCTAGGACCCTCAGGCCGAGAACACCATTCTCCCCTGAATAGGGAAGCATAAACTCCACCGACGCAGAGTCGTTGGGGAAAAACCATTAACAACTCTCCCACACGAGCGATCACATAGTGTTTTTACTAAAACATGTGCACGATAATCTAATGCGATTTAACAAAAATCTATACAAACATGTGTTGACCGGTGATTCAAGACTCAGCCCGAGAGAACTGTCACTTAAAAAAAGATTTAAAGGAGCAGGAAGATAGATGGGCTGAGGAAAATTGGTTCAACCTGTAAAAACTTCGCGGAGGACCATCTTATTCGCGGTCATCGCCGCGGTCGTAGTTCTGGTCGCAGTCGGAGCGGTATTGCTAACGTCTGTGCAGAGACCTGCTGAGAAGATAAAGATCGAGTGGTGGGATGAGTGGGGCGAGGCTCGTCTGAAGTGGGCCGAAGAGATGAAGGCAGCGTTTGAGAAGCAGCATCCAGAGGTGGAGATAGTCATCGTCGAGTTCTCCTCAGACGAGGAGTTCAAGACCAAGTTTGAGGCATCGATAGCGGCTGGGCAACCTCCAGCAGTGTTCAGGACGCTGGGAGGAGGTGTCCTAAAGTCGTATGTTGACGGCGGCCACGTCGAAGACCTTACCGACCTCTTGAATGAGGACTGGGCAGTTAAGCAGATCCCGAGGGCGATGCTCAGACAGTCGACTTGGGGAGGCCGCCACTATGCAGTGCCATTCGACCTTTGGGTCGGACACTTTTACATCAATAGAGAGCTCTTCCAGAAGGCAGGCGTGGAGATACCGCCAATCACAAAAGCTTGGACTTGGGACGAATTTAAGGAGGCAATAAAGAAGTTCAAGGCCGCGGGGATAATCCCCATAGCGGTTGGTGGCAAGGATAAGTGGGAGCTCTCCTTCTATTACATGTACCTTGTTGACAGGCTCGCCGGATCTGATGCTTTTAGAAAAACAATTAACAGGGCTCCTGGATACAGCTTCACGGACGAGCACTGGATAAAGGCTGGATACTTGTTTAAAGAGCTGGTCGACCTCGGGGCATTCCAAGAGGGCTTCATAGGCGCTAGTTACGACGAGGCTCAGAACCTCTTCTTCACCGGTAAGGCAGCGATGTGGCTTCAGGGTCCATGGATACTTGGAGACCTGTTCGCCTCCTTCCCCGACTTCCCGATAGACATAATCAACTTCCCGATAGTCCCCGGGGGCAAAGGCGACCCAACCATGCTACTGGGAGCCGTTCAACACCACTACGCAATAGCAAAAAATATTCCGGCGAGTGTTAAGAAGTATGCATACGAGTTCCTGAGGTTTATAACGAGGGAGGAGAGCATGGTTAGATACGCAGAGTTAAGCAAAGCGCCTTTAGCTCAGAACGTGAAGGTTCCCACCGAGCAGTATCCCGAGGTTCTGATGAAGGTTATCGAGTCTGCCTCAAGAGCAAGCTGGCTCCAGATGGCCTATGACGAGTACTCACCTCCAAAGTTCGCGCAGGTGCATCTAGATTCTCTCGCTGCTGTCGCTGCGGGAACGATGACCCCTGAACAAATGGCTGAAGCACAAGAGGCGGCGGCGAGGGAGCTCCACCAACAAGGGGTCTTACCGATTGAGCAGGTCTAGGGAGCCCAGTAACCTTAGAACCACTATTTTTTCCCCTCAAGCTATACGGAGACTTCTAGACTCTGGCTCAGGACTAGTTTTGTCCCTACCCGCCCTTATCTTTGTCGGCCTGTTCATCTTCTACCCCCTAGCACAGATGTTTTATCTCAGCCTATTCAGATGGAACTTCGTCAGCCCCAACATGGTGTTTGTCGGCCTCGAGAACTTTAGAAGGATGTTTCTCGACGACCCCGTATATCTCCGCTCTCTCCTGAATGTTGCTTTGCTCGCGGGGCAGTCGTCGGCGATCCAGATACCCATAGGGGTGGCTCTCGCTACGATAATTCTAAGATATAGGAGGGTGGGAAGGCTGTTTTGGGCGATTATCTTTCTCCCCTACGTCATATCTTCCGTCGCCGTTTCTCTCGTCTGGACGTGGATGTACAACCCATATTTCGGGTCGGTAAACGTATTCCTCCGCACGGTGGGGCTCGGATTTCTTGCCCGCCCTTGGTTAGGCGATATTAACACGGCCCTTATCGCGATCTTCGGGACAGTAAACTGGATATACATAGGTTTGACAACGACGATGACTATAGCGACCCTTAGGAGCATACCTCCCAGCATCTTTGAGTCAGCGAGGATAGATGGTCTCTCAGGGTTCCAGGAGTTCAGGAAGATTACCTTGCCACTGCTTAAGGAGCTGATAGTGGTGCTCATGATAATAGATATTTCTGGGGCCTTCAAGTTCTTCGATCTAATCTGGGTTATGACTCAAGGCGGACCAAGCGACACCACCCATGTGACCACGACCTGGCTTTATAGAGCCGCATTCCGCTCATCGGAGCCAGGATACGGCGCAGCAATAGGAGTCACGGTGTTTGTGTTCAGCTTTGTCATTGTACAGTTTATGATTAAAGTGGTGCGTTCAAAGTTGACGAGGTGATTCGTGTTGGATAGGAGGAGGGGCGCCTTGTTGAGGAGGAGGCTCCGGCTGGTGATTCTCGGTATAGTCCTTGCGTTAATCTCCGCCATCATGATTTATCCCCTTCTTTGGACAGTATCCACATCCTTCAAAACGAATAGGGAGCTGTTCCTAGACCCGTGGGGCCTACCATCTAACCCCACCCTGGAGAACTACATCAAGGCGCTTGAAAGAGGCAACATGGGTATAGCGGTGGTCAACAGCCTTATCGTCTCCCTAAGCTCGATAGCGTTGATATCAATCATTGCGCCATTGGCGGCGTACGCAACTTCTCGGGTTGAGTTCCGGCTCAGGACCCTTGTGTCTAACCTTCTAATCGCGGGATTCTTCATAGCACCACACGCCGTGCTAGTACCGTTATTACTACTACTCAGAGACCTCGGCCTGATAGATACGCATCTTGGACTAATACTGTCGTATGTCGGCTGGAACCTGCCATTCGCTATCCTATTCATGAAGGCATTCTTCGTCTCTGTCCCCCAGACCATCCAAGACTCGGCCAAGGTTGACGGGTTGTCGAACTATTCAATATATACTAAAATCATGCTGCCTCTAGCGCTTCCAACCATCCTAACCGTCGCCATCATAACGTTCATCGGTGTCTGGAATGATTTCTTGTTCGCCTTCGTGTTCCTCCGCTCACCATCTAACTTCACAGTCCCTATAAACCTTCTCAACTTCACAACAGGCAGGTATGGGAACGACTACGTTGCTCAAAGCGCGGCCGTCATAATCTCTGCCATCCCAACCATAGTGCTCTATACAGTTTTCGCTGAGAAGATTAGGAGAGGGGTCTCCTTCATGGCGTTCGGCCGTTAAACTAGATTAGAAGCGTCTCCGTCTTCTTGTCGAAAATGTGTATTCTCTCGATGTTAAGCTGGAAGAACGCCTCATCACCCACATTCAAGTTAACGGTCGGAGGCACCTGCGCCACCACGAGTATATCCCCTACTTGGAGCGTGACGTACGCAAGGTTTCCGATGTTCTCGACGAGATAGACCGTCGACCCGATGAATCCCTCCTCCGCGGTGGGTGATAGCCTCACGTCCTCCGGCCTAATTCCTACTAGGAACTCGAGGCTTGATGATGCTGCCTTTAGGATTGTAGCGATGTTTTGGGGGATAGCAATCTCGAATGCCCCCGCGTCAAGCACGTTTCCCCTCTTTTCATCGAGGGTGGCCTCAAAGATGTTCATTTTTGGACTACCCACGAATTCTGCGACGAAGCGGTTGGCAGGCTTGGAGTAGATCTCCTGGGGGGTCCCGACTTGTTGCACTCTACCATCCTTCATCACGGCTATCATGTTCGCCATCACCATCGCCTCCACTTGATCATGAGTTACATAGACAGTCGTTGTTCTGAGCCGCTCATGAAGCTTCTTCAACTCGCCCCTCATCTTAGCCCTCAAGGCCGCGTCTAGGTTTGATAATGGCTCGTCCATAAGGAAGACGGAGGGTTCCCGAACTATTGCGCGCCCCAACGCGACGCGCTGTTGCTCGCCGCCGCTGAGCTGGGCAGGCTTTCTCTTGAGCAAGTGCTTAATACCTAGCAGCTCGGCTGTCTCGGAGACCCTCTTCTGGATCTCGTCCTCTGGCAGCTTGCGGATGCGTAGATTTAGGGCCATGTTGTCGAAGACAGTCATGTGGGGGTAGAGCGCGTAGTCCTGGAAGACCATGGCCACCCTCCTGTCCTTAGGCTCTAAATCATTTACGACCTCATTGTCAAACCATATTTGTCCCGAAGTGGGCTTCTCCAGACCCGCTATTAGCCTAAGAGTCGTCGTTTTCCCACACCCTGAGGGTCCTAGGAGGACGATGAACTCTCCGTGCTTTATGTGTAGGTCAACGTTGTCGACCGCCTTAGTCTCGCCGAAATATTTGCTTACCTTTTCTAGCCTGACCTCCGTCAAATATACCCACCACTTAAGCTAGTAGCTCATCTACGTTTTCTTTAATTTTCTCAACCGCCGCGACGACGAGGTCGAGGGCGTGTCTCTCTGCTAGAAGGATATGGTGTAGGAGGGTTACCTCTGACCTGGTGAAGGCTTCGGCGCCGGGGAGGTATAGCTGGTCGTAGCCAGGGTACTGGGTCCCCGGCGGCATTACCTCGAGGAATTCTTCGCGCCCGAAGGCTCTCTGTCTATACAGGGGCATTCCGTAGCCGGTGTCGGCTGGGACTCCCTCGGCTCTCAGCGCCTCGATGAATCTACTCTTCGTCAATCCCGCGAATCTCTCAGCATCGTATCTGAAGACAAAGTAGTAGTATCCTCTCTTGGTCACACCATCCTCCATTTTTTGGGGCTCTATCCCGTCTATCTTCCTGAGCTTGGATGCGAGATATTCTCCGTTCCTGTGCTTAATCTCGACCTGCTCCTTAAACTCGTCCATCTTGGCCAGAAGCAGAGCCGCCTGAAATTCCGTCATCCGGTAGTTTGAGCTCAGGATGTAGTGCTCGTATCCAGGCCTGCCCACGACCCTGCCGATGTTGTGTATAAGCCTCGCCTTCCCCGCATACTCATCGCTGTCTGTCAAGACTATTCCGCCCTCGCCGGCCGTTAGGGATTTGCTTTCTTGGAAGGAGAAGCCGCCTATATCCCCTATTGCTCCGACCCGTCTGCCACGCCACTCCGACCCATGCGCGTGGGCGCAGTCCTCTATCAGCTTAATACCGCGTTGGGCGAGGATGGGCCTGATCTTATCGAAGTTTATTGGATTACCTCCATAGTGTACCGCGACAACGGCTTTCACATCCACCTCATCCACGACTTCTTTCAGGTGCCTTGGAGATATGTTGCCTGTCTCAGGATCCACATCGACGAAGACAGGTATCGCCCCCAACTCGGTGGCGGCGGATGCGGATGCAATAAAGGTCACCGCCGGTACGGCGACCTTGTCGCCCTGCTTGACGCCCACGGTCTTCAGGGCAAGCTCCAGAGCCACCGTACCATTAGCGACAGCGATTCCGTGTTTTGCGTGATGATACTCCGCGAACGCTGCCTCGAAGGCCTCGCAGTATGACCCGGGATAAAGCCTGCACCACCTCCTCCCCTCTAGAACCCGTATCAGCGCCTCCCTCTCCCTCCCACTAAGGGTTGGCCAGTGAGGCACAAGTCTTGAAAGATCCGAGGCTACCGGCTCACCACCCTTAACAGCTAGACGGGCCAAACAGTTCCCTCGGGTGGGAGTCGGTAACCCCTACACATAAGCTTTTCATCACAACTAGGTGCAAATAGCGTGAGACGTCTATACCGAGCTGCGGCTGTACGCTTGACTCGCATAACCGGCCTCAACTAGGCACCTCTACACGTGTAGCGGGTGAGGACCTGAAGGCTCTCTTCAAGGTGGATGCCGAGCGGTTTTATCTCCGTCGACTAGGTAGCCTCCTCTTTTACGAGAAACCTGTAGGAACCGGAGCCCACCCTGAACACCACATAGTTGCCCTCAAGCCGCCCAGACTCCACTCCTAGGACGCCCTCGATGAAGTGGCCGTCTCTCCAGACCACGCGCCCGCCTTCCTCAACCACCAACCTCTTCAGGCCTAGGGTTGGGACGTGGACTTCGCCCCAACTATTAACAGGTATTGCAACCTCGAGTAGTAGTGACCTATTCTTCTTCTCCCACCGCGAGACTATTGTACCGCGAATGGTTTTCAAGGAGGCCTCCACCCAGTCGAGGCCTTCCAAGACATGGGGCTTGATCAGGATCTTCTCAAATCCCGGGTAGTCTGGGTCGGCGTTTATCCCCGCGAGGGCCTTATAGAACCACGAGTCTATACTGCCAAGCATTATATGGTTGTGGGAGTTCATACCGGGGCCTGTGAGATATTCCCACCTCTCCCAAAGCGTCGTCGCCCCCTCCCGCACCATGTATCCCCAGCCCGGATATGTCGTCTGCGTAACTATACGGTATGCGGCTTCCGCCAGCCCATGCCTAGTCAGCGCCTCCAGCAAGTACCTAGTCCCCACGATCCCGGTATTCAAATGGTAGTCATGGGCATTGGCGAGGTCGTCTAGCAGTTTTCTCACCACTTTCTCTACCTTGTCGGGCGGCACCATGTCGAAGAATAGTGGGATACAGTTCGCCGTCTGACTATAGACGCCCTCCCCAACAATATAGCTATCCTCGCCGAGATACTTCCGGTTGTATGCATCTCTTATCTCCTCAGCCAGCCTTGCATAACTCGTCGCATCGTCAGCCCTCCCCAGTTCCGCTGCGATCTTCGAAAATATCAGTACTGACTCATAGTAACAGAGTGTTGATACTATCTCGCCTGGCGTCGTCAGGGACCTTATCTGTCTGGGCGGGCACCAGTCTCCATACTTGCTAAAGCTGAGGAGGCGGTCTTTAGACTTCCTTGTAAGAAAATCAACCCAGTTCTTCATGAGGTCATAGTTCTCTTCAAGTATCCTTCTGTCGCCGTAGTAGAGGTATACGTACCAAGGTATAATTATGCATGCTTCGCCCCATGCTGGGTCGCCTGGGTTGAGTTCCCAATAGGGTGGGACAACGTCTGGGACGCTTCCGTCCTCCTTTTGGGCCAGCCGTATATCTCTGGCCCACTTTGTATAGAAGGCCGCCATGTTGAAGTTGTATATCGCCTCCTCTGCTGTCAGCTGCGCGTCACCCATCCACCCCATGCGTTCGTCTCTCTGAGGGCAGTCGGTGGGGATGCCCATAAGATTGCTTAGCTGGCTCCAAACTATGATCTTGTGGATCTCGTTGATGAGTGGGGTTGAGCATGCGAATCCACCCGTTGGCTCAACATCCGTGTGAACAGCGACGCCCTGTAGATTGTTGATGCTTGGGACACCCGGGAAGCCCACGATCTCTACGTATCTGAAGCCATGGTAGGTGAATCTGGGCTCGTAGACCTCAACACCCTCGCCCCTAAGGATATATATGTCTGTCGCCTTGGCCCGCCTCAGGTTTGAGACGTTTATTGACCCGTCGGGGCTCAAGAGCTCTGCATACCTTATTCGGACCTCAGCGCCTTTTGGGCCGCTTACTGTCAGCCTCACCCAGCCCGTAAAGTTCTGTCCGAAGTCATAGACGTAGACTCCAGGCCTAGGGTTTAGGAGACGCAAGGGTGTTAGCAGCCTCACACGCCTTATAGGTGGAAGCGTCGCTTAGGAGCAAAGTCGGCCGCTAGGAGGCTCTGACAGCTTGGCGTCCAGCCAGCCGGAATCGTCGTAACCAGGTCTATCCCAACCCTCCTCCTCGAGCCTCGCGTCGTAGACTTCGCCGTCGTAAATATCGTTCTCGAGGATGGGGCCTTTCTTGGTCTTCCAACCCTCGCCCGACGCGATAAGCTCAGAGGATCCGTCTTCATATTCCACGTTGATCTGCAGTAGCGCTCGCGGCTCTCCCCAGTGCTTATGAGTGCTTCTCCGCTCCTCCTTAATGTTGAAGCGGCCATTGCCGAGCATGATTCCTACGATGTTCTCGCCCTCGCGGAGTAGGTGTGTGACATCGTAAGTGGAGTATAGTACGAGCTTGTCGTAGTCGGTCCATGCAGGGTCTAGGTATCTGTCCCCTACCCTCACACCATTTATCCTCAGCTCATAGTAGCCTAGCCCCGTCACGTAGGCCCTTGCAGAACTAACCCTCTTCCTCAGCACGAATTTTTTCCTGAGAAGGCCCTCCCCCGTAATCCACCTGGCCACCCAGTCCTCCTGCCTCAGTAGGCCCATCTCGAACACGGCCGGCTCGCTCCAAGGGCTGGCCCTGCCTAGATCATCCCACCACATGACCTTCCAGTAGTATCTCCGCCGACTCTCAAGCTCTCTCCCACGATACTCGACGTTGACAGACTGTTTTGAATAGACTTTCCCACTATCCCAGATGTCGCCAACATCTCTCTCAAGGAGATCCAGAGACGAGCCCACTAGTATCCTGTAAGCAGATTGGGAGACTCCACGCCTAGTGTGCATAAGCATCCAAGAGAACCTTGGTCTGGACACATCCAAGCCAACGGGGTTAGCAACGTATTCGCATAGCAGGTTCACGGGAGGTGATAGATCCGGCTCAACAGGCCCCAAGACCGCAACTCACCACTACGGTTAGGTCATCCACCTTGACTTAAGATTTCAGACGAGAGGCCCCTGAAGAAGCGCGGCCTCGTAGCAACGCAGTCTTAAGCTAGGCGTAGGTAGTTATAGGTTAGAGGTGGATTTTGTCAAGAATTGTTAACGACCAAATAATTCGTCAAGACTCTTCTAAGGCCTCTCCTCAGCGATATCGAGAGCGTTGCCGGAGTCTTACCAAGATTCTTCGCCAGCTCGCGCGTCGAGACTTTCCTAGGTACGTCGAAATAACCAGACTCAAAGGCCTGGATAATCAGTTGGACCTGCTGATTATTTACAGATCCAAAGTCCTTAACCTCCACAGATTCCAGCAATTCAGCCTTGACACCCCTTCCCTCGAGGTATTTCATAACATTCTGAATCACACTATCCGGTGCGACAAACCTCCAGACTATCCTCTCTCTTTCTATGAGGTATTCTCCCCTCCTAATGAAGCACTGGCTAGCTAGTCCGTTACAGACCGTGCAGGCGCTAGACTTGACTATCCCAAACAGGGTTTCGCCTCCCCTGCTGTTGCCAAATAGTTGAACATCCTTGACGAGGCTGAGGGATCCTACTAGGCGCTTAACCTGCTCAGCCGTCGCCTTGTCCCTCGCCCGAAACATCACCAAATGTTTTATTGAGCCATCATCGTCGACGACGCAATCAAGAATCTGGACTGACAAACCCTCGACACCATTTATTTCTGTTAACCATGCTGTGGGTGGAGGTCGGAAGGATAAGACTACTCTTGTAAGGGGCATCTAAGCCGCACTCTACTAGCGTAGGCTATTTTAATGCTCTTATAAAAAATATGCAGGTTTATGCAATTATATATATCAGCGTCTTGCTATGTTGGCTCCACCCCAAGCCACCCGGCCATCTCTAGGTGGAGGGGGGAGCAGAACTCAACACAATAGTAGAGATACACGCCAGGCTTATCAGCGATGAACTCTATTGTCGCGGTCTCTCCCGGCTCTATGCTTGCCATCACGTTATACTCGCTGAGCGCGAAGGCATGTGTGGCATCCTTTGTAGTCTCGATGTTAGTTAGATATAGCCTAACGAGGTCTCCCTGCTTAACTTTTATGTAGTCCGGCGTGATAGTGCTTACCACGACAGTCCCATAAACCTCCGTAACCCAGCGACCATCCTCCTGCTTCCTCTCGACCCGCTCCTCTTTCTTAGACGTGGCGTAAGGGCTCTTGTCGAAGGATTCGGGGTCCGTCCCGACAGGATACACCTCAAGCGGCTTAAGCTTGGAGGCCAGTATCATCTTTGCGTAGTGGGGCTCGCCGATCCCTATCGGCATATCGTATAGCAGCTCCATCTCTGTGCCTGTGATGTCTATGAGCTGGAGATTCTGCGGCAATAGGGGCCCCACGTCGTTGAATCTGTCGACGGCCCACTTGTTGAGCGCGACGAGATATTTTCCTTTAGGCGCTTTAGAGTTGCTCTCTGGGGTGCAGATATGGCCGACGTTGTAGTGGATCCTTATTTCTCCTATCTTGGTGAAGGGTCTGTCTCCGGTGTAGTCTGGTGGGCCTAAGGTGTATCTATCCACGGTGTTTCCGATGAAGGTGCTGACATAGCCGCGGCCTTGGGAGTCAAACTCGTTGTGGAGTGGCCCGAGGTTTGTCTCAATCTGTGTCGCCTTCACGTCATCAAACCTTAGGACTGGCACACCATACCTATCCGTGTCCGCAAACCTCTGGTTAGATATCGCGTCCTTAATCTTCTCGACATCATAGATTGTCACCACAGGAGCTAGCTTGCCACCCACGACGACGTAACGTCCACTAGGCGAGATGTCGCACCCGTGGGGGCTCTTGGGCTCGGGGGCGAAGAAGAGAACACCCTCCGTTGCAGCGACCTCCAGTGGGACCACTCGTATACCATTCATCTCCACCGCCCTGCCCCCTCTCACAAGTTCCTCGGCGCGTTTCCAGTTTATTATGTGGAGGTAGTCAAAGTCGTTTTTAGCGGCCCCCACTTCAAGCGAGGGTTTACCCTCTAAGACGTTACCTATTGTAGCTCTGTGTTGATGCTGTTCATGAAGGCCCAGCCCTCACTAGGTCCGCAGCCCACAACCTCGAGGTCCTGCATATAGGGCGGCAACTCTATTTGGAAGCTCCGCGACAGGTCGAAGTGGCCGGTGGCCCTGTCGAAGGCTAGGAAGGTTGCCGTCCCCCTGAAACGCTCCTCATAGTTCTTCTCTGTCAGTGGCACATATGTTACGCCTGGCTTGTACCCTCTTCCAGGTTCCCACGGGGCTGGGAACTGGCTACCGCAGGCGATATACTTCGTGTTAGGGGATGCACATGCTCCTCCGTGCTGTGTTTGTGTATTGGGCAGCTTCACTATGTCCTTTGTCTCGAAGTCTTTCAGGCTGATCGATGCTACGCGCGCGTTCAGCTTATCTCCGATGAATGCCCATTCGCCATCATATTCCGCTCCCGTCTTGCTAATTTCAGGGTGATGCGTATCACCTAGCGTAAGGAATCTTACTCCGTTCGAGCCCTTGGTGAGCAGCTTCATTGTCTTCACATCTCCATAGCCGTATCCTTGCCAAGGCTCTGGCGTGAATACAGCGATGACTTTATGCAGCCTCATCGAGGGGACACCTATGACGAGAACTTGCCCAGAATGGCCTCCTGACGATATCATGATGAACTCGTCCTTCCAGCCGCCTGGAACATAGGTCTTGAGGGCGGCCTTTGCGTGGCTCATCTCTAGCTTCCTCTCGTTGATGACTCTGAGGAGCTCTTCGGCCAGTGGGGGAGCCGTTGGAGTGATTAGCCTACTACCCGTGAAACCGGCCGCGGCACCTATCACGATACCTGCGCCAAGAGAGGCGAGAATCTTCCTTCTGGCCATGTTTGGCTTGATGACGCCCATCGTCCCTCAGTTAATGGGGTTGTGAGTGGAGGTCTTAAGCGCGCGTCTAACATGCTAGACGGCCCGCGGAGGATTGGGGAAGCCGTCAATGCGCTCACCCACAAACACAAATACACGCGGACGGCACATCTAGGCTGAGTGACGAGGGTTGGTTAGTAAGGCTTTTTTGGCTGGTGTGGCTGTCGCTGTTGTGGCTGTGGTCGTCGTTGTTGTGTTCCTGCTTCAGGGTCCGGGGACGGGGGTTGGGGGTAAGGTCTGGAGGATCGTCAGCATGAAGGGGAGCTACATACCGCCGGAAGGTTGGAAGTTCGGAGACCCGCCTGTAATAAGCGATAGGTTCTTCAACCCAAGCAGACTGACCATAAATGTCGGCGATATCGTGGAATACGTGAATGAGGACGAGACACCACACACTTTTACATCTCTGAAGGTTCCTCCAGCCGCCTCAAGATTCGACTCTGGTCCCGTAGACCCTGGAAAGTCTTTCCGATACACATTCAAGGTGACGGGAGACTACACAATCTACTGCACACTCCACCCCCACAAGGGGGTCGAGATCGCGGTCAGATGATTAAACGATCTTTCAACCAATAAGGATGAATAGAAGAGCCTTCCTAGTCATCGCGGGTGTGGGGCTCGCCGCGGCATTTGGAGCAATCCTGATCTACAGAAGACCCGCGAGTCAGAGACCCTTCAACATCAGGCTAGGGCAAGACAGATGTAAGAGGTGCGGCATGATCATAAGCAGGCTAGAACACGCCGCGGGAATACTCCTTGCGGGGGCGACTGACTGGGACTACTACGATGACGCAGGGTGCTTCGCCAAGGACTACTACAGGCACATGAGCGGGGGAGCAACGATTCAGGATGCGAAGGTGGTAGATTTCAAGAAAAAGAGCCCTATTGACGCGAAGAAAGCTCAATACATTGTCGCCGACCCCAAAAAACTGTGGACTCCCATGAGCTATGGAGTGGTGGCTGTAGAGGACGTTGAAGATGCTCGAGCCCTCGCTGAGGCCCATGGAGGCGTGCTTAAGACGTTTGAAGAACTCTTAGAATGGGCGAGGGAGAAGCCATGAAGAGCGGTGGGAAGAAAGTAATCTTCTATTTCATGTTATTCTTGCCTCTGCTTCTTGTGATCCCCTCACCCTTACTACCTTTGTGGAGTTTCCAGCTTAACGCTCCACTCTATGGTCAGAAGTGGCTTACCGTTGTGGTTCACCCATTATGGGGAGTGTCAGGAGACTTGCAAGAGATAAACATAGTAAACCACTACGTGGGTCTGGGAAGGATAGGGAATGAAGAGATTCAGGAAATCGCATACCTGCCCTACGTGTATCTTTTATCGATCTTTCTAGCAATACTCTCCACTGCGGCTTTTCATCTCAAGAAGATGAGGCTTGGAAAACTCTCGCTTTCCTTGCGGATCCTTCTAGTCCTCTCGCTTTATCTCTATGTATATTTGTGGCTCTATAACTATACTCACACAATAACCCCTGGGGCAGCCATAAAGATCGAGCCTTTTGACCCCCCATTCATTGGCGAGCACAGAGTGGCAAACTTTGTCATACGAAGTTTCCCAGACCTATCCTTAGCCCTTCTAACGGCATCACCACTCATCGAGCTATTCAACGCGTATAGATTGACGAGATGAGGGGTCTAGTCCCATCCTTTTTTCTAATTCTTCTCGGCCTATTGGTGAGGATGGGTTATGGGGTTGGAGTCCAAGAGACAGATCTACAGATGCTGATAGACAACGCGGATACCGGCTCGGTGATTACACTGGGTCCAGGAACATATAGGGGGCCGGTACGCGTCTGGAAGAGTCTCACAATAACAGGATCACCGGGAGCCATAGTTGACGGTGGAGGAGCGGGGGATGTCATAGTCGTGGAGAGCGATAATGTGGTTCTGCGCGGATTGAGAGTCGTGAACTCGTATAGTGATGTGGCTTTCGAGCCTTCTGGGATAAAGATCTTGAGGAGCACTAACGTTACGGTAATTGGCAACGATGTTGAAAATGTCATACATGGGGTCTATGTTGTTAATTCCTCTGGAGTTGTGGTTGCGCAAAATAAGATTGCTAGTCTGAGGGAGAGAGAGGTAAGTGACCGCGGACACGGAGTCTACCTATGGTACACTAAGGGAGCCCTGATAGCGGGGAACATGATAGACCATGTAAAGGACGGCGTTTATTCAGACCACTCGTACTCCATAATCATCGCCAACAACACCTTCACCAACTCAAGATACGGAACCCATCTCATGTACTCCGTAAACCACACAATCCTTGATAATGTATACCAGAAGAACCTGGTGGGAATCGCAATTATGTATTCATATGGAGTCAAGGTACAGGGGAATACTCTGAAGGAGAATAGAGGCGCATCAGTAAGCGAGGGCTTGTTCTTACGCGAGGCGTGTGATGTCACTATTTCTAGAAACCTTATCGTCGGAAGCGCGGTAGGCATAAATATAGTGGCTACACCCTATCCGCGTGATAAGTTACTACAGATCAAGGACAACGTCATAGCATATAACAACATTGGGGTGGTCGCGGCTATATGGGCTCGCGGAGTTCTGGAGCAGAATGATTTGCTGGAGAATGCCCAGCAATTTTACCCTACGCCTGGCTCAGATATATCGCTGGTTTGGCGAGGCAACTTTTGGAGCAACAGGAAGTACCAGCTCGGCGATAGATTCCTCCTCGTAGACCCCATGGAGACCCTTACGGACAGATACCCCCTAGTCAGGGCATTCATGCACGGGCCCGGATATACGGCGCTCTCGATGATGAGGGCGGTTCTAGAGACAAATCCACGCATCAAGGCGGTTGACATGTCGCCGGCTCGCTCACCACACTGGTCGCTGTCTGCCACCAATTCGTCGTCGTGGAACTGGACACTAGCCGCCTGCCTGCTAACCTTTTTACCTGCGACAGCAATTGCGTTATCTTGGAGGAATGCGCGCCGTACAGCTTGAAGAGGTTTCGAAGCGCTTTGGCGACTATTTCGCACTTAAGGATGTAAGCATGGAGATTGAGGACGGGAGCTCGGTACTTCTGGTCGGAAAGAATGGCGCTGGGAAGTCAACCCTGCTGAGATGCATCACCGGCATAATTGGGTTTGAGGGCAGGATCTTGACGCTTGGAATGGATGTTAAAAAACTTGGGAGAGAGGTCAGGAGGCTTGTCGGCTACGTACCTCAAAACATTAGGTATCAGGAGGATGTAAGGGTGGTGGAACTCGCCGACTACGTTGCAGATATGAAGGGAGTGGATGTTTTCTTAGACGAGGTACTAACTCCATTCGGCCTACAAGAAGTGGCCTACTCTAAGGTCGGCTCCCTCTCCAGCGGCATGAAGCAGCGGCTGGCAATCTCCTTGGCTCTCATCGGTGATCCAAAGCTACTGATCCTAGACGAGCCCTTCAATAATTTAGATCCAATGGCCCGAAACAAGCTGAGCGAGCTCCTGCAGACCATGGTGAAGCGTGGGCGTACTGTAATAGCAAGCGTCCATACACTAAGCGGCCTGATCCATAGCTTCGAGTACGTAGCCGTGCTGAGCGACGGGAGGCTTGTGAGAATGCTGGAGGCAGACGAGGTGAGTAGAATTGTGAAGCCGATTTACAAGATTCATGTTAGAGTGGGTGGGAGCTGGAGAACCTATCTCACTGATGATGTCTTCGCCAAGCTCAGTGAGCTGGCCGACGATGGTTACGACATTAGGGACGCCTGGATTGAGGAGCCGGACGCTGAGGGGCTGCTGAGGGCGATCGGCGGGTGAACACGTCTCTGCCGATCCTCGTGAAGAGGGGCCTTTACAGCCTGCTCCTGAGCCGCTGGATGTTGGGATACATAGCGATCTTCACGGCCCTCTCACTCTCATTCGCGTATCTTGGTCTGCTAGGCCTAAGCACTGTAGGGTTTAGAGCTTTCAGCGGAGCCCTCGCCGCAATCATAAACCTGAACCTTTACGCTGTGCCCCTCGTGTCCATCATAACTGCGTCTCTCTCAATCGCTGCGGAGCGTGAGAATGGGACACTAGAGTTTCATCTATCCCTACCAGTCACTAGGACTGAGCTCTTTTTTGCAAAAACCTTTTCGACGATGCTAGCGATATCTCTAGCGACGATTCTAGGCTACGGCCTGGCTAGCTGGTACTTGATGCTTGTGCTCTCTGATGCCGACTCAATCGTCTTCCTAAATATCATGGGGGCGTCGCTACTGATGATTTTCAGCTTTGTGGCGCTCGGCATGCTAATCTCGTCCGCCACGAGGAGCAGGTTCACCGCGCTTGCCACATCTATTGCCCTGTGGATATTTTTCACCCTTCTATACGAGGTGCTCCTAATGGTCTTAGTGATCGTTTTCAGGATCTCGGAGTTTGATCTGTGGCTTCTCATGATATTAAATCCTCTTGAGGCCTCGCGCCTTCTCATGATTTACTCAGTCGATCCATCCATGTCCCTCATAGGAGAGCTGGGCAACTACCTAGCCCGGGAGTTTGGAGTCGTGGTGGCGTATTCTTCGCTTGGGGCACCTCTCCTCTACGGCTCAATATGCCTGATTGTCGGGCTGGCTTGGTTTAGACGCATCAACCTTTAACAGCCTAGTGCCCGCGCCAACACTGCTCTAAAGTTCTTCAGCTTTCTTAAAGACGCCCAGCATCCTCTTACAAGCCGCTCGGCCTTGAATTCCACTATAGCCTCGTTCACGATGCTTTAGAAGTCTCTCCACCGGGTCCCCACGATGGCTAGAAGTATCGCGGCGACTGCTATGCCAATCACTACTATTAACGAGGGCACTGCTTGCTCGGGTGTTGATAGCACGAGCGCGTAGCGTAGAGAGTTGTGGAAGTGGAAGAGGGGTGTGTATTGGGCTAGCTGCTGCATGTAGGGGGGCATGAGTTCGAGGGGCCAGAAGACTCCCGAGATAAACATTTGTGGGAAGGCTAGAAGGTTGCTCGCAGCCGCGAGTGCGTCAGCCTCTTTAATCAAGCTTCCCAAGAGTATGCCCATAGCGGTGAACGCCACAACACCCATAAGGATGATCAAAAGGCTAAGCGGGTCGGGAAGCGCCCGTATCGAGAAGATCAGCCAGCCCACAGCTATCATTACCGCTGTCAACAAAACAGCAGCCACTGTCTGCACCACCATGAGGGAAAGTATCCAAGCAGGCTTACTGATGTTGGTGGTCGCCAAGAACTTTACGACGCCGCGGCGCCTAAAGTCTGAAACAACTGATGAGACGCCCACCAGCCCGTTTGTCATCACGAACGTCGCTATATATCCGGGGAGATAGTAGTCGACGGGTCTCAGCTGGCGTACAGTAATGATCCTTGTGCCGAGTTCTATGATGCTTGAGGCATTGAGCAGTGAGTACTCAAACTCCGCTAAGATATTCCTGATTATAACCTCTATTGGTTGAAGAAGCCTATCGTCCAAGCCACCCTCCAGCGTTACCACGACTGGCGAGGCATTCAAAGCTCGCCCAACTCTTTTCAACTCCTCTACTCCCCTCATCGCGCTCTCCTGAGCATCACTTGGAATTCTTTCGCCCGCAACCTCAACTATTCTGACTATAGTGTCGACCGTTATGTTCAGCCTTGCTTCTATCGCGTTGTTGAGAAGATTGTTGGTGAAACCGCGTGGGATGGTCAGTATCCTTGTTGGTGTGAAGCCGCTCTGCCCTGGCGTCTCATCGGCCTTTAACAGCTTTACCTCGAACACTGATGAGTTGAGTATCTTGACGAGGGCGTCTGAGAGAGGATAAGGGTGGCCTTCCGAATCGATGTCGAGGTTTCTCACGTAGATGCTGTATGATGGTGGTTGGGGGCTCCCGAAGATGGAGCCAAAGACGAGGAATAACATGACTGGGAACAGGATGCCGAAAAAGAGGGCCACCTTGCTTCTCAGCCAGTTTCTGAACAGCAGATCCGTGAGGGTCCACAAAACCTTCATACCAGATCTCCTCTCTCAGAGATCCTAGACCCTACCGTAGATAGGAAGATGTCCTCAAGCCCCGCCGCTCGGACCTCATAAAGCCCCCTGAACCCCCGCCTCTCAAGTAGCGACAAGACGGCCTCAAGCTCCGATCCCTCCTTCACGGCCAGTGCCCACCTCCCGTCGGGGAGACTCTCGAGGCTATATCCTGATGACCGCAGCGCTTGGGCCAGCGCCTCATCCATCTCGTCTATTACGAGACGCGCCTTAACAGGTGTCTGGGCAACGAGGTCGGGAACCCTTCCCATCAACGCTATACGCCCACTCACCATTATGGCTACGCGGTCGCTGAGGCGCTCAGCCTCCTCCATATAGTGCGTCGTAAGTATTATTGTCCGCCCCTCACGCCTTAGACCTAAGAGGTAGCGCCATGCCTCCCTCCTAGCTTGCGGGTCCAGCCCCGTGGTTGGCTCGTCCAGAAATACGACCTCGGGGTCGCCGACAAGAGCCATCGCGAGGCCAACCTTCCGCTTCATACCCCCCGAGAGCTTGGAGAAGAGGCGGCCCCTGACCTCCCAAAGTCCAAGCCCCTCCAAGAGATCTCTGAAGCTCTTCCCAACCCCCTTAGCCGCCGCGGCGAGAAGGACATTCTCGTACACCGTTAAATTGTCTACAGCGCTGAACTCCTGGGGCAGAACACCGATTATCCTCTTGATTTTCCCCACATCTGAGCGGCTCCTGATGTTAAGGCCCATTATATAGGCCTCGCCGGATGTAGGCGTCCTCAGACACTCTAGTATCTCGATGGTCGTCGTCTTCCCAGCCCCATTCGGCCCGAGGAGGGAGAAAACCTCACCCCTCTCAACCTCGAATGACACACCGTCAATAGCCCGAATATTGCCATAGAGCTTGGTCAAAGATATTGCCACGACCGCGGTGGAAGAGGGAGACATAACCCCGCATCTATCCTGTCGCGGCATATATACTATTCATAAATAGGTAGGGGCTAATAAACGCCGTAGGTGCATTAATAACACGGCATAGAGGGCGGTAGCCTAACTTACGAATAACTTTGCATAATTTTGTATCATTTTTTACGAAGTTGTAAACACCCATTTATTATTTAATGGATGCCCACATTTGTATTTAGATGCCTAGAGAGGGGGGACACAGACTCTTTGACCGTCGCGACTTTCTGACGGCCATAGCCGCGGCCGGGACTGCAGCGGCTGTAGGATCCCTCATCCAGTTACCCCGCAACCTGCTACTGAGCCTACAAGAAGATGCCCTTCACTCCAAATACATCTACCAGTTCCCTAACGACGAGTACGTAGCTACGACTTGTCTCCAATGTCCAGCAGGCTGTGGTGTCGCGGCTAGGGTTGTCTCAGGGCGCGTCGTCAAGATAGAGGGTAACCCCCTCCACCCCATTAATCGGGGCTCGATATGCCCAAAGGCGCACTATGGTCTGCAGATCCTTTACGACCCTGACAGGATTAAGGGACCCATGGTTCGTGCTGGCGAGAGAGGGTCAAGGTTCAGAGAGGCCAGCTGGGGCGAGGCTCTAGAGATCGTTGTACAACGTCTACAGGAACTCAGACGCGCCGGCGTGCCCGAAAGGTTTGTCTGGCTAGACGGGCGCGTAAGGGGCAATATGGGGGATCTAATCTCACGTTTCACCGCCAGCTTCGGAACGCCTAACCGTGTAGGCCACAGTAGCATATGCTCCGACGGCGCAGTCATTGCACATTATCTTATGCAAGGTGTGAAGCATTACTTAGGATACGACTGGCAGAACACCAACTATCTGCTTCTATTCGGCGGCTCGTTCCTCGAGGCCTGGAGACCAACTACGAGGCTCCTCAGAGCTTATGGCCACATCAGGCAGGAGAGACCTGTACGGGCGAAAATCGTTATAGTTGATGTAAGGATGTCGACGACAGCTCTCAAGGCTGATGAGTGGGTGAGGATTAAGCCGGGAACAGATGGCGCGCTGGCCCTCAGTATAGCCCACGTAATAATCAGGGATAAACTGTATGACCGAGAATTTGTGGAGACACATACCTACGGTTTTGAAGAGTTCTCGGAGCTCGTTCTGTCTAAGTACCCACCCGAGTGGGGAAATAAGGTAACTGGAGTGCCAGTCGAGACAATCGAAAGGGTCGCGAGAGAGTTCGCTACGACGAGGCCTGCCATAGCGGCCGGTCAGAGGGGAGCGATGATGCATGCTAACGGTGTCTACAACTACATGGCTATACACGCTCTGAATGCCCTAGTCGGGAGTCTGGGCAGGATGGGTGGAATCATAGTCCAGAAGTCTCCACCATTCGCGGCGTGGCCGCCCCTAGAGCTTGACGACTTAGCCAAGGAGGGCTTAAAGAATACTAGGATCGACCTTGCCGGGACGGAGAGATACCCATTCGCTAAGAACGTTTACCAGCAGGTCCCTGAGAGTATCCTCGCGGAAAGCCCATACCCAGTCGAGGTATTGATGCTGTATTATACGAACCCTATCTTCTCATCACCTAATGTAAGAATTTGGCGGCAAGCGCTAGAAAAGGTGCCCTTCATAGTTAGTACATCACCTTTCCTAGATGAGGCAACACTCGAGTATGCCGACGTAATCCTCCCTGACCACACATATCTTGAAAGATGGATGGACGACGTAATCTATCCGAGCCTCGGCTACCCTGTCGCCTCAATTCGGCAGCCCGTGATCAATCCACTGTATGACACGAGGAACACGGGCGACGTACTGCTTGAGCTCGCCCGCAGAATCGGGGGGAAAGTGGCTGAGGCCTTCCCGTGGAGCAGTTTTGAGGAGGTCATCCAGTTCAGGTGGTATGGCATATGGGAGAGCAGGCGCGGGAGGGTAGGGCCAAAGCCGGTCGCAAGTATGACTAGCTTCAGCGAGTTCTGGAAGAGTGTCTTGAGGTTTGGTTTCTGGTACGACCCACCCTACAACTTTGGAGACTACCAACATGAATTCCGGACCGAGAGCGGAAAGTTCGAGTTCCACTCGAAGATGCTGGAGAAAAAGTTGACGGAACTCGCGAGGAAGAAGGCGGAAAATGAGGGCCTCACTTATGAAGAGGCTTATGAGGAGCTTCTGTCCTCGCTGGGAATATCTGCTCGCGGAACCGAGGTCTTCCTACCCCACTTCGAGCAGCCACAATTTGTTGGGGAGGAGGAACATTACCCCTTGATACTGGTGACTTATAAGACTATAATGCATGCCGAGGGGAGGGGGACGAACGCACCGTGGGCCCTCGCGGCCTACGCCCCCTATATCAGATGGGGGTGGAAGAACTGGATCGAGATCCATCCCGCGAAGGCGGGGGAGCTGGGTGTAAAGACCGGAGATAAGGTAGTCGTCGAGTCGGTAAATGGCAAACTTGTTACGCGCGCGGTTGTAAGAGAGACAGCCTCACCCGACATAGTGGCGATGCCCTTCGGAATAGGACGGTCGGCTTATGGCCGCTGGGCCTCGAAGACAGGGGTCAACGTTAATGAGGTTTTGGCGGAGACGCGTGAAAAGCTCTCAGGCTCAGCGGGCTTCTTCTCCACTAGAGTTCGAATTTACAGGGTGGTGAGTGGCTGATGGTTAGGTGGGGCATGGTCATAGACCTAGATAAATGCACTGCTTGCCAGTCATGCGTAGTAGCATGCAAGGCCGAGAATAATGTCCCGATAGGTGGTGAGGAGGAGCAGGGAGGTGGCCGGCAGATCGCGTGGATGGACATCGTAGTTAGGAGGCTTGACGGTGGCGAGGTCTTCCTCCCCAGACCCTGTATGCATTGCGATAATCCGCCATGCGTGGCGGTCTGCCCAGTCGGAGCGACCTATCGGCGGGAGGATGGCATTGTCGACCAAGACTACAACAGATGTATCGGGTGCAGACTTTGCATGGTCGCCTGCCCCTACGGGGTCAGATACTTCAACTGGAAGGCACCAGAATGGCCAGAGACCTATAAAAACTATCTAAACCCCAGCGTCCCGGTAAGGCCTGCGGGTGTGGTAGAGAAATGCACGTTCTGTGTCCACCGAATCGAGAGACTTAAACGCGACATACTTCTGAATGAAGCTCCCCCAGTCGTGATGGCTGAGGCCCAGAAGAGCAGGTCTTTGGATGAAGCTGTGAGTAGGGCTGTAGAAGTATTGATGAGGAGGCTACTTGAGAAGGATGACGAGGTGGTTGTGGAGGAAGATTGGTCCAAGTGGGAGGACTTTGACTTCAAAGAACTTAATTATCTACCCTCGTGTGTCAGAAGCTGTCCTGGGAGAGCACTAATCTTCGGAGACCTAGAAGACCCCGAGAGCACTGTCCACAAGCTCTCAAGAAGCAAGCGCGCTATAAGGCTCCTAGAAGAGCTCGGAACCGAGCCTAAGGTCATATATCTGAAAGAGGCGAGATAAAATGGCTAGCTTCAAAAACTACTACGGCCTCACACCATTCACAAGAAGTTCACTAGTATTTCTGATGCTCCTCTTAGTGCCCATCGGGCTTTCAGTTTGGGGGTGGATCACTCAACTGGAGATAGGGCTCGGAGTAACCGGCCTCAATAGACCCGTCGCCTGGGGACTCTACATGGCCAACTTCGTCTTCTACATAAGCGTGAGCATGTCAGGCACGTTCATTTCAGCAACAATAAGGCTCCTAAAGCTCGAGTGGGGAAAGCCGATAAGCAGGGTAGCCGAGGTCATAACTGTTGGAAGCCTGCTGGTGGCGGCCCTCAACATACTCTTTGACGTAGGACAATTTTGGAGAGCATTGGCATACATACCTCTCTATGGGAGGATACAATCACCCGTCGGTTGGGACGTTATAGTCCTGCTCTTCTACCTCCTCGTAAGCCTCGGATACTTACACCTCTCAGTCATCCCAGACGCGGCGGCCTTATCAGAGAGGGGGGGAAGGCTAGGCTGGTTCTACAATCTACTTAGATACGACTGGGATGGAAGAGAAGACCAGGTCAGGTTCCTCGAAAACGCCCTCAAGGTGCTGGCAGTGATCACTATCCCGATCGCGATAATGATGCATACTGTTACAGGATGGATATTCGGCATAATGAAGTCGGTCCCCACGTGGAACGACGCCCTGATGGGCCCATACTTTGTTATAGGAGCACTCTTAACAGGCCTCTCGCTCGTCATCATAGCGGCGGCTGCCATCAGGTGGCGCTATGGCCTACAAAGCGTCTTCTCGGACCACAGTTTTGTACAGCTCTCTAAGCTCCTTGCAGTCTTTTCCATCGGATATCTATACTTCCTTCTTGCCGAGACCTTCACGGTGAGATACGCCGCTGTGGGGGAGGACATGGAGGTATCTCAGCTCGTATGGGTGGGCCCCTACAGCGCCCTGACTTGGTACGTCTTGGCCTCGCTGGTTATACCTTCCGTCACGCTTTTGGTCCCAAGATTCAGAACATACAGGACCACAGTCGCTATGGCCTCGATAGTTCTACCAGCCATGTGGCTAAAGCGTGTTTTGATAGTGGTTCCCGGACTATTTTACCAGTTGAGACTCATGACGGTACAATCTGCCATGCCAACCTACGCACCAACCTTAGTCGAGGCACTCCTTACCGCAGGATCCTTCGCGGGGCTAGCCCTAGTAGTGTATATCTTCACCAAACTCTTCCCGCCTGTCCCAGCCTGGGAGCTGGGAGGAGTCAAGAAGCCGACCCCAAAAGAATCCACATTCTTATCGATGAGGGGAGTCTTCTTAGCATGGGCCGTCGGGATAATCATGTCTACCAGTTACGTATTTATCTGGGTCGTTTCTACGCTGATCCTAGGCAACCAGGGGTCGCTTTATGTCTATGCTGTCAGACCGCAGCAACTCGATGTTCTGCAAATACCCACCCCGACGAACACGCCTCTGCTGAACCTGCTAGCAATAGTTGTGCTCTCAGGTCTCATGACGCTCCTATTAGAAAAACTGCGTAGTCGTATTTAGAAAGAAAGCAGGTAATAACGTCACGCACCAAATGTAGTCATCCACACGATGTAGCTGACAGTTAGTCACTAGACATGCAAGACAACGTCCAGGCATCATGGTAGTCCTAGGTGAGTAAAGCGTGGAAAATGGCTAAGCATACTTGCCCCGTAGCGAAGATTCATAAGCTCTGTAATGATGGTAGGTGCTTAAGTACGATGGTGGATGACGTTTCTATAAATGGGGCGCAAGAGATTAGAGAGAAGACCCTTGATTGGTGGAGGGTGTCCACGTATAATCTAAGGCAGGCCAAGAAAAACCCAGAGACGGAAGAGTATAGTGTTGCGGCATTCCTAGGGCGGTGTCTGCGTCTGAATAAGGTGTCAACTATTCTTTACTAAAACTTGAGGAGGGGCTGGAATGAGTTGACGACGACTGATTCGTGTATGTTCATCCTCTTCCCGCCTCTCATGCCGCCATAACAACCGGTCGGCACCATCTCGCGAATACTCAGGAAAATTTTCGGCGAGGCCTAAGTAGAGCCGAGTTGTCTCTAGGCGCTGTGGCTCTCCGGTTGTTATATTCATGAGGCGCCGGATATGCCTATGAAGATTCATCGTTGTCAGCTCCGCGCGTTCTATGGACGAGGCTAAATCACCAGCTTGCTGCTCGAGCATTACGTCAAGGGCCTGTCGCGGCGCCGTGTGCAGCATGTGTTGCATGAGCGCGGGGCTAAACGCTAAATAATCCTGAGACTGTTTTCAGCTGTGAAGGCTCCTATGACCACTCGCCCCATCGTCACCCACAACCTAGGGGGAGGGACCTCCAACTCGATGATCGGGTTGAGCATGAGGAGGGCCCGTAGCTCAGCATGGATAGAGCGCCGGCCTTCTAAGCCGGAGGTCGCGGGTTCGAGTCCCGCCGGGCCCGTATTCCGGATTAGTTAATTGATAAGATAAGTGTGGGGTGTTTGTTGGGGAATGTTGGTGGAGGGGGTTGTTCTTCTTTTGATGTATTCTTCTAAGCGTCTCTGCTTCCTCCTGATAGTGAAGCCTACGTATCTGTAGAAGTTTGTATTACTGCTGACTCGAATATAGATCACATATACATCCTTGTTATGCGTGTATTTCT
>JAVVGN010000012.1:0-36849 GCA_032249095.1 Candidatus Caldarchaeales archaeon | reverse complement strand
TCAAAGCATTGTTCGGAGAACATCTCCTCTCCAGGAAGCCGAGATGGATGGACTCGGAGCTGACGATCAAGGCGCTCATATACAACATGCTATTGAGCGCCGTAACAACCTAGGAAACTGGGCCCCAGCCGGAGAGGAGAAAAACGAACCCCAGGAATTAGGCCACAAGGCATATCCAGCTAAAAGCTTTAATAGGTGGTTGGCTCGACGAGCATCAGGCATGGTACTGACCGATACTTTCCTTATACAGCTTGCCCAGAGGCGTAGACTCCACTACAAGATATGCAGGAACTGTGGGGCACGAAACGCCCCCGACGCCGAGAAGTGTAGGAAGTGTCGCAGTAGAAACCTCAGGTGGAAGAAGAGGGAGATTAAGCGGTAGCCTGCTGGAGCCCTTTAGGCTGCACTATCCCCGCCTGCTTGAATCGATTTTTAGGTGAGTGGTGGGTAGCGGTACTGACGCGAATTCTGGGTGGATATTGACCGAGAGGTCCCTCTCTTCCGGCGGTGCGGCGATTATCCATGCATACTTGATGCCCGCTAGAGTGGTCCCTACGTTCGGATGATACCCCCTATCTATGAGGACTACGTCATGGTCTCTTACTATGTAGGCAGCCTCCCTTGCTTCATCGAGGATTAGCTGGACACCAAAACCCTTCCCCATACCGTAGAAGATGTATGCCTCAGGCTTGTTATCATGCCTATGCGGCGGATAGCTCGTCCAAGCCCCCGGCTCACCCTCCGTGTAGCCTGCAAGAAATCTTTCAGCCCTATCGTCAACATCTATCATAACTGTAATTGTTCGCCTATAGTTGTCCAGTCCAGACTCTACGACGGAGGCGCCCCTAAAACGCTTCACAAACCTCCTCGCTGCAGAAGAGGACGATGCAGAAGCGATATAAACGTCGGCCGGGGCCCTGAGCGATACATTGGCCCCTTCTCCCGGAGGGATATAGGCCATATCGCGCGTACCCAGCTGTTCTCCATCGAGATCTACCTCCCCCGTTAGTGAGAAGAGCAGCCTCTCCTCTTCTCCGCCTCGGAGCTTGAAGTTGTCGCCACGCCCGCCCCTAAACACGTATAGGCTGAAATCACGATAGGCAAAGATTCGGACAAGCCTTCCTGATTCGCGGGGCGACTTAAAGAGCAACACTCCACGACCTTCGCGGATCTAAGTCCAGGGCACGGGAGCGCAACATAACCGTCCCTACTTGGCCGCCGTTATTTCGTCGATACGCTTGAGGTCGTCTGTGCTTAACCTTATGTCGGCAGCGACTATGTTCTCCTCAAGCTGCTCGGGCCTCGTGGCGCCGATTATCGGTGCCGTGACCTCGGGCCGGTGTAGGATCCATGCGAGGCTTAGTTGAGCCAGCGTGACGCCCTTCTCTCTTGCCATCTCCGCAAGCTCTGCCACAACCTTCATGTTCCTCTCCGTAAGCAAGGGGTTGACGGAGGGGCTATAGGTGCTTCGAGCGTCCTGGGGCGAGCCTCCGTGATACCTTCCAGCTAGCAGGCCCTGCGCTAGGGGGGAGTAGCAAATCACACCCAGCCCGCGCTCCCTTACCAGTGGGAAAAGCTCCTTCTCGGCCTGCCTCTGGAGGAGGTTATAGAGGGGCTGTACAGAGACGAACTTGGCGAGGCCATGCCTCTCGGATATGGATAGGGCCTCCTCTATCTGCCAAGCCTCAAAGTTCGAGCAGCCTATGTAGTGGACCAGGCCCATCCTTACAAGCATGTCAAAAGTCTGCAGGGACTCGAGTTGGGGTGTTTGGGGGTCTGGCCCGTGTGCCTGATACAGATCTATGTAGCTCGTCTGTAGCCTCTCGAGGCTATCCCTGACGGCCTTAAGTATATGCTTACGCGAGAGCCCCTCATCGTTGGGCCCCTCCCCCATCCTGAACCTGACCTTTGTCGCTATGACTAACGACTCACGGTCTACGGTCTTTAAGAACCGGCCTAGAAGCCTCTCCGCATAGCCCACATGAGTCACAGGAACCGGAGCTATAGCTCCGTGGTATCTATTGGCGGTGTCGATACAGTTTATCCCCAGGTCCACCGCCCTCCTCCAGAGCTTCAGAGTCATCTCCTCGTTGATCTTCCTAACCCCGTAGGAGTCGACCTCGGGGAGCGTAGGCAAATACCATGTCCCAAGAACGAGGCACGAGATCTTTAGCCCGCTTCCCCCCAAGTTCCGATAAGTGATGGGCATCTCTATCCTCACCTCAAGCCCAGGTACATTTTACCCAGCTCCTTACTCGCTAAGAGTTCTTGCGCGTCTCCCTGAAAAGTTACGCGGCCACTCACCATAAGTATCGCATCGTCGGCCAGCTGCAGGGTCTTGATCACGTTCTGCTCGGCAAGTATAACGGTGTAGCCGTAGTCGTCCCTCAGACTCTTCACCACGTTCAGCACAACACTACTCATTTTCGGGGAGAGACTTGCTGTAGGCTCATCCATCATTATGACCTTCGGCCTCCTCATAAAGGCCATAGCAATAGATAACATTTGCCTCTCTCCGCCGCTGAGGGTATATGCCCTCCTGCTCATGACGCCGCGGAGGAAAGGGAAGACCTCCAGAACGTTGGATAACCTCTCCTCGCGCTCGCGCTCGTCGAGTGTGTAGCCGCTCATGAGGAGGTTTTCCCTAACGGTTAGACTGGTGAACAGGTTGTTTAGCTGGGGCAGATAGGACACGCCTAGTCTCGAGATGACGTGGGAGGGCTTCCCAGTTATCGCGTCCCCGTCGAGCCTTATTACTCCATTGTAGATCGTTGTCTGCCCAAAGATGGTCTTGAGGAGTGTACTCTTGCCGCTACCGTTGGGCCCGACGACTGCTGTTATCTTGCCCTTCCTAGTTTTGAAGGAGATCTCGTGAAGTATATGGATCTTCCCATACCCGGCATCAAGGTTCTCGACACTTATCATGCCTGACCTTCACCTAGGTAGCTCTCGATGACCTCAGGGAGCGAGAGGATTTGTTGTGGCTGACCCTCGGCTATTATGCGGCCGTTAAACATGGCGTAGACCTTCTCGGCATACTTCAACGCGAGCTCGAGACGGTGCTCCACGATCAAGAAAGTTAGGCCAAGCTCCCTTGCCGCAGCGGTTATGTGCTGAAGAATCTTCTCAGCTATCACCGGATTCAAGCCTGCCGTGGGCTCGTCCAGCAGGACCAGGTGGGCGCCACTCATTATCGCCCGCCCAACCTCAAGAAGCTTCATCTGGCCGCCACTTAGATTCGCCGCGGGCTGGTCGACGAGGTGGCTTAGCCCCAGCAGCTCGCTCACCTGAAGCGCCTTCTCTGCGAGAACCTTCTCCTCCTGCATCCAGCTTCTCCTGAAGAGGGCGGCCCTCAGCCTCTCACCCCTCGTGGGCCCAGCAGCCATGACGAGGTTCTGGAGAACAGTTAGGCTCGGGAAGAGCTGGGCGGTCTGGAAGGCCCGGAAGACTCCTAGCCTAAATCGCTCGTACGGCGGTAACATCGTTATATCTATGCCGTCCAGCTTTATGCTTCCCTCATCCGGGACATAGAAGCCAGAGATCAGATTGATGAGCGTACTCTTACCGCTACCGTTGGGTCCAATAATGAGTGAGACGGTGCCGCCCTCTACGGATATGTCTACGCCATCGACGGCGGCTAGGCCTCCGAAGTGCTTCCTAAGCCTAGAACACTGTAGAATACTTCCGCGCAATGCTCTTGAAAAAATCAATTGTCTCGAGGAAATTTAAGTGTATTTCTCCTCGTAGCCCGGCTCCCACGCCACGCTGTCGGCCGCCGCCTTGTAGACCCCCACACGCTTCCACTCGTACTTGTCACCCACCTTCTCTATCGCCCAGACATCGTAGTCTCCACCTATCCTGTCCCCAGACTCGTTCAGCAAGGTCCAGCCGGATGCCCCGAAGTACTGCGCAGCTATGGTGGGTAGTATATTTTTGACCGCGGCAGGGTCGTACTTGTCCACCGTCAGTATTGATAGGACAATTATCCAGAGAATATCGTAGATGGTGTAGGTATAGGTGTCGGCCTCCCTGCCGTAGACCTGCTTGACTCTCTCCCTGACACGGTCGAATATGTCGCTACTCGTCGCGGCGTAAATGGTGTGGAGGAAACGTGTATCAACATTGAACTGGGCTGAGGTGGCGTCGTTCTGAACATCACCCGAGAGCGCCGTGCCGTCGCTCCCGAACCACCTAACCCTCCTTAGTATATCGCGCTTGGCGGCCTCCTGAAGCAGCAGGACCGCCTCCTCGAAAGCTATCAGGTGAACCGCCACAGCCTTCTCCCCATACCGCGAGATGGCGTCCCTAACTTTACTCTCCAAGGTCGCGACCTCTGTCGCAAACTCCTTCGCGTCAGGATTATACCTGACGCCTGAGTCTACTGAGCCGCCTAGCCTTTTGAATGCCGCCTCGGTAGACTCCTTCAGGCCGTCACCGTACGTGTCGCCCCGCCATATGGGGACATAATATTTTATTCCGGCCCCCCACATCAGCCTCGCAAGGGCCGGTCCCTGCTTCCTGTCGTCGGGTATCAGACGCAGGATGTTATCACCGGGGACTGCCAAGTCGACTGCAGTGGAGGACTGGCTCAGCACGAGAATATTGTTTTGGTCGGCGTAAGCCTTGAGGTTTCTGACCTCACGGCTGCTGAGGGGGCCAGCCACGAATTTGACCCCTCTAGCAGCGAGGGCCTGGAGCTTCGCTAATGCCTGCTCCGGCTGTGTAGCGCTATCCTCTATCTCGAGGACTACTTTTAGTCCGGGGTTTGTCCGCGAAAGCCAAGCGTTAATGTCGTCTCTCGCTAGCTCGAGTGCAGCCTTGTGGTTTTCTCCGAAGGTGCGCAGGTCGCCCGAGAGCGAGAGCAATGCGCCAACCCTGATCTCGCCGGACAGGCTGCTCTTCTTGTTTACGAGCGAGGCGGGAATGTATGGAAGACCGGTACCGAGCTTGACAGCATTTTGCTCGACGAGGGAGGGTAGCAGAGGTGTAGGCGGTGGGGCGCCGCCAGCCGTCACGGTCGTAAAGCGTGTAGCCGTACTAATGATTGTCTGGAACTGTGTTATGGTCTGGGTCTGGGGCGGAGTTACGAGTGGCGCCGCGAATATTCCTACTAGGCCGCCGATGATCAGCCCCACTACCAGCAACGCCGCTGCTAGGGCAGAGGATACACCGGAGACTCTGGTCATTGTGGCAAAATACTAATGACGGCATATATAAACTTTATTAACACATGTTCGCCAACTAACTAACTGATGCGTGTTGATAGATCCCGCCATCGTCAACACACTCGTTTTCTGCGGTATAGCGTCGCTTTCTAGCGTCGGCCTAACCCTGACATACCTCACGACGCGTGTCCCCAACTTTGCCCATGGCTCCTTTATCACGGTTGGCGCCTACGCGGCGGTCTACACAGCCCAGATACTCAAGCGAAGCCCATATGAGGCTGTCTGGGCCTCAGCTCTCCTAGGAGGACTATTGGCAGTAGCTCAATACAAGCTAGTTTTAGCGAAACTATGGAGAAGACAGGCTACACCGACGCTCCAGATGATCGCGACGCTGACTAATGCATTCTTCATCTTTGGCGTGATGAGCATATTTGCGGACTACTTTGGCCGCTTGTATAAGATCCGTACAAACTACATCGCCCTTAGGGCCTGGGACATCGAGGTGGCGTCGATACCTGGCGTTATGGTGCTCTCACTGACAACAGTATCAGCCCTTACAATCCTACTCTACTTCTTCTTGAACAAGACTAGGTTAGGGATCGCTATGCGAGCCTCTATAGAGAATCCAGCGCTGGCCGAAGTATTGGGCATTGATGTGGACAAGATGTACACACTAGCGTGGTTCTTGAGCGGTTCTCTCGGTGGCTTGGCCGGAATGATGTACTCCATGTGGCTGCCTGTCACAACTACATCCGGAGACGAGTTTCTCCCCACGGTCTTCGCATCAAGTATTCTCGGCGGCCTAAGCAACATTTTCGGATCCCTGGCAGGTGGACTAGTAGTCGGTGCGGCCAACTCTCTCATACCATATGCAGCGGGCCAGTTGGGCTTTGTAGAGTTGATACAGTTTAGGCCCGTGATACCGCTCGTCATTATGTCCGCTATACTCCTCACCAAGCCTCAAGGCATAATATCGTTAAGACTCGGCCCCAGGGGGAGGTATTAATGGAGACCGAGCTGGTCGTCAGGTTCCTTATCGACCTTGCGCCCTGGATTGCTGCCTACCTCGTGATATCGCTGAGCCTAAACTTGGAGTATGGCTTTACAGGCATACCTAACTTCGGGAAAGTTCTCTGCGTCTCGGGAGGCGCCTTCATTGTTGGTGCCATGCCCGGGCAAATTATCGCCTGGATATATAGACTCGGAGAGGGGATGGATTATTTCGACAACCATGCACAGATAATGAGTCGTGTAAACGACGTCCTAGCCGGCAACATTTTACTGGGAGTCTTGATGCTTGTGCTGTCGCTCGTCGCGGCGTCACTATTCGGCGCTGCACTCGGCTACATCTCGAGTATACCAGCCATAAGGCTCAGGGAGGAGTATCTCGCCATGACGCTTCTAGCAATGGGAGAGATCCTTATCCTCATAGGAGACAACTATAAGGGGTTTATCGGCGGGACCCTAGGAGTATTCGTACCCAGCTTCCTGGCGGCGGTGCCCCCGACCCTTCGGGGCTTCGTTATGGTTACGATCATAGTAGTGATAGCTGTGGCTGTTTACATCTTAGTGCACGTGTTGACTTTATCGCCTTACGGGAGGCTATTGAGGGCTATACGCGACAACGAGGATCTCGCTGTTTCGCTGGGAAGAGATGTCTCTTCGGTCAGGCGGGAAGTGATCGTCCTTGCAGGCGCCCTGGCCGGCCTAGCGGGGGCTCTACTCGCCCTAAACTCCGGCGCAGTTAATGCCAGGAACTTTAGCAGGGCTAATCACACCTTTATTCCATGGGTCATGGTTTTGGTCGGAGGCGCGGGTAATAATACGGGTACAGTGGTCGGAGTGATTCTCTTCATCATAGTCTCAAGACTCATTGATGTCTCGAAGAGAGAGCTGCAGGCTCTCCTGCCCTTTGACGTTGTCTGGCTGACACCGATTCTCCTGAGTGTAAGCCTACTGATCGTGATGTTTTACAGGCCGCAAGGAATCCTACCCGAGAAAAGATTAGAGACTTTGAAACCGCCCAGGGCCCAATACCCTGCGACGAGGCGCGACAAGCAATAGCCCACGGATATGCCTTGATGTTAGAGTCCCCCCTCAAGAGCCCGGGAAAAATAATTTATTAGAAGCTTTAGCGGCTAGCATCCCAAGAGGATGGGAAAAATAAGGATAAGGAAGGTCAAGGTCCTGGCCGCCGAGATTCTCGAGAAATATCCAGACGCTGTTAAGCCAGATTTTGAGGAGAACAAGAAGCTGGTTGACGAGCTCCTGAAGGGCGAGGTCTCGCCTCGTCTTAGAAACAAGGTTAGCGGCTACTTGACCTCCCTCGTGAAGCAGAGGCTTCGTAAAGAGTCGGCCGAGAAGGGGGAGGAGCAGCTCACCAATATTAACGCTTAATAGCCGATGCATAGTGTTGACGATCCCGGGATCGGCGATAACTGATGAGTGTCGAGACTAGGAAAAGTGACCACATAAGGCTGGCTCTGGAGAGCGGGGAAACCGTGAAGGGCTCAACTTGGCTAGAATACGTACATCTCGTTCCAAGAACGGTGGGTGACGTTGATGTAGATTCCGTTGAGACCTCGGTCAAGTTTTTGGGCAGATGGTTCAGCGCGCCAATCCTTATCGAGGGGATGACGGGGGGAACTGAGGAGGCCGCGAAGATAAACGCTGTTCTAGCGGCAGCAGCCGAGGCGGCCAAGATACCTATGGGGGTTGGAAGTCAGAGGGCGGCGATAGTAAAACCTGAGCTGAGGCACACCTTTAGAGTTGCGAGAGAGACAGGACCAAAGGCTTTCCTGATAGCGAATATAGGGGCGGCGCAGCTCGCGCTTCGGGGGGAGGACTTCGCATGGGAGGCTGTCAAGATGATAGAGGCCGATGCGATAGCTATACATGTGAATCTTCTTCAAGAAATTATACAGCCAGAGGGGGACAGAAGCTTCAAGGGCTTTCTCCACAATCTAAGAAAAATATGTAGAAGCTTGGGAGTGCCTGTTATAGTTAAGGAGGTTGGTTGCGGATTATCCTATGGAGACGCTGTGGCCCTAAAGGAGGTGGGGGTAGCGGCTGTAGACGTAGCTGGCCGAGGCGGGACGAACTGGGTCGAGATTGAGAGGATGAGAGCCATCGAGGCGGGCCGCCTAGATAGGGCCATGATAGCTGAGGATTTTCTTGACTGGGGCATACCAACTGCTGCCTCTGTGCTTGAAGCTTCACGTGTGAGGGGCCTAGAGGTGGTCGGGTCGGGGGGAGTCCGGAGTGGTGTCGACATCGCCAAACTATTAGTTCTAGGCGCGGTGATGGGGGGCTTAGCAAGGCCCTTCCTTAAGGCCGCTCTGGAAGGAGTTGAGAAGACTATCGCGCTTATTGCCATGCTTAAGGAGGAGATCCAAATTGTGGCGGCTCTCTGCGGAGTCTCTAACATGGAGGATCTGAGGAGGACTGCTTACGTCATTACGGGTCCATTAAAGGAGTGGTGTGACCAGCGATTTCCGCGCCGCGCTAGAAGGGTCTATAACGCGAGGCGAGGCATAAATAAGTAGACCGCGTACAGTATGACGCCGGCGGCCATGTAGAGCGCCCAATTCCTGGCTGAGGTGGTTATGATCTTCAATCCGTCGAGCGGCCCGATGGGGATCAGGTTGATGAGACCCATAAGGGCGTTTATCTCGCCAACCAAGTAGAGAGCCAGAGCTAGTCGATAATCCAACACCCCCACCAACCGGTTCAGCGACAGCAACCCCAATAGCGCCATAGCAATAGCTATGTTTACGAGGGGGCCGATGGCTGCTATCCGAGCGACGTTTCTTTTGGTGACGGGGCCGAATATCATCACGGCTCCGGGGGCTACGAACTTAAACGGCAAAATTATCGAGACTATGCTGATGAGCGAGCCGAAAAGGTTAAGCCTAAAACTGGCCCAGTACCCTAGCCTCAAAGCCATAAGCTTGTGGGCTAGCTCATGGGCAAGAAACGAGGCTACTAGCGACAGCACAACCAAGCCCAATAGAAAGGGACCGATCTCCTGAAAAGGATACACTATGGAAAAAACAACGCCCGCCACTATAGCCCCCCCAGCAGCGAGATGAAGCCTCTCAGAGCCCCTCCCCATCGATGCCAACCTTGAAAGTATTACTTCACTCTTAAGAGCAAGCATTGTTGCAGGGCGCGATACATTTCCAGAGGCACGGTCTCCCCCACGCTCGATTTCAGTTATGTTCCTCGCGAGGTGAAGCTGCCTGCAGTCGTGCGCCTCCGGCAGACGGTGCGCCGAGCAGAAATAATCACCACAGTAGGCGCATCTAAAGGGTAATACCTCCTCTCGCCCACATTTATTACACTCCATACCGCCCCTGATCCTAACTCTGCCGACTACTACGTCGGCATTAAACTTTCTGCATTACGCAATAGGCGCGGCCAAGGCTATGCAACTCCAGCGCGGATTGCCGGGGTCTGTGGACCCCCAACGTGCGGCCTTAGCTAGTCGGAGATATATTTATGAGTCTCCGACAGGCGCTTATTAATGGTCGTGTTGTCCTTAAACCAAACCCCAGGCGACAGCTTCGCCGCTCTACTACTACAGATCATATGGTTTATCTTCCTGATATCCTTCTTCTTTATCTATCCCTACTTTGGTCAGCGGACGCAGCTGGCTTTCGTGCTGAGGTATATCGAGAAGAGGCTCGCGGCGTTGAAGCAGATTAAGGACGAGGTGAGAGAGAAAACAATCAACATCATCAGATCCTACAATCAGTCGCAGAACAATCCACACATTGAAAAGGAGATAGATGCGCTTCTAGACTTTTTCTACATTCCTCCCGAGTCCATGGACCCTGCCGGAATCGTGTATAAGCTTGAGCACATATTGGAGATAGGCGACACAAGGTTTGAGGAGAGCGTAGCCAGACTAGCCCCTAAGGCAGACACGTATAGGGTAAAGAGTCTAGCTAACCTAGTGGAGGTGGCGAGAGCTCTCAACATAATCTACAGGATCGTGAGGCACTACTACTTAATCGGTAAGAGGACAGGAAACTATTTCCTAGCGCTCCAGATACAGATACAGCTTCCCATGATAATGGAGATTGCAGAATCTTACAGGCAGGCATCCTTCGCCTTCGCGAAGAACCTACCGATAGGCGATGGAATCGGGGTGTTGTCCGCAGCTAAGTTTGTCAGGGATGGGAAAAGGATCTCTGATACGGAGGTCGCTAAGGACACATGGCTCACAGTTGTAGAGTTCGAGGGTAGGAAGGTCTATGTTGTGAGACCTATAGGGCCAGGCGGTTCCGTTGGCCGGCCTGGAGAGGCTATCCGGAAACTTATCTACGAGTTAAACACAAGGCCAGACATCATAATCACGATAGATGCAGCTCTCAAGCTGGAGGGCGAAGATACTGGGAAGATAGCTGAGGGGGTGGGAGTCGCGATAGGTGGGCCTGGAATCGACAAGTTCAAGATCGAGACTCTTGCGAGGGAGAAGAACATACCTCTATACGCAATAGTGATCTATCAGTCGATCCTCGAGGCCATCACCCCGATGCGAGAGAGCATAGTTAAGTCGGCAGACATCGTGGTCAACAGGGTGAAGGAGATTATCAGAGAAAAGGTACCGGTCAGCGGGGAGGCAATAGTCGCGGGGATTGGTAATACAATAGGGGTTGGGATGTAGGGGGTTGGGCGGAGTGAGGCGATTGGTTGACTCCATTAGAAGCGAAAACGTTTACACGAAGACTCGTGGCGTAACTTTCAATCCGATTACCCAGCTCAAGTGCAGCAATTGTAATACAATACACACAAGGAGCCATAAGGATGGTGACTACGTATTCGGCGTCGTAGAGGAGAAATGTCCCAACTGTGGAGCCACTTCACAGATAATCACGGCTATCTACGTCGAGGACCAGCCAAAACAAAGGCCCACAATCTGACTAAACCGTCACTTAGACCACCGCTCTCTTCTGCAGAGTGCTTTCTCTTGAGACGTAGCTGTGAGGATCAATCCTTGCATTGGTAAGAAAGGAGCCCTCCTGAACGACGGCGTTGTCTCCTACTACGCTTATTCCTATCACGACTGTAGGCTCAGTCCGTGACGACAAAATCTTTGAGTGGCGAGCGATTATGCTGTCTTGAACATAACCCCCCTCACCTATAAACACCCTGTCATGAACCGCGGACCGCTCTATCGTGACACCGTCACTGATAAAACAGTAATTATCTATATAGGAGTCGTTAATGACCACGTCATCCCCAATATCGCAGTGGCGTCCTATCAGGACGTTCCCGTTTATCCTGATCCTGCCCGTCTTGACCTTGCGTAAGATTTCTTCGCGCCTGGCAAGGGCCGCTGCACTCTGTCCAAGTATCCAGAGCCTTGCGTCTCCAGACTCGTACGCAGGCTCACCGAACAGGACCCGCATATATCCGCTATTCATGATGCGGAGCATAGAGTTTAGATAAAGCTCAGGCGTGCCTACGTCATACCAGTCGGACTCTGTGATATATGCTGCGAGGTGGTAACCCTTTTTCAACAGGTAGGGGAAGAGATCCATCCCAAAGTCTAGCCTTCGCAGGGTCGCTCTGAAGGCTCTTAGCTCATTGTCATGGCAGAGCTTCCGAGCCTCCTCTGAGAAGAGGCAGATACCTGTGCTGGCAAGGTTGCTTGGCGCCTCCTCTTTACTCGGCTTCTCTACAAACGAGGTTATCCGCCTATCCTTGTCCACAGCGACGACGCCGTAGGAGGATGGGTCCTCCACAGGCTTTACGACGATGGTTGAAAAGGCTCCAACCTTCTCATGGAAATTCAGGAGGTCTGATACGTCGAGATTGAAAATCGTGTCTCCCTGAGCCACTAGAACCGGCGAGTTTAAGTTGTAATAGTCTAGGTTGATGAAGAAGCTGTCGGCGCTTCCGAGGTCTTCGATGTTGGGCTGGTATCTTATGTGTATACGGGGGTTAAAGCCATATTTTGCCGATATCCCGTATCCTTCCTGGAAATAATCGAATAGTGATCTATAGTTAACGTAGCCTTTCACCCCAAAGATAAAATTCCTTATTCCCTGAGACGCGAGGTGCACAATTGTGTATTCGATAAGGGGACGGCCAAGGAACCTGACCAGGGCCTTGGATACCTCGACTGTGAGGGGGCGCAGTCTCTTTGCCACCCCACCAACAGGGAGAAAGACTGACAAGTCTGAAACACTGGTCAACGCTATTCATTAATTCGCTGCAGGCGTAATAAGTATTTCTGTAGATAGTTGTAAAACCATATATCAGCCACACCGACACCTCATTTATGTGAAGCGGCTGGGTGCCAGAGAGCTAAGACGAATGCAGGAGCGGATGTTGAGTAGTTTGGGTCTGAGCATGAAGGAGCTGGGGCAGGCAAGGGAGGTACTTATTGATCTCGAGGGGAAGACCATCAGGATCCGAGGAGCTAACGTTATTGCAGTCAATACACAAGCTGGACGCATGTACCAGATCGTCGGTGGCGAGGAGGTGGAGGAGGCAGAAGCAAAGACTGAGATCACAGCGTACGAGCCTAACCAAGAGGATGTAGCGCTAGTCGCCTCTCAAGCAGAAGTCAGTTTAGAGGAGGCGCGACAGGCCCTTATAGATGCTGGGGGAGACCTCGCGCGAGCAATTCTCAACCTGAGGATGAAGAGGACAGGCTAGCTGGTCGAGCCCACTACGCTACAATGAGTATGGGATAGGACTGTAGCAGGTCAGCAAACTCATCCCTTGAGAGAGAGCCAGACACCATATCCAGCTCTTGCAGATTTACGAGGATGCCTCCCGACACCAAACTAGAGAGCTCCGCGACCATCTCTTTATTCCGGAGGATGCCGGGAGGGATAAGATAGTCTGAATAGCGCGAGAACATTCTCGAGCCCTGCTTATCGCCAGAACTAGAGCGGCCCTGAAGCAGTGAGTCGATGGCTAATAGGCGGTTAGAGATTGAGCTAGGCCAAGAGGAGGCTACAAGCATTCTTTCGCCAAGTCCGGTCAGACCCTCTACTACGCTCCGGAGGCGGTGCAACAATTCAGACAAGAAGAAGAAAATTTGTTCTGAAGTGGTCTTGTCCCCTGAGCTTTGGGCTGCTTCGATAGCTCCCACGGGGGCCAATAGATAATACAACTTGGGGACCACAGACCCTTCGAGTCTCGCCCTAACTCGTGGCGCTGTACGCTGTGCGAAAGCTGAAAACTCAGATAAAACTCTTTTAGTCCTCTCCTCGAAGGCGCCCCAGTCGCCGCCAGACTCGGTGACAAGCCTATACACGTTCAGTCCCACAAAATAATACGTGCCTACATGATGATTAGGCTGACCAGACAAGATAGAATACCTAGTGAACAGTGGTGGATGCTCCTCTACGGCGGCCAAGAGCACCTGTCCGTTCCCACGGAGAGGGTACCCAATCATGGCTTTGTCTAAAAACGTGAAGAGTTGGGTCAGCGCTGTGGTGGTACTCGAGTCCTGCAGGTATTGTGTTAGGTCTTCAACGTTGTTGCTAGAGATTTGTAGCGCATGGTATATAGTTTCTGGGAGAGGCGCGATCTTAGTTGCCTCAATCAGACTTGATGACCGTTCACGGATTACAAGGTCGTTCACTACTGTGAGCAGAGCTTTGTCGAGAGATTCGTCCTGGTTTGGACCTTGAGAGAGGCTGAAGATGTGTGTAAGAGTCCACGCGGGGTGGTAAATATCTAGCTCCCCGTAGTAGTAGTGTTTTCTTAAGCTAGGTGGTATGGCTTTGTCAACAACGTAAGTCGACATCACGCTAGAATAGACATACTTGGTGAAGGGCCACCATTCACCCTTGCTGATATACTTGTTGAAGATCCTCCGGAGAGTGGCGAGGGTCGGTCCCGAGTGCGCGAGGGACGATAGCCTATTTATCGGCAGGCCAGTTGAGGCAAGCTCCACCAATAACATGTCTTCGACCAGCCATCGTGGCAAAAAGTCCGCAGATAGAGATTCAACACCACTCTCTACGGCCAAGCTAACCCTCCTAGCCAGACGGTGAGGTACGCGTAATTCTCCAACGATGAGTTCTGTTAGGATGTTTCGGTCGAGATATTCGGCTGAGTCGTCACTGGTCTGAATCATAAGCTTACCCCGAGACAAACCTTCTTCAAGCTGCCGAATCACCTCAACAACGGCCCGGCCCAGCGGTGTGAGAGAATAAGAGCGAGACCTAGCCGAATAATTGACTAAACCGTTTTGTGCCAGCCTCTTCAAGTGGTAAGAAAGTGTGACACTTTTAGACCTCTCGGCAAAACCCAGATGTTCAGCGATCTCTGAAAAACTCATTTGTGAGGCAGTGAGGAGCCTAAGTATTCTGAGCCTGCTAGGAGAGAGAGCGACCCGCGCAGCCCTTACAACATCATTATTCCCGACACTAAGACTCACGATGTATAATAACAGGGGGCGCTAGACTAAATCCTTTAGCCCACGGCTGGAAGAGCTTAAATTAGGGCTAATGCATTTATAGTGATCGGCCGTCAGAGGACTGTGGGCCCGTAGCTCAGCCAGGTGGAGCGGCCGGCTCATAACCGGTAGGTCGTGGGTTCGAATCCCACCGGGCCCAATTTTAGTTAATTGATAAGATGAGTGTGGGGGTGTTTGCTGGGAAATGGTTAGGTGGAGGGGGTAGGCATCCTAGTGGTTCTCTTGACGTAGTTCTCTAGCCGTATCTGCTTCCTCCTAATAGTGAAGCCTACGTGTTTGTAGAAGCTGACACTGCTTCTTGATCGTATATATATGCGATAGCAATCCTTGTTGGCTACGTATTTCTTCCCCGTCCTAGGATCATAGAATATAGTTCCTCGTCGAGTATTGAGTTTTGGCCCAGTCGACTCTACGTCAAGTCTTTTAAGAAGCCCTATGACGTATATGAGTAACTCGATGTTTGTGTTGTAGAGATAATTATGTAACCACGTTTGTTGACGCTTCCTTCTGAGTCTGCGAATCCCCTGATGAAAGCCGCCACACACCTCTCACAACGCTCAATATATTTCTTCAGTCTATCAAGGTCAACTGGTTTTCTGAGAAGCTCGTAGAGCGTCTTCGACCCAACTCCGACGTAATATTTCGCTACGTTATTTGTATAGATTGATTTGATTGGCTTCCTTCCTAGGACTATGGCTAGACATCTTCCAAACTCCTCGACAAACTCCCTATCCCTAGCCTCAAGACCTATCATGACATAGTTGTAACCTTTGCGGACGCTCCTTACCCTATAAGTGTATCCGTCACCGACCTTCACACCTATCACGTACGCTAATTCCTCTGAGGACTTCAACAGTTCTAGTGAAGGTATCCGTCTACCATTGTATGGGCTATGTACCCCACGTAGCCAGTAGCTTATATGAGACTTAGAGATCCCAACTCCGTATCTTCGATAGATTTCTTTGATAATCCCTCTATATGTAAGCCCGCCTCTACGAAGGGCAACGACATCATTGTACAGCTTGATCCGAAGCTCCCGCGGCAGGTATCTACCCACTCACTACACCCCCTCATTCTGTGTCTTTATCTCATATGGCCTTGCAACTATGTGGAACCTCTCCACCTGCACCCTCTCTAGGACTATAGAGTTGAACGGTGATAGATTCTCGGCGGCGTTTCTCCAGCCGTCACCTCATATATGAGCCACCTCAGCGTCGCGACGGAGGATATCATCCAAGTCCTCACCCTTCCTCCGGAAAAGTGATCTAATTTATTCGATGAGAACTTTGATGGGCTTAGGGTATGTTTAGAATGGTGCAGCGGCTAAACCCGATTAATGCTTCCTTACCCTGCATCCTCAGGGCACGGAACCTGTCTTCTCCGTGAACATCAACCTTAAAGGATAGACCATCAACATCAAAATTGACTCGAACGAATGTGCCCACAAAAGTGACGCTCTCCACCCTTCCCTTTAACACGTTCAAGTACTCAGCCTCCGCCGGATGGTTCTCGTCGAGCAGGTAAATATCCTCAGGCCTTAACGACAGAATTATCTTAGAGCCCTCGCTTAACAGTGGGCCGCCTCGAACCCTTAAAGTAACATTGCCCGCTCGAACCAGTGTGGTAGAGCTTTCCTCTTGGTATCCAATGACCCTAACCTCGATGAAGTTGCTGCTTCCAATAAACGCAGCGACGAAAGGCGTCCTCGGATTGGTATATAGTTCATATGGTGTACCTACCTGCTCTATTCGTCCACTGTTCATAACGTAAATCCTATCCGAAATTGCGAAAGCTTCGCTTTGGTCATGAGTCACGTAAATCGTTGTTTTTCCAGTCTCCTTTTGGATGCGCCTTATCTCATATTTTAGCTCGTCCCTCAACTTAGCGTCTATGTTGCTTAGAGGCTCGTCAAAAAGAAGCACGGCTGGATCCGTAGCAAGTACCCTTGCAATCTCGACACGTTGTGCTTGCCCCCCGCTCAGCTGGCTTGGCATACGCTCTTCAAACCCCTCCATCCTAACTAGTCGGAGAACCTCGGATACTCTACTTTTGATCTCGCTTTTAGGATACTTTCTCATCTGAAGCCCGAAGGCAACGTTTTTAAACACGTTCATGTGCGGGAAAAGAGCTACCCTTTGAAACACAAAACCAATGTTTCTCTTCTCTGGAGGGAGGCCGGTTACGTCCTTTCCGTCAAAAAATATCCTCCCCGCGTCTGGAGTTATTAGACCCGCTATCATTCTTAGAGTTGTTGATTTACCGCAACCACTCGGTCCGAGTATCGTTATGAACTCTCCCTTGTCTGCAGTTATTGATGCCCTATCAACTGCTAATGTTTGACCATACCTCTTCACTAACTCAATAGCCTCAACCTTAATCATACCTGAACTCTAAATCATGATGGATCCCCTTAAGTATTTTGTTCCAAAGAACTTTAGGTAGACAATCACAATCGCCAAAGAGACCAGCTGCAATATAGTTGCCTCCGCAGCAACAAATGGTCTCACACCAGCATGCCTAATGTCGGTGAAGACCTGTAATGGAGCTGTCTTTATCCTCGTCGGCCCACTAATGAGTAATGCTGTTATGAACTCATTTAGTGAGAGGACGAGCACCAAGATGACTCCAGCCGTGATACCGGGTCCTATAAGAGGAAGGGTCACTCTCAAAAAAGTCTGGAGACGCCCTGCACCCAAGCACCTTGCTGCTTCCTCAAAAACTGGGTCAAAATTTCTAAATGCTACTATTTGAGTTAACAGCGATAACAGCATAAACCCGGTTGAATATGCGGCTACGAATCCCCAAAAACCTAGGAGGAATTTATAGACAAAGTAGTACGCCAGAACCAGCGATAACCCATAAGTTATACCTGGCACATACCAGACCCCGTTCAGCAATGTGAATATTAACTTCTTTCCCCTAAAATCGTATTTTACGATGCCGTAAGCCACTGGCAGGCTTATCGCGGTGGTTAATGCCACGGTAACAAGGGAGATGGATATACTTACCTGCATCTTGTCCCAGAACCCCTCAGAAATCGTGAAATAAGGTTCTATGGAGATCGCGAGCTTCCCCTCCTCACTCTGCGTAAAGATTGCCCTAAAGAGCGTCATTGCCAATGGCATAAGTATCAGGATACTTACTATAATCAAGTATAGATAGACTAAAGCTGTGTGTACGTGCTCCTTTTTCAGCGACTTCATACCAGTACACCCCTACTTAGTCTAGTAACAATGTAGAAGATAGACATGGTGATCAAAACCACAATTACTCCAAGAGCGCTTCCCATGCCGAAATCAGAGACCACTAGACTCGTAGTCCATATCTGATTAGATATTACCCGCGTTCCAATTATTGGTCCACCTAAAAGTATAGGGATAGCGTACGCTCCAAGATTCCAGCCAAAACTAGTAAGCCAGCCTGTAACTACCCCTGGTAGACTCAGTGGAAGCGTAATTCTTAAAAAAGCCTGCGTTGGGGATGCGCCCAGACACCTTGCCGCCTCCTCGTAAGACCGTTCTATTCCCTGAAGGGAGACTCCTATATTATAGACAACGAATGGTAAAGTGTAGAGGGCTAGAGCGAGTATTGTCGTGGGTAGAGAATAAAGGGCCTCCAGAGCGGGTATGCCCAAGGTTTCCAACAAGTTTGCCACAGGCCCACCCGGAAGAATGAGGTAGAGGAGGCCATATGCTATATACAGCTCCCCGAAGAGAGGGATTATGAGGATCGCTCTGAATACATCTGCAAGCCTCTTAACCTTCCTTACCATGAAGTAGGCGAATGGGTATCCTAGAAGAATATCTAACGTCGCTGCCACACTCGTTAAGAAGAAAGTGTTTTGCAGGTCAATCCTGTATATTCTAAATAGCCTAAGATAATTTTCTGCGGTGAATATGGGTGTGAAGAAGAAAGAGTCTTTCAGAGTGAAGCTCATGATGAAAAGCATAGACAGCGGTATGAAGAAGAAAAATATCTGTATTAGCAGGCCCGGAAGTGTCAATAAAAAACCTCGAATTGAGGGCGACTGCAATACCTGAAGCAGCCCCACTACAAGTTATGCCCCTATCAGCTCTTTGTAATAGTCTATCCACTCGGGTGCATGTTCGTTGACGTATAGCCAGTCTATCTTAGGATACTTTTTAGCCTCCTCTATCGATGGATATACCTCGTCTATCCCTCTCGGACCGAGGTTATTAACCCAGTCAGGTATATATTGGGCGTACTCCGGGCCGAGGAGACCCTCCTCAGTTCTCAGCCAAAGCTCCTTCGTGTATTCTTTGTATTTGTTTATGTCTGGCAGCTGGTGGAGCGGGCTTATCAACCAGTCCGCCGCAACCTGAGCTAGTAACGGGTGCTCAGCATCCTTCGGTATCCATAGTATCCCGGGAAGGTTAACTTGCGGGCTCTTAAATTCCCAAGGAAGGACTTGGTTTCCTTTGAGCTCGGGTTTTGTCAATATATATCCCTCTCCCAGCGCGCACCAATAGGCTGACGCCCAGCTTATCTCCCTCCCTAAGAGCTCATCAAGTTCTGCCTCGTCGCTGGTATATTTTAAGACGTTGGGATGGATGTTTTCTGCTACCCATTTCAAGACTTCCTTCATCTCGTCAGGGTTCTTGTAGTTCTTACCTAGATCTTGTGCCATTACTGTCAACCATCCCCAGAAGCCGTTATCCTCGAATACCCAGAGGGTTATTTTTTCTCTCAGCCTACTGTCGGCTAAAGCTCGCCATGAGTTAAACCAGCTCCCCACATACTTTGTATTGACGGTGAAGTTCGCTAATGCGTGGTTCTGGAACTGTATACCGTATGGGAGATTCAGGAAGTAGGGGTCTACCATCATCATATTTGGGACAAGCGGTGAGGGCAAGAACGGCGTAGCAATATTCTTAGCAACGCCCTCCTCGAAGAAGTTCTGCTCCAAATGCATGACGTCGTATGGCGCTTTCAGCCCAGCGCTATATGCCGAGTAAAGTTGGAACATGAAGCCGCCCTTAGCTTCCTGTGTACCCAATATGTCTATGTCTACATCGACATCATACATGAGGGCAACATAGTCTTTGAATTCCTTGACGAACGCGGTGTCGGCCAACCCCCAGTATGTCCAGTTTGCAATTATGACTTTGGCCTCGCTTTTAAGCTCGTCTTGAAGGTCCTTAAACGTCATGAATTTGTTAACAATCGGCACCCATTTCTTCCCAGTCCAAGCAGTTTTTGCCGCCGGCACCTCTAGCTCTTTTGTTACCTCCCTTGTTACCTCACTCATGACAGTCCTTGTGATTGTTCTTTCTACTTGTGCAGGCGGCAAGAAGCGAGAGCCTACTGCAGCTCCCACAACAAGACCGGCGGCAGCTCCCGCGATCGTTCCTATGAAGGTTCTTCTGCTCGTAGATGCATTCTTCCCAGTATTTGCCGCGGTCATCGCTTAGTCGGCGTACAAAATCATATTTAAACATTAAGATACGAAGTTATGAAAAACCCTACTGCGGTGTGTATGTTTAGACGACAATTATGAGAAAGCGGGAGCCGACCAGATTAACCCCCCGCCCTTGTGCCTATTCCTTGGCTGAGCCCCAGTCGTTGGGCGAGCATTGGTGCTCTTCTCGCACCTAGCTCGTCTTGGCGCGTTTTAGCGCGCGTTCAAGGATCTGGTTTGCCTCCCTCTCAATTTCCTCGGCTAGGCTGTTTGCCGTCGCTCTAACCCTCTCGGCCGATGCCGCGATGATTTCTCTGACCTTTTCCTCTATGCTCATTCCGGTATGTTATCGTTTGCGTGCTAGGGTTTTAAGGTTTAGCTTGCCCTGCGGCGCTCGAGGACCCTCTTGATATGCTTGAGCTTCACGAAGTATTCTCTGTCGTTCTCCTCCAGTGTGGCGGAGATAACCCTTATGGCCTCCTCATACCTAGGTATTATTACGTGTTCGAGGGCGTTCAGAAGTCTCTGGGTCTTCCGTAGCTCGCTAGCCACCCTGTAGATGTTGTTCTCGACTGCCGCGGCCCTGCAGATATCTGCGACAACCCTCCTGATCTTCCTTACTGCCTCGTCTAGGGCTAGAGATGTGTCTCCGAAGCCGTATGGCAGCTTGGAGTCACCCCCGGAGACCTCTAGCGTCACGAGCGACATGCCCATCATCGTGTAGCTCTCCACGCTTATGTCGACTGTCTCGGGGACGGATCGCGCTATGGACTCAATCGTCTGTGGACCAAGCTCTACGTAGGCGCCTAATAGGTCGTCATAGGCCTCCGTAAGCCCCTCTATCGCCCGCGACCTTAGCGCCTCAGCCTCCTCTATCAGCTGGTTTAGCCTGTTTATCAGTACGTCCCTCTTGTCCTCGAGTATGCCGTGCACACGCTTGGCAGTCCTCACGACTCTTCTAAGCCGGATTAGCTCTAGTCTCGTCCTCAGGTATCCGCGTCCAAAGGCTACCGACATCTACCACTCCTCATGAGGCCCTCTACATATAACTGTTAGTGGGGATGCTCCTTTGCGACAGGGTTTTTTAGAAGGTTGCCTGGGGTTCCATGTGATGCAGAGGGTCGGCCACGGGTCCGGAATCGAGTATACAACTATACGCGAGATTAGGGGCCCCCTCGTGGTGGTTGACCGAGTGTCCAGGGCGTCCTATGACGAGCTGGTGGAGATCGAGACCCCGAGTGGGGAGAGGAGGCTGGGCAGGGTTCTCGAGGTTGGTGGGGGGAGGGCGGTTGTCCAGGTCTTTGAGGGCACGACGGGTCTATCGATTGAGGGGCTAAAGGCTCGGTTCCTCGGGTCAACAATGAGGCTGGGCGTCTCTGAGGATATGTTGGGGAGGGTCTTCGATGGGTTGGGGAGACCGCTTGACGGCCTTTCTGAGCCCCCTGTCGAGGAGTTCCGAGATGTGAACGGAGAGCCCCTGAACCCCGAGAGGAGGGAGTATCCAAGCGACTTTATCCAGACAGGAATCTCGGCCATCGACGTCATGAACAGCCTCGTGAGGGGGCAGAAGCTCCCCGTCTTCAGCGGACCAGGCCTACCCCACAACATCCTAGCCGCCCAGATAGCCCGGCAGGCCGTGGTGCCAGGAAAGGAGGAGGAATTCGCCGTCATTCTCGCAGCGATAGGTGTGCAGAACGATGAGGCGCGCTTTTATAGAAAGGTCCTAGAGGAGAGTGGCGCTATCGGTAGATCCGCCCTCTTCCTCAACCTTGCGGACGACCCAGCGGTTGAGAGGGTCATTACGCCGCGTGTCGCCCTCACTCTAGCTGAGTTTCTGGCTTTCGAGCGCGACTACCACGTGCTCGTAATCCTCACAGACATGACTAACTATGCGGAGTCGCTCCGGGAGATTAGTGCGGCTCGTGAGGAGGTTCCGGGCAGGAAGGGCTATCCTGGATACATGTACAGTGACTTGGCGTCCATATATGAGAGGGCTGGGAGGATAAAGGGTCGTCCGGGAAGCGTGACTCAGATGCCAATTCTCAGCATGCCGAGCGACGACATCACCCATCCGGTCCCCGACCTGACAGGTTACATAACCGAGGGGCAGATCGTCTTGAGCAGGGACCTTTTCAGGAAGGGCATTTATCCTCCGATAAACGTGCTCATGAGTCTCTCGCGGCTAATGGGGCCCGGTATCATAGCGCCCAAGAAGACTAGGCCGGACCACGGCGATGTCTCGAACCAGCTCTACGCCTCTTACTCGAGGGCAGTCCAGCTACGATCACTCGCAGAGATTGTTGGCAAGTCTAGCCTATCGGCCCAGGACATCAAGCTTATAGAGTTTGGGGACCTCTTCGAGACACGCTTCCTAAAGCAGGGTGTCGACGAGAATAGAACCCTAGACGAGTCACTGGCCATAGCCTGGGAGATCCTGAGCACGCTGCCCGAGGAGAGTCTCACCAAGATAAGGCCCGAGTTCGTGAAGAAGTATTACGTTAGGGCGAAAGCCGCCCAATCCTAAGAGGCTAGTACAACCGCGAGGCCCCAGCTCGCCCCAGAAAGACTGGCGACAAAATTCACGAACTGGTTTCCAACGATTCTGTAACCCTTAACGAGCCGCCCCTTTCTGCCGCAGTGAAGGCTATGCTCAGTCAGGGCCCCGCACTCCTCGCAGACGTAGATTGCTTGGAATAGCTGTCCGACTAAGCTGTCAACCGTCGTGCCGACGATAGCCCCGCCTATAGCCACTGGGATCGCTAGGGAGCGACTCATAGGGTTGAGTGCGCCGAGGGCTATCGTAGCTCCCGACAACACTATTCCAGAGGATAGGGCGCCAAGGTATCCTAGCACTGTTACTCCACCCGGTGTCCCTGGTTGGACCCTGCCTAGTCCGAGGATAAGGCGGGGCTGTCCCCGCGAGAGAAGACCAACCTCTGTAGCCATGGTGTCTCCGAAAACCGCGGCCACGGCACCAAGGTATGATGCCACAAGCATCTCCTTCGGCTCGGGCGACATAAGCTGCGCGAGAGCTATTAACGCGGCCAAGAGGCCGTTCCCGGCGACGTTCCGCCACCCCCTCAGCCCCATCCGCGGCTCGGCACCGCCCTTCAAGCTCTTCCTCACGTAGCCAAACTTCGTCGTAAGCCCTGCCACGACAACAAAGAGGGCCAAGACGAGAAAGCCGCCTCGACCGAAGGCCCAGTAGATGATCAGACCTAGTAGGGCTGCGAGCACCGTCCCCGCTAGGTCCAGAACTCGAAGTCTTAACGCCATAATGCTCAGCAACGATACGACCGCGACGCTCTCAAGAAGCAGCAAGGCGTCCAAGCATCTTCACCGCCGGCCCAGTAGCTCAACCCCCCTCGCGTGTATTTGCTCTATTCGCCACTCCTCCTGTGTCCTGGCCGACAGATCCCTCACAGTCACCACTCCTCGCTCAATCTCTCTGTCCCCGATCATTAAGACGTATCTAGCCCCCCTCCGCTGTGCGCGTGGAATAGCCTCTGAGGGGCTGTAGACTGCGGCCTCCATCTCAACAGGCACACCCGCACGCCGCAGCTCCACCACTGCGCGTACTAGGTGCCTCCTAGCAGTGTTAGCAAGGGCGACGGCGTAAAAGAGTGGCGGCGTCGCGGAGGGTCTGTGACCCATCTTGTCGACCAGGTAGTGCAGCACGCGTGTGATCCCGATGGCGAAGCCGACTCCAGGGATGTCAAGACCCCCGATGAGTGGGAGCAGGCCGTCGTACCTCCCGCCCCCAGCTAGAGCTACCTCTGCCTTGGGTCCGTAGGCCTCAAAGATAAAGCCGGTGTAGTAGGAGAGTCCGCGGGCGAAGCCTGGGTCATAGACCAGCCTGCCCGGCTCAATGACGGATGACGCCAGCCCAACGATCTCCCTCATATTGCTGGCGGCCTCGCGGGCTAGGGCATACTGCTGGACAACCGACTCGACCTTCTCGCAGGTCTCTGCCGCGGGCCCCGCGGGCGTTTCTACCAAGAGTTGGAAGGTCTCGACGACTCCTGAATCTTTTGCCTCGCTGCGCGCCCTCCTCACCGCGTCCTCCACCTTTCCCCTATCTATGAGTGATAGTATCACGTCCTGCTCGGAGTCGCCTATCCCTGCAGCTGACATAACCCCTCGATGCACACCCACGTGTCCAAGCTTGTAGGTGCAGTCGCTGACTCCGACCCTCCTCATAAAGTCCTCGCATATCATCAATGTCTCGACGTCGGTGAGCGGGCTCCGCGACCCGAATATCTCGAAGCCCCCGTGATAAAACCTCCGCCTTCTCCCCCACTGGGGCTCGTCAAGCCTGTAGCAGTCGGCAACGTAGCCGAGTCTCAAGGGTAGCGGCCTCCTGCTCATCTTTCCCGCGACCAGCCTCGCGATAGGCGCGGTCATCTCAGGCCGGAGTGCGAGAAGCCTCCCATGCGCGTCCTTGAAGACATACATGTGCTCCAAGATCTCGACACCTGACTTGGCCGCGAATAACTCGTAATACTCGACGGCCGGCGTCTCAACCTCACTGTATCCATAGAGTCTGAAGAGCTCTCTCACCGTCCCCACCAGACGGTTCAGAAGCGCCGTCTCCTCGGGGAGGTAGTCGTCCATACCTCTGGGGGGCTGCAGCGGTATTCGCGCCAAGCTCAAGTAAAGGGGAAAAGCCCAACATTTAACCCAAACCACGACCCACTTCAGCTTGAGTAAAGACTCAAAAACCGCCTTGCGACATCTATCACCCGGAGGAGTGTGGGCCCGTAGCTCAGGCAGGAAGAGCGACGGGCTTTTAACCCGGAGGTCGCGGGTTCAAATCCCGCCGGGCCCGGGATTAGTTATTTATTTTGAGATGGGGGAAATGGTTGGGGGAGGGGTAGGTTTTCTAGTGGTTCTCTTGACGTAGCTTTCTAGCCGTATCTGCTTCCTCCTAATAGTGAAGCCTACGTATATAGAAGCTCATATTACTGCTGGCTCGAATATGTAGGCGATGACAATCCTTGTTGCGTGAGTATTTCTTCCCTCTCTCAGGATCATTGATTATGGTTCCTCGCCGGACATGAATTCTTGGCCCCCTTGATTCAATGTTAAATCTCCTAAGAAGATCCATGATATAGGTGAGTAGTCTCTGGTCGGTGTTGAGGATAAATATGTAACCCCTCTTGTTAGCACATCATTCTGAGTCTGCGAATCCCCTGAGGAATGCTGCCACGCACCTCTCACAGTGCTCAATATATTTCTTCAGCCTCTCGAGGTCTACTGGTTTTTCTGAGTAGCTCGTAGAGCTTCTTCGACCCAACTTCGACGACATATTTCCCTACATCATCCCTAAATCTCGACCTAATTTGTCTCCTAACTATAACCTTTGCAAGACATCTAGCGAACTCCTCGACGAACTCCCTATCTTTAGCCTTAAGGCCTATCCAGACATGGTTTAGCATTTGATGGCATGTTTTCTCCTATAAGTGTATCCGTCACCGACCTTCACACCTATCACGTACGCCAACTCCTCTGAAGGCTTCAACAGTTCTAGTGAAGGTATCAATCTACCGTTGTATGGGCTATGCACTCCACGTAGCCAGTAACTTATGTGAGACTTGGATATCCTGGCTCCGTATCTTCGCCAGACCTCCCCGATGATCCCTCTATATGTCAGACCGCGTCTCCGAAGGGCAACGACATCATTGTACAGCTTGATCCGAAGCTCCCGCGGCAGGTATCTACCCACTCACTACACCCCCTCATTCTGTGTCTTTATCTCATATGGCCTTGCAACTATGTGGAACCTCTCTATCTACTCCCTCTCTAGGACTATCGAGTTGAGTGGTGGTAGGTGGTAGATCCTCGGCGGTTTTTCTCCAGCAGTGGCCTCGTATATTAGCCATCTAAGCGTCGCGATGGAGGGTATCATCCAAGTCCTCAGCCTTCCATCCCACTCGTTCTGCACAACCATGACTCCATCGGGTGTCGGAGTAATGTTCAGAGCCCTCCCCCACTGCAAGCTCGATCCCCGAATCAGTCACCACCAACCACATCCTCATCACCCGTCTCGGGGAGGAACCCCCACCGGCCCCTCATATAAAGAGTAGTGGCCCCAATAACCAGGCCATCACCACCCCTGCACTCACTAAGAGCTAGAAACGCCTTTCGCAAGGATCACTCCAAGCCACATCCTAAGAAGATATAGTGGATAAACCGAAAAGGGGATAACTATAGAAAAGTGAAAAGTATCCGATAACTGACATCATCGCGTGTTTCAATACAAGAAAAACCTCATTTAAGAAACGCTAATAAGAGTGGCAGCAGAGGGTGTTTGTTGGGTTGGAGAGGGTAGGCTCGGCTAGATTATGGCTGGTAGAGGGTTCTGTGCCCCATTTTCGCGAGATGGTTGAGCTGGGCCGTGAGATAGTGAGGGCGCTTGTAGAGGTCCACGGGCCTGCGGAGACTGTTAGGCGCTTCTCGGATCCCGTGCTGGCTGACCGCTCTAGCCTGTGTCCTAGGGTTTGAGTGGAACACGAGTGGCCAAACAACCGTTACTCTAAAGGCCCTCAAGGTTGGGTTGCAGGAAAGAGACATCCCAGTCCGGATAGTCGGGGGTAAGGGGGAGGAGATGCGTTGGGTGCCCTACGAGGCTGGGCATCAGCTCAGGAAAATAGGTGTAGAGGACGTGGGAGAACTGATCAGCGCCTCCAGGCTCACCTGCAGTGTTGACGAGTCTGCCATCCAAGACTCCTACAGGATATACTTCCACACGATGATAGTTGCTGAAGGAGGGACGTGGGTGGTGGTCAATCAGGGGATGAACGTGGATGACAGGACTGCGAGGCGATATCACTGGTCGAGCGAGAAGGGTGCCGGTGTCCAGGAGCCCCATACTTCTATCTTAGCGGAGAGGGAGCGGGAGTGTGTGTTGGACCTAACTAGCGCCTTGTCGACCCAGACGCGGAAAGTTATGGTCGAGATACTTGGAGACACTCCCCCAAGCCGGATTAAGGAGGACCTTGCTCAGGTGAAAGCCATCTTGAAGAGCCAGCGCCTCTTAGACAAGGACATCCCCCCCGAGCTGGCGCGCAGCGTGCCCAGCTACTTGGCGCCCCCAACCACGTTGGACGAGGAGACCTTGCGCAGGGTCAAGAGCGTCGGCGAATTTAAGGAGCTGCTCGTGGCACGTGGGATCGGGCCCGCCACCATAAGAGGGCTGGCCTACATCTCCTGCCTTATATATGGGTCGAAAGCCTCTTGGAGGGACCCGGTGAAATTCGCCTATGCCCACGGAACCAAGAGCGGAAGACCCTACTACGTCGACAGAAGAGCCATGCTTGAACACGCGCGAATACTCAGAGACGCGGTTCTCCAGGCGCGGCTCAGAGACCACGAAAAGATACAGGCAATAAGGAGGCTCTCCGCCCTCGTCTCGGACCAAGTCCCCGGATAACCCGCGAGGCTGGGGCAGGAGCGGCGCCAAAAAAGAATAAATACGATTCTACGGAGTTTAGGAGAGATGAGAAGGGCAGGCTATGGTGCGGCCTGGCTTGTCGTGATGCTTGTTATCGGAGCTGTGATAGGCGCGGCCGGTGTCCTAGTATATAACGCCTTGACGCCGCCGCAGCAACCACCCTCACAGCTGGATGAGATAAAGTCGAGGGGGAAACTGATTGTGGGAACGAGCGCGGATTGGCCGCCCTTCGAGTACATAGACTCAGCAGGCAGGTACGCTGGGATAGATATGGCGTTGGCCGAGAAGATAGCCAGAGAGCTCGGCGTACAGCTAGAGGTTAAGGACATGAAGTTCGCGGCGCTTATCGAGGCCCTGAAGGGAGGCCAGATCGACATCATCTTAGCCGACATACATCCGACGGCTGAGAGGGAGAAAGTTATAGACTTCACCAAGAACTACTACATAGCCTATGACGGCTCGGTACTGGTTCTCAAGAAGGGAGCGCAAAACATCAGGGACGAGCAATCCCTCAAAGGGAAACGGATCGGAGTGCAGCTGGGCACGATACAGGAGGAGTGGGCAAAGGAAAAGTTGGGCGCCTCCTCAGAGATTGTTTCCTTTGACAGGGTCTTCCCTGAAATGGTGATGGCGCTCAAGCGCGGAGACCTAGACGCAATAATCGTTGGAGATATTATCGGCGAGGTCTTGGCGAAGAGAGATCCAGAATTACAGGTGGTATTCAAGGTTGGAAGCCTTGGCGGCGCGGCCATCGGGGTAAGGCAAGGATCCGAGGAGCTTAAGTATGTCATAAACAAGCTTATAGAAGAAATGATCGATTCAGGCGAGATGTCTCGGCTCTTCGAGGAAGAGATAGGTAAGTGGCTCGGAGCATAACTACACGCAAAATGGTGAGGTATATTGGAGGCTGAGAGAATCCTATTCGAGGTTATACCATATATCTTGAGGGGGGTTCCAGTAACCCTCCAGCTCACCGCCCTATCATTCATCATCGGCCTCTCGATAGGTAGCGTACTCGCGGCTGTCCGCATCTTTGGGACACAGCCACTCCCCATAATAGCCGCCAGCTACATAGAGTTCTTCCGTGGGACCCCGCTTCTCGTCCAGATCTTCTTCATATATTTCGGGCTTCCAGCGCTCGGTCTAAAGCTAGACGCCTTCACGGCTGCTGTACTGTCTATCGGGCTCAACAGTGGCGCGTATCAGGCCGAGATACTCCGGTCGGCTGTGAAGGGGATACCTGAGGAGCAGTTCCTCTCGGCAGAGTCGCTGGGCCTAAAGACGGGACAGATCTATCGACACGTCATCTTCCCACAGGCTATCAGGATAGCGACGCCAGCGTTAGTAAACGAGCTTGTAGCGCTGGTCAAGTACACCTCCCTAGCATCGATCATAGGCGTTGCCGAGCTCTTTCGGAATACGGAGTATATGGTCTCATACACGTTCCGGCCCGAGATATATTTGCTCGCCGCGGCGATCTATCTCGCGATCTGTGTACCGGCCTCTCAGATGGCTAAGGTCCTCGAGACCAAGTATGCCATCCCGGGATTCCGGAGGGCGGTCGTGTAAAGTGGCGCGAAATGGGGTTTGAAAATTAATTAGACGGGGGAATGAGTGATTCCTTGTAGTCCAGTTGGGTCCGGGTCCTCCGCTGCTCGAGGTCAGGGGTCTGAGGGCTGGCTACGGGAGGGTAGAGGTCTTGAGGGGGGTGGACCTCTCAGTTGATAAAGGCGAGAAGATAATAGTCATCGGCCCGAGCGGCTCGGGTAAGAGCACACTGCTCAAATGCATCCCGCGCCTTGTAAAACCTACGTCGGGCGAGATATTCTTCGAGGGCATCCGCGTAGACGACGACCCAACAGTGCTGAGGGATATAAGATCTAAGATAGGCTTTGTCTTCCAGCAGTATACGCTCTTCCCGCACATGACTCTGCTCCGCAACGTGGCGCTCCCCTTAGAGCTGGTGAAGAGTGCCCCGCGGAGCGATGCTGAGAGGCTCGCCTTGGAGGCTCTGTCGAGGCTAGGCCTGCGCCCCTTCGCGTCCCGTTATCCGCTCGAGCTCTCGGGGGGTCAACAGCAGCGTGGAGCCATAGCGAGGGCCCTAGCAATAGATCCCGATCTGCTCCTGCTAGACGAGCCCACCTCGGCACTAGACCCCGAGCTCCGGGCTGAGGTCGTGGAGACCCTTTATAGTATTGCCCGCGAGGGCCGCTCGATGCTCATCGTCACGCACGAGATCGATTTTGCAGAAGCTGCTGCAGACAGGGTGGTCTTCATGGATCAGGGAGTTGTGGTGGAGGAGGGGGACGCGAGGCAGGTCCTTGAGAGGCCTAAGAATGAGAGGACTGAAAAGTTCCTGAGGAGGTTGAGGACGAGGCTGTAAAAATGTGTAGCACTAGATCTGCAGAATTGGGAGTAGTGTGACCGTTGAGAGGCTTATGAGGGGCACGGTGATGTTGTCGTCTAGCCATCCCACCTCTAGCTTCTCAGCAAGTGATGCCAGGAACCCCGCGATGGCTCCGACCGGGCCCAGAATAGCGTATCCGAAAGGAATACAGAAGGCCATCATCGCTAAGTTACCCACGAAGGCCTTAGTCCTCCGCTTGTAGAGTAGGTTTCGCTCTATACCCGTGACTCCGTCACCCACGCTCATGAACATGATGGGAACAACTCCCAGCCACTTGTTCCCCACCAAGAAACCGAAAAGCATTACCAGGCCCCACATAACAATAAAATGCACTTCAAACATGTTCTCCTTAACCTGATACCAGTAGTAAAGTCTCCCTGTTCTGTGAGGATAGTAGTTACCTAAGGCCAGGACTAGCACCATCACAAGTATAAGGACATAGGACTCGTAGAGCAGCGGGACAGCATCGCCACTAAGCCTCCAGCTAGTATGTGTATTATCTTCCTGTTGAAATAGACCGCTACGTGCTCACTCAGCCCCCGCCGAATCATTGCGCGGTAAGTCCATCTGGTCAGAACGAGTGATACGAAAAGGACCCAGATCATTAGAAGAGCTGTATACAGCGCCTCCTCCGGTAAGGGCGGTTCTGGCACATGGTGTCATCCAAATTACCTATAGTTAAACCTTCACGGATACACTTTACCCATCAGCAAATCCGGGGGACTATCTCGCCGCTTGGCGGCTCGAGGATCCTGTAGCCCCCAATCAGCGTCTTCATGACAACGAGGCTGGCGGATGTCTGAGGCTCGCGCACCTCCCCGATGATTCTAGCAGACTTGAAGCCGAGCTCGTGAATAAATTCGAGCGCCGCCTCGGCGGATCCCGGTCTAACTCCCAGTAGGGCCGTTCCCTCGGAGGCAAGTGTTAGGGGGTCGATCCCCAACATCTCACAGAGATTTGCCACGGAGTCTCTAATGGGCAGCTCCGACTCATGTACAAGTATGTTGGTCTTGGTTGAGCGTGCCCAGTCGTTGAGGACCATAGCCACCCCGCCCCGAGTAGGGTCTCGTGCCGCAACTATATCCTCACCCATCTCTCTAATGAGAGGTATCATTAGGTTCGAGAGTGGTGCCACATCGCTCGAGAATTCCCGCGCCTCGATCTGGTGTTGGGCGGCAAGTATCGCGGCTCCATGCTCGCCTATGTTTCCCGTGATTATGATCTTGTCCCCGGGTCTCAGACTGTTGTCTACTATGAGTCGCTTGGCGAATCCTACGCAGGCGGTGGTTATGACCGCCTTGTCTAGCTGCCCCTTGGGCATCACCTTCAGGTCGCCGCCGATTAGCTTAACATTCTCATCCATGAAGACGCTTATCATGGAGTCAACGACCCTCGTTAGTAGTGACGTCTCGAGGCCCTCCTCAACTATTATCGCGTCGAGAGCCGCTATCGGGGTTCCCCCCAGCATGAGGATGTCATTTATTGTTCCTGCAGCTGCGAGCCTACCTAAGTCCCCCCCAGGGAAGATTATGGGGCTCACCGTATAGGAGTCAATCGTCAAGACCACGTATCCGTCGAGTATCGGTATTGCGGCGGAGTCGTCGGGGAAGTCGATGCCGAGACCGTTCTCCACCTTCTTCATGGATTCTGGAATCTTGCTGAATATCAGCTGTCTCAGAAGGTTTTCTGTCTCCAGACCTCCTGAGCCATGTGCGAGCGTTATTTTTGCCAGCCCCTCTCACCCACGCTTCTAAGTCTTGGCCGGCTGATGAGTCTCTAGGAGACTCGACAAATACTCAACACGCCTTAGGATCTCGTCGAGGCTTTCCCTGGGGATGCCTCCGGAAGCCTGTAGGGACTCCGCCGACTCCTTTATATTGGCTAGAACGTGCAGAAACTCCCCGCGGCTCAGCTTTGAGACTATTATTCCCGCATGGACAACCACATAGTCTCCGGGCTCAAGTTCCTCAACCCCAATCATCACCTCCTTAACCACCCCTCCGCCTAGGTCAACCATCGCCGCATCCTCTCTCAGGGAGAGAACCCTGCCATATACACCGAGACACATCTCGGAACTACACCTCCGTAATTATCTCCCTGTTACCCAGCCTAGCCCAGATCGAGCAGGCCCCCTCATATGAGACCATACAAGGTCCGTAGGGTGTGCCCGGCGTACACTGCTTGAGGAAGAGCTTACACTCAGTAGGCTTCGAAACGCCAAGTATCACTTTTCCACAGATGCACCCCGGCAGGAGGTCGTTGACCCAGTCGGCGCTAGTGGGCTCCCTTAGGCCGAACTCCTCGAAGGCGTCGTATCTCGAGAAAGCCGGCTTAAGCTTGTAGCCGCTGCTCGGTATGAATCCTATCCCCCGCCAAGCGGCATCGACGATGTCCATAGCCTTGTCAAGCAGGCTGAGGGCCCTCCTGTTTCCCTCCCAGCTAACCGCTCTTGAATACTCAACCTCGAGCTCGGTCTTACCCATGACAAGTTGCCGAAGGATCATGGCCACAGCGATCAACACGTCAATAGGTTCGAAGCCGGCGACCACTGTTGGGATGCCAAAATCTTGCGGCAGGAAGGACCACGCGCCTGCTCCTATGATTGTTGAGACATGGCCTGGAGCGATGACTCCCGAGACCGTGCCCACCCTCTCGACCGCGTAGCGGGCGGCGGGAGGGGTTAAGCGGCCGGCGAGTATGAGGAAGAGGTTTGGGGGTACTTTGTCCGAGACGAGGGGGGAGGCGTATGCGGGGCAGGTTGTCTCGAAGCCTACGGCGAGGAAGGCGGAGGGCCTCCCGAGCTCAGCAGCGCCTCTGATGGCGTCTAAGAAGCTGTAGACTACCCTGACGTCCGCCCCCATCATCCGGGCTTCCGAAAGACTCCTACAGCCGTTGATTTTACGCACGGCAGGCAAACGGTATGCATCGCCATACGTGTAGAGGGTGACACCGTCTAAAGCGAGTCTTATCGCTGCCTCGACGTAGAAGGAGGGCGTGATACAGACTGGGCAGCCCGGGCCAGCGACCAACTCAACGCCTCGAGGCAAAACACTCCTGATACCGTAGTGCGACGTCGTATACTCGTGCGTCCCGCAGAAATTCATTATCTTGACCTCCCCCACGCCCCGCCTTCGGAGCGCCTCCCAGAGCCCATTTATTATCTTGATGATCCCTGAAGCGAGTTCGCCGTCCCTAAAGACCGTCTTGCTAATCGTTCTTAGGTCAGGATCCCCTTTCACACCATATTACATGGCCCTGCCTCTTCTATAATTTCTTTTATGTTGATTGATGAGTCGTCGCATACATATGCGTTTAAAAGTGGGTTCGCGGATAAGCGTGTTGGTGAGCGAATCTCGGAACCGCGAGGCCCTGAGGATCTTTGTCTCAGGTATTGTTCAAGGGGTTGGTTTTAGGCCCCACACCTACAGGCTGGCATCGAGGGCTGGAGTAGCGGGCTATGTTAGAAACCTCGGGGGAAGCGGCGTCGAGATACACGTCGAGGGAGACCCCAAGAGGGTTAGACTCTTCCTCGAGTCCCTCAAGGCGAACCCTCCACCCGGCGCTAGGATCGACGAGATCACGGTGAGTGAGGCCGAGCCCCAAGGCTTCGGGGAGTTCTCGATCCTGCCGGGGGAGGGCTCTCTGAGATACAACTCGATAATCCCTCCGGATATAGGGATATGCCATGATTGCCTCGCTGAGGTGCTGGGCGAGACTAGGTGGAGCGGCTACCCCTTTAACTCGTGCGTCTATTGTGGTCCACGCTACTCAATGATAATTAGGGTTCCTTACGAGAGGGAGAATACCTCTATGAGGGATTTCCCACTATGCGGGCAGTGTTTTGCAGAGTATAGTGATCCCCAGGTAGAGAGGCGGTTCCACGCGCAGGGGATTAGTTGTCCAGCCTGTGGGCCGAAGGTCTGGCTGGCGGACGTGGAGGGGAGGGTCATCCGGGAGGGGTCCGAGTCAATCACCTTAGCGTCGAGGCTCATCGATGAGGGTTATATCGTCGCCGTCAAGGGGGTTGGTGGTTTCCACATAGCTTGCTCAGCCACGCTCGACCAGCCCATCGTGAGGCTAAGGGAGAGGAAGAGGCGCCCCACCAAGCCCTTCGCAATCATGGTCCTCGACGCGCGAGTCTTGTCCGAGCTAGTGGAGGCCCCCGAGTGGGCCGTCAGGCTCCTCGAAGCCTCCAGCAGGCCGATCATGCTGCTCAAAGTCAAGAGCAGGGCGAGAGTCTCACCCCTCGTCGCGCCATCACTACGCAAGCTCGGCATTCTCCTCCCATACACGGCACTCCACTTCCTACTCCTCGAGAAGACCAATGACAAGTATGCGATAATGACGAGCGGGAACCCCCACGGCGAGCCCATGTGTATCGATAACGAAGAAGCCCTCGAGAGGCTTGGGGGCATCGTTGACTACTTCCTCCTTCACAACAGGAGGATAGTGAATAGGGTTGATGACAGTGTGTTGAGGATAACGCGTGGGGCGCCTGTTATGCTTAGGAGGGGGCGGGGCTTCGCACCTATGTGGGTCTCTCTTCCCTTCAGGGCCCAAAGATGCGTCGTGGCTTTTGGAGCCATGCTTCAGAGCGCCGGGGCTGTCGCCTTCGAGGACAAAGTGGTCCTAACACCATTCGTGGGCGATGTCGACGAATACAACACCTTCAGGGACCTAGAAGGCAGCATCAGGAAACTTATGGAGACCTACTCGATCACGCCTCGCGAAGCAATCCTCGCCTCTGACCTCCACCCCCTCTACCCATCGTCCCGCCTTGCAGATGAGTGGTCGCGAGTCTACGGCTCCGAACATCTTAGGATCCAGCATCACTGGGCCCACGTCGCGGCTGTGATGGCTGAGCACGGAGTACTAGAAGACGTCATCGGCGTAGCGATAGATGGCGTGGGGCTCGGACTCGATGGGCATGTGTGGGGAGGAGAAGTCTTAACCGCCAGCCTCGACCGTTTTGTGAGGGTTGGGCACCTCAAGCCCCAGAGGATGCCGAGTGGTGATGGCGCGGCTCACCACCCCGCTAGAATGCTGGTCGGGATACTGTCGGATGGCCTCAGTAGGGAGGAGCTGATACAGGTCCTGAAGGAGCTCCGAATCGTAGAGAAGGGCTTCAGGGGAGGGCTGCGGGAGGTTGAGTTACTGATAAGTCTGGCCGAGAAGGGCGCGCCACTTACGAGCAGTGCTGGACGGGTCCTGGACGCTGTCTCCGCCATGCTGGGATTGTGCTTCTTTAGAAGCTACGAGGGTGAGCCGGCCATAGTTCTGGAGGAGCACTCAACCCCCACCAACGAGAGAATAAGGGTTAGAATCGAGGGAGAAAACCCGGCCATTCTGGACACCACGGATATAGTGCTCCAGGCCTTAGAGCACCTCAGAGCCGGGACACCCCGTGGGGAAGTAGCCTACATGGTTCAGCAGGCCATCGGCTACGGCCTAGGACTCATAGCGAGGCGAGCGGCAGGAGGGCGCAAATACATAGTGATATCCGGAGGAGCAGCCGTAAACGAGTACATATTAGAGGGCGTCGAGGAGGCCCTCGACGGCAGTGGGTTAAGGCTACTCACAGCCAGAGAAATACCTCCCAACGACGGTGGAATAGCCTTGGGGCAGGCGGCCATAGCTGCTTGGAGGGGCATGAACCTTTAATGTTAGCCTTTATACCCCTCCTCCTAAGATACGCCCTTCCACCCCTCGTATCATATGCTGAGTCTCCAGAAACCTCGCCGGGTCTAGTCCTAGGCCTACCCCTGCCACACCTAACCCTTATACCATCCATTACTTCTCTGAAGCGTCTGCTATCATGCTCATCCCCGGGACCGATAGTGTCCAAATAAGGCTTTAAATACTGTCCTATGACGTCTATTTCTACTCGCGAGGCTATTTCAGGAGGGCCCCAGCTATATAAACTCGTTATTTGGACACCACCTTTCTGGCCTTGGAAATCCGTATAGTGTCGTCTGTCCTTTTCCCCTGAATATTACCTCGTTTCCCAGTAAGTCCAACTGTATTGGTATGTTTCCGTGTTCTATGCCTAGTGTGTCTTGGTTTAGATTTCTCCTTCTTTACTACTTCTATTTCCTTCTCTAAGCCCCTAATGTTTGTTAGTGCATAGTATATTTCTCGTGGCAGTATTAGCCCCCTTGAAGTCTTTATATATCCTGGTAGTAGTTCCTTGGCGCTCTCTATGAGGTATAGTGTGTTTCCGTCCATGTCTGGGTCCTTCTCGTATTTTATGGCCAGTAATACTTGTTGTAGAGTGTCTTGGCTTCTATCTTCTTGTTCTCTCCCTCTGCTCTCTCTATCATTCTACTCAATAAGGGGTTTGGAGAGGTCCTTACGTATGGTGTGTTTAGCTCTTAGTGGGTGCAGGGTTGGGGGATGGGCGATTATTGGGGCCACTACTCCTTATATGTGGGGCTGGTGGGGGTTCTTATCCGAAACGGGTGATGAGGATGTGGTTGGTGGTGATTGATTCGGGGATAGAGGTGGTGGGGAGGGTGATGGCTTATCTGTGGATGAGGCTTAGGGGTTCGGAGCTAGGGAGGTATGAGGGATATTACGGTGTCTTCAGGGACTATGGGTAGACGAGGGCATGCGACACTACAAGTCTTTCCTAATCATGCAGAGATTCGCCGCCGAGGCGTGGCCAGAGCTATCCGAGAGATTCCTAGAAGTCTTTAGATACCCCGTTGATAGGGTTCTGAACATCACTCCGACCCCAGACGGAATAATTATTGTGCAGAACGAGTGTGATGATAGGCTGAGGACATGGATGATACCCTCCATCGCGACGCTGAGGTGGCTTATACATGAGGCCACTGCTGGAGAGACGCCGCCGAGAATCTACCACCTACCACCACTCAACTCGATAGTCCTAGAGAGGGAGCAGATAGAGAGGTTCCACATAGTTGCGAGGCCATACGAGATAAAGACACAGAATGA
>JAVVGN010000011.1:0-38433 GCA_032249095.1 Candidatus Caldarchaeales archaeon | reverse complement strand
TATAGGGAATCTGAGACGAGAGCCGAAAACGTCACAGGAATAACCAAAAGGTAGCGAAGAGAGACGAAAGAGCCCAGGAATTAAGCCACAAGGCATTCATTATAAAAAAATTTATATATAACCCAGCGTTGACTACACTCACGAAGCAACATGGTTCTTCGCTTAGGCGTGGTGTTGGCAAGTGAAGAATATTGCTGCACCTATCCTACTTAAACTAGGAGTATCTGCAGATAGATACGGTTTAGACTCTGTATGGGGGTCTGATCATTTCCACCCATGGGTTGATACTGGTGGTCATGGAGTTTTTATATGGCACGTGTTAGCTGCTGTGGGATCGTTGACCAATAGAGTCGTTTTGGGAACTAGCGTGACTTGCCCATTATTTAGATACCCACCACCTATCGTTGCACAGTCGTTTGCCACACTAGCTTGTTTATATCCTGGCAGGGTTTTCTTGGGAGTTGGAACAGGTGAAGCGCTGAACGAGATACCTTGTGGGTTTGCTTGGCCTCAAACTCATAATGAACGGCTCGAGAGGCTTAAAGAAGCGCTGATAATAATAAGGCTCTTATGGACCCGAAACTACGTTACATATAGCGGGAAATATTATCGTATTATCAAGGCAAATCTGTTCGATAAACCCCCCGCTCAAATACCTATACATATAGCTTCTACAGGAGTTAAGGGAGTCGCATTAGCAGGTATGTTAGGGGATGCCTTCATGTCTTTGCCAGCAGACGATCTATCACTATTCACCTCTAAATTGTTCCCAGCGCTCGAGAACGCGGCTAAGAAGTATGGGAGAGACCCAACACAAATAGAGAGATCTCTATTAGTACATGTGGGTTACCATCATGATGACTATGAAAGAGCTTTGCAATCGCTCCTTCCTTGGAGAGCTACACTTTTACCAGTATTTTTCGATTTAAGTGTGTACGACCCACGGTATATTGAAAGTCACGGTAATAAAGTCTCTACAAAAGAAATTGAGAAATACTTTTTGGTAGCAGATTCTGAAGAACATGTTATCAGTTTTTATGAGAAGTATATAAAAATTGGTTTCACACATATCGCTGCCGCGATTAGTGGTGAGGTAGAAAACTTCATAAAACTACTTGGTGAAAGGATAGCTCCTTATTTGAGAGAGACATATGGTGATAGAAAAAGTAGCACCCTCCCTTATAAGGGGAGCTTTTCAGACGAGGTTCTACTTAATATCATTGGTGAGCTAAAATGAATTCCCTAGTTTACTCCAAGGACTATGAGAAAATTGAAAAGATTAAAGAAAGCATGGATATATATGACGTTGATGTTCTTGTCTTAAGACTCCCAGAAAACGTTCTGTACTTAAGCGGTTATTGGCCATTTTTTGGCGTTTCATACCTAGTATTCCCCCGTGATGGTGAGCCATGTATAATTCCGCATCAGGGAGAAGAGGAATATGCCGAGAAGAGCTGGATAAAGGACGTGAGGCCTTATGGATGGGAGACGATCGATAGGATGGGCAACTATCTTGAGGAGTCGATGAAGATTATATCACTAGTTATGGAGGATCGAGGGTTAAACAAACCCGGTGTAAGAATAGGAATAGAGGCTTCAGCTGAATTCATAGCAGCAACTTTCAACAGGAGAGAGGCATGGGGAATTGGACAGCCAACGCTTGAGCATCTAAGAAGGACCTTTGATTCAGCAGCCCTCGTAGACTTTACGGATGTATTATATGAACTAAGATCAGTTAAAACCCAAAAGGAGATCGAGATCTTAAGAATTGTGAACGAACTTACTGATATCGGGCTTAATGCATTCCATGAGAAAATTGCCGCAGGATTAACTGAGGCAGAGGTTGCAGGATATGTTGAACATGTAATCACTGCAAGGGGGACAGGATATAAAGGAATTGAAAGATGTATAGTGACGGCGTTTGTCATGTCTGGGGAGCGTACCTCAAACGCCTTCAAAATGTTTAACGTTCATACCAACAAAATACTGAGTCAGGGCGACCCTGTCTTGATCGAGTTAAATGTCTGTGCAGATGGATACTGGTCTGACGTGACTAGGGTTTACACGGTTGGATCACCATCAAGTGAAATCAGGACGGCATTAGAGTCTGTATTGGAAGCACAGCAAGAAGCGATATCTATCATTAGAGATGGGGTTGCTGCATCACAAGTCAATAACGCTGCATTTGATGTCCTAAGAAAAAGAGGGTATGGTGAGTTCATAAAACACAGGATAGGTCATGGAATAGGAGTTCATTTACATGAGCCAATTCCTGCAATACATTCAGCCTCAAAGCATCACCTATATGAAAGGATGGTACATAGCGTAGAGCCTGCAGTCTATATCCCTAACAAATTTGGAATTAGAATTGAAGATATTGTACAGGTCGGTAGGCAAAGAGCCGAACTACTAACCCACTACGCAAGGATAGTCTAGACCTGACTAGCTCATTAAGATGAGGGGTAGACTTATGGGAACTCTTCAAAGCACCAGGCCTCTACACGGACGCATATATAGGGGGTGGACGAGGCTATCCAGCCAGCTACTACACACATTTGAGGGAGGCCCAGCGGCTTAGGGAGCCGTCCTTCAGGGACTCTACGGGCTTCAGGATAGAGGCCTCAAGGCTCTTGGAGGCCGTTAGGGAGGCTGGAGGGGACTCGGTAATACTTGAGGGAGGCAGGGACGGTGTCCGAGTCGTCGGATGCAGATTCGGCGGCGAGTCTTGGAGGTTCAGGAGGATCAGACTCGACGCCAAGACGGAGGTAGAGTTCAGCGACTTCACGTATAACACTCAACTGCTAGCCCAATTCTTGGATGCCTTGAATAGGGTTGATGGGGAGGCAGAGGCTAAGGTCTCGGCCACAAGTAAGATGGTTCTCATAATCGAGTCGGAGACGAGGCTCGGAGAGATAACCTACATGCTTGCGCCCCTGATACACGATTTCGCCAAGCCCACCTACAACGGGATACCACTACTGTGAGGCGTAGGACATGAGCGCCGAGAGCTTTGGGAGGCTTAGGAGGCGCTTCAGAGCCAAGGTCGGGCGCATGAGCGCCGAGGAGCTGGAGGGGTTTGACGAGTGGTTCATGGGGGCTAGGGAGGGCTTGTTAGGGTTCTGCGGCGGGGTCGGCGAGGGCCTGAACCGAGGAGGAGAGGCAGAGACTCACAGACTACCTCTACATGTATGCCCTAGTCCACGATACAGGGTTCGACGAGAGGTATGACCAACCAATATTTGGCAGGGCCATAGAATACGCCACTAGGGGGAGGAACAAGGTTGGAGCGTCTGGATAGGAGCGATGGATTGAGACCCATACTGAGGGCCACAACTCCTTAAAGCCCCCCGAACCAGCCATCAAGCCGTGAGAGGTATGGATAGTATGAGGAGCAGGTTTGTGGAGGATACTGCGGAGTTTGCGGAGAGGCTTGAGGCCGTAGTCGAGGATTCTGGCCTAGACGACTACCCGACACTACTTATAGCCAGCGCACACCTATACGTGGCATTCGCAAAGATGGGGGCCCTATTGAAGCTTCTAAGGGAGAGGGGCCAGACGGAGAACGCGAGAATCGCATACAAGCTATTTACAGACCTGAACGAAGCGGGCCTAGAGGTGCTGAAGCTACAACTCATGGGAGAGGAGGAGAAGCGATACACGGTCTAACCAATATCCCAACACACAATATTTTTTATATATTCTGGAGGGCCACAACTGCTTAAGCCTCTCCTCGAGATAATCTCTCAATACCACAGCATTATTGTGCTCAGGATCTCTAGCGCTGTAGAGGAGTGTGATCGTCTCCCCCACCTCGACCCTGCTGAGCAGAAGCTGAACCAGCCTCTCCTTCTCCCTCAGCTCCTCCATGTACCGCCTCCTGAACTCGCCGAACCTCTCCGCCTTGTGGGCGAACCAGGTCCTCAGCTCGCTGCTCGGGGCTATCTCCCTCAACCAGAGGTCGATCCGCGCCCTATCCCTGCTGAGTCCCCGGGGCCACAGCCTATCCACCAGCACCCGGTAACCATCATCCGGGGTAGGTTCATCGTAGACTCGCTTAACCCTGATCCTGGGGCGCTCCAAATACCTGCTCATCGCGCAGCTCCCCTACTATATCAGGCTTCCTCTCCCCATAAAACATCTTGAAGAAGTTTGTGGTTAAACTCCCTGAAAAATAAAAAACCTTGGTTAGCGGCTGGGGGCGAGGAGCCTCAGATCTCCTCCTCTTCCCCCTCTTCCTCCTCCCACTCTTCCTCCTCCCACTCTTCCTCCTCTTCCTCGAAGTCCTCTTCCCACTCCTCCTCTTCCCACTCCTCTTCCTCAGAATTATATACAGTCCTCATGCCAACATCGCGCAATAGCCCACTACTGCCCCAAAATATAAAGATCTTTACGTCGAAGACCCGCAAAAAATATACTTATAGCCGCAATTACGCCGACTAGGGTAGACTCAGCGCCACTCGCGCGGGTATCTCCAGTCTGAGCCGTGGGACCTCTGGCTGAGTCTGAAGATCTCGGGGAGCTGTCTCTTGTGCTGGGTTGCCTTAACCATGCTGACAACCCTCCTCACTAGGCCTAAATCTATGCCGAGGCGGGAGGCCACCTCCTCGTCGCTGAGCCACGCGTCAAACCTCAGATAGAGAATGCTGTCGAGCAGCTCGTATGGGATGCCGAGCTCTCCCTCGGCTGTCTGTCCGGGCCAGAGGGCCGGCGACGGGGGCTTCCGTATAATCTCCTGAGGGACTCCTAGATGACTCGCGAGGTATCTGACCTGGGTCTTGTAGAGGTCTGCTATCGGCATAACATCAACCCCCGCGTCTCCGTACTTTGTGAAGTATCCTATTGTTAGCTCAGACTTGTCGCTGGTGCCTATGACGAGGCAGTTGTTCACGGCTGCTTTCGCGTGCAGAACTATCATGCGGACCCTAGCGGCTATGTTGCCTCGCACGACCTTGTCGTCAGATCCGGCCGCCGCGGAAAGTCCCTCAACGATCGGCTCGATGTCTATCACCTCGAAGTTTGAGGGAGGGATCTTCAGCTCCACCACGACGCGCTCTACATCACGCAGGTCGCTCTGCGGGGTCACCCTAGTGGGAAGGGCGTATACGTAGACGTTCTCCCTCCCGAGAGCCCTTACTGCTAGGTAGGCCGTGGTGGTCGAGTCGACTCCACCGCTGAGTCCGAGGACCCCGCCCCTCTTGCCGGCATAATCCACGACGTAGTCCCTGAGCCTCCTCGTGAGGTAGGCAGTAACCGCCTCAGCGTCTATCGAGAGCTCAGGTATCGGGACCGCCTGCTGCAACCCCACATCCACTGGGTTTACATTGCCCACTCGGAGGCTTAAAGATTGTTTTCAGAGCCTAGCTAGTGCTCGGTGGAAGTCGCGCAGGTGTATCCTGAAGGAGCTGAATCTCCTCGCCCTAGTGTTTTCGGATAGGTCTACCTCGCATATTTTAAAGTCCTCATCCATGATGCTGCAGCTACATCTCTCGACGCCATCGGGCGCCACTATCCTCGACCCTCCCCAGAAGAACTCCTCGTCCTCATGCCCCACCCTGTTGACGAACACGACGTGAACGCCATACATCAGGGCAGCCGAAGTCGTGAGTGCACTCCAAGCGTGGTCTATCCAGGGCCTCTCCCCGATCGGCCTGTTAAGCCCTCTGAGCGGCGAGGAGGCTATACAGACGATCACCTCCGCACCCATCAGGGCCAAAGCCTCGGCGGGCTCGGGGTGCCACAAGTCCTCGCAGATGAGGACCCCGAAGGTCCCGAAGCCTGCGTCCACGACCTTCAGGTCCCGGAGGGGGTCTCCGGGCTTGAAGTACCTCCCTTCCTCAAAGAGCCCATAGGTGGGGAGATAGAACTTGGGGACGACGCATCTGACCTTTCCTTGGCCCAGCACCGCCGCCGCGTTACACACTATCCCCGGCCTAACCTCGTGGACAAATCCCACGACGGCATGGGTGTCTATGCATTCGCTCGCCAGCTCCTGGATGGCGGCGGCGCAGTGTTTGGGTACCTCATAGGCCAAGTCTTTGAGGAGGTACCCCGTAAGGGAGAGCTCGGGGAACACCACGAGGTCCGCCCCCTCCCTCTTCGCCAACCTGATGTAGCTGAGATGCTTCTCCTTGTTACCCTCCAGATCACCTATCCGGGTTGAGATTTGGGCGAGCGCTACCCTAAGTTTCATAAACCACCACTCTCACTCACCCCTCGGTCGTTTCTGGATAAGGCTTTAAATATTGTTTTGGGGGTCTGCTATTTCACAACTGGCGTGGTTATGGAGTTTGGAGTATAAGATTAAACATGGGAAAAGTGGGGGAGGGGTTGGTTAGTCTATATGACCCTGGCAGCAAGCCTAGGAACCCCAGACACCGGGATTATAAGGCAGCAGCCCGCCGGAGAATCGATTAAAATACGTCAGCCCCCGGTGTGTATACTTCTGGGGTTTTTCCCCGCTGCCGGCGACCATCCAACATCAGACTCGACACGCAGCCGGCCACAGCCCTCTGCGGCCAAGTGTGTTGGTCTCGCCCTCATCCAACTATATACAGAACGAAGTTAGGGACGATACATGAACATTTAGACACCAGGCAGAAAATAGTGGCCAACGATAGTGTCCAAATAAGGCTTTAAATACTGTCCTACGTAGTCTATTTCTACTCGCGAGGCTATTTCAGGAGGGCCCCAGCTATATAAACCCGTTATTTGGACACTATCTGCTCGCTTTAATCTTAGAGCGTCACTTCCTCTTCACGCTGAAGTGGTTTGCCTAGATCCGTTATTCTGATTTCGCGTGCAGACCCCTCATCCATGCTTGTACGGTCCTACTTGGTTGAGAGGCGCGGCTTCGAACCTGTCGGGCTGGGAACGCTGGAGGAGCTGAGGGGGCCTGGGGTCTCGGCCTACGTCTCCGAGAAGCACCACCTACACCTCTCGGGGGACGAGCTCTCAATCCTCGGAGCCGACCTAATAATAGTCGCATCAGCCCACAGGTCTGAGGGTGAGGAGAAGTCCCTCACAACCCACGCGACGGGCAACTGGACCTCTGAGGCCCCGATGGGCGGGGAACCCCTCGTCCTCTCCTACACCATGGCGGGCGCAATCCGAGCCGCGTTTGACGCCTTGCTGGAAGAGGCAGGGTCAAACAGCAGACTTGACGGCTGGAGGGTTGGGCTTGAAGTGACGCACCACGGGCCATACTCGCCAATCCCGCTGATCTACGTCGAGTTTGGGGGACCGCCGGAGGCTAGGATGGATCCAGCGGGTGCCGAGGCCGTGGCGGAGGCCTGCATCAGGGCTGCCGGGTCGTCTCCATCGCCGAGAGCCGCCGTGGGGATAGGTGGAGGACACTACGCACCAACCTTCACTCGCCTCATGCTTGAAAAAGAGTATGACTTTGGCCACATGATGCCTAAGTACGTCTTGCCGGAAGGTATCGGGCTGCTTGGGCAGGCGCTGGAGAGGGTTATAGATTCCCCCAAGGTCGCCGTGATAGATTGGAAGGGGGTTCCGGGTGCTTACCGCCAGAGGATCGCCAGTCTTCTGGCTGAGCTCGGCTGCGAGGCCGTGAAGCGATAGCTGGACCGGGGAACATGCCCCCCGCTTACCCGGGCCTCGAATAAAACATATGAAGGGTATGGACCGGAGTATCTGTTGTCTTCTCTTAGAACTCTAGTCTACCTCCTCGGCCCCTTTAGAGGTCTTGGCGGCCTTGGCTCTTGGCTTCTCCTCATAGGTCTTGAACCGGGTCTTCAGTGTCTCGAGTATTGCAGGTAGGGTAGTATACTCCATTTCCTCGTGGCCCAGCCTAGCCGGCTCGAACTCGCCCATCGTCCTAAGATAGACCGCTAGCTCTGCGGCCTTATGCCTGACGTAGTCCCAGAACGGATCGGCGAAGAGGTCGGCGGGCTCCTCTCCGTCGACGCCGACTAGCTTGCCGTTGCTTATCTGCCAGCCCATCGCTATCACCCGCGGAGGCCCATCGAAGTAGGAGACGACGTTCTGGCCGTTCTTGAAGGATACCGGCATCAGTGGCCCTCTGTGAGAGCCTCGCATCCAACCGCTGACTATTGGTGGAACGGCGAAAGCTGCCAGGACCTCTCCGACCGCCGGGAAACCCGCCTGGGCCCTCACAATAAGCACCGGGTCGTCCTTCCCGACGTACCGTCCGGCGATCAGGCTGAGCCTCGTTGTGCTGGCAGCGGCGGCGGGCTCTCCATCGGCTGCCCTCCTGACCCGCGCGACAGCGTATCTGCCAGGAGTGCCTAGCAGGCCTAGAAGAATGTAGAGTTCCTCGGGTGTCTTCAGCTCAACCACTTTGTTCTCAATCAAGTCTAGTACCTCGAAGATGAATCCCTTCTGGAGCTGGGGGTCGATTACAAGTCCCGCCGTATTGTCTGGCGAGGCGAAGATCCTGTAGAGAGGCAGGTTCCAGGCGCCCGGCTCGGTCTTATCCGCCGCGAACACTATGACGGGGTCGGACTTCCTTTCCTCGAACTCTATCTCGGCAACCCCAGGCCCTAGGCCCCTGACGTTCCCGCTGAAGGCATCGCTGAGCAGGTCCTGCCCGGCCCCGTAAAGCTTCATGGGCTTGGCGATCTTCTCGGTAATCTCCTTGAAGATGTTCCAGGCGAGTCCATGCACCTCTGGATCATTCTCACCTCTGGTGTGGGTCATCACGAGAATTATGTCGTCGCCAGCATGCGTAACGTAGCCGCTACCTATCAGACCGCTCCCCCTCGCGTCGTCGAGCCGCCTCTTAGCGTACCGAAGCATCTCCGGATGCGGCCTATAGTGTCCCGCAACGCTTCCTACATCAGCTTTTATTACAGAGACTGTAGTCCTCAAACCATCTCTTACCTCTTTTTCGGCTCTCCATGATCGCGCCCCAATTTAGGTTTTACCCAGCCCGCCGCCCTCGGCTTGCTCCCCCCAGATTGTCTCTCCGAGGGGAAGGCTCATTTACCGGCAGATATATGTGGGTTCTCGTGAAGGCCGTGGTTCTCGAGAGGTATGGCCCTCCCGACGTCCTCCAGTATCGCGACATAGACCATCCGAGGCCAGGACCATCAGAAGCCCTCGTGAGGGTTGCCGCCGCAGGGGTGAACAGGGTTGACGTCTGGATAAGGACCGGAAAATACGCCGTCAAGCTCCCCCACATACTCGGCGTCGACGTGGCGGGTGAGGTCGTCGAGTCTCCAGACCCCAATCTGAGGAGCGGCACGCGCGTCGTCGTATTCCCCGACAAGCCCTGCGGGCAGTGCAAATACTGCTTATCCGGAAAGATTCATCTCTGCACATCGGGCTCGAGGCTGGGCTCTTCGCGCTGGGGCGGGTACGCGGAGCTCGTATCGGCTCCGGCATCCACCCTAATTCCAGTCCCCGAGGGGATGAGTCTGGAGGAGGCCGCTGCGCTCCCAGTGAACTATTGCACGGCCTGGCGAGCCCTCGTAACAGACGCCGGCGTCAGCGCGGGGTCAAGGGTCCTGATCGTGGGCGGGAGCAGCGGCGTGGGTGTGGCCGCAATCCAGATAGCAAAGCTGGCTGGAGCCGAGGTCTTTACCACTGTGGGCGAGGACTGGAAGGTCGAGACGGCGTACAAGGTGGGCGCCGACCACGTCATAAACAGGAAGAGGCAGGACGCGGTTGAAGAGGTTATGAGGGCTACGGGTGGCGAGGGCGTGGACATCGTTCTGGAGATGGCGGGCACGGCCTTTTGGGAGAAGGCACTACAATGCCTGGCACCCGGCGGTACGCTTGTGACAGTGGGCGCAACATCGGGCGACAACGTCTCTTTCAACGTGCGGCCATTCTACCGGAGGCACCAGAGAATACTTGGGAGTGGAATGGGAACACAGGGCGAGTTCCTCAAGATCCTGCGCCTAGCCTCAGCAGGAAAACTCAAGCCAATAATAGACCGGGTCTACAAGCTTAGCGACGCCGCAGAGGCCCACAGGCGCCTCGAAGCGGGAGAACACTTCGGTAAAATAATACTGAGACCATGAGTCGGGGGCCGGCTGAAGAGCTCCTAGAAAGGGTCAGGGGTACCGTCGGAGACACAAGGAGGGGGTCGTCCCAGATAGCACTCAGCCTGCTAGAGCTTCTTGCAGAGACTCCACAACTATTCACGCCGGAGTCCAGCCAGCTACTCATGGAAATCTACTCAGCAGTCCGGGCGAGGAGGGCACTAGTCTCCCCGATAACGCTTGTATCGATCATCCTGAACGCCCTTAGGCTCGCAGAGGAGAGGGGGGTGGCCCTGACGGTGGGGGAGGCGGCCTCCCGCTTATTGAGGATCTACCGAGAGGCTCTAGACAGGGCTTCTAGTAATCTAGCCGCCGCCCTATCCGGCTGCGGGGCAGTCCTCACCCTAAGCAAAAGCTCACAGGTATTACGAGCACTCAAAGAGGCCAAGACCATCCGCGCTAGAATCCTCGCAGGATGGCCACTCATGGACGGCCTCGAGGCATTTAGGGAGTTGGAGAAGGCCGGCCTCTCCCCCAGGCTGTATCCCGACCTATCGATAGGGGAAGCTCTTCGAGGTGTTGATGCAGTTCTGGTGGGGTGTGACGCCGTGTTGAGCGACGGAGCCGCCGCAAATAGATCGGGGTCATATGTTGTTGCGTTGGCCGCAAAAGCCCGTGATGTGCCGACGATAGTTGTATGCGACTCTTCCAAGCTCGACGTCGAGGGTTGCTGGGAGAGGGAGGCGTGGAGCGTAAGTTGGGAAGGGCTTGAGTTTGGGTTTGATGTGTTTGAGAGGATTGAGCCGCGCTTGATCTCTGAATATGTGTGTGAGTGGGGGAGGGCTGAGCCGACCCGGTTCGTAGAGGCGGCGCGGCGGGTCGTGACCGAAGACTGGCCGGCGAGGATAGTGGGTGCGAGGAGATTGAGAACCTAGGCCTGATACGGATAAAGACATCGAGTATGGTGAGGACGGGGCCGACTGGGTAGAAGTAGAAGGGGGGAGGGGTTGTTAGGCTTCACCCGACTCTAGAGAACCCAGAAGGCCGGAAGGGTATAGTTTGGAGCCACACAATCTACAGGAGAGATTTAGAGACTCTCTTGTAGATTGTGGGTTATTTCTTCAAGCCGCTCCAGCCCTCTGGGTCTTTTCTCCGTCAGGCTGGAGCCTGTCCGGCCTCCTGGGCCTCCATCGCTAGTCTCCTGACGTCTCTGAGGATTCTTATCGCCACCCCTAGGATTGCCTGCCAACGCTTCTTACCCCTCCGACGATATCACTCATAGATTGCTAGATACCTCTGATTTCTATGTGTGATTGTTGCGTATGCCAAACGTACTAGTAGTTGGCTCCGTAATCCTCTACCCCTCCAAGGCCGTCTGAACACCTCATAACGCGTCTCCAACCCAGTCCTAGACAATGTTTTGAAAGGGATGGTGTCATGGGAGATGATATATGTTAGTGTCGCCTCCTTTAAGACCAAGCCTCTCGACAGCCATCCAGTAGAGCGGTAGCTCCATAGCCTTTTCATGAATCCTAGTCGCCAACCTCTTGGTGTAACGCCGAAGCACCCTATGAGTCTCGACAGCCAATGGATCATCTGTTGTAGTCCGCGTATGTTTGGCCGCCTTCTTTATCCCAGCCATCTCCACCCAAAGCTCCGTCAGAGCCCTAACCTAGAGCTCCACAGGAGAAGTATAGAGCGGCTGGAATAAGTCATGAGCTTCCTCGGATAACTATGAGCAACCACAATCGTCGGCCTCAGCCTCCCAAACATCTCCAAGAAGCTGCCGAAGATTATCACATCCTCACCGTCCTCTGGAAGAGCATAGACCCTGTTACGTCCGAAGTCAATGAAGACCCTACCACCACTTATCCACCTCCTTATTCTATGGTCTTTATCTCGTATTGCCTCGCCACCGACTGGAACCTCTCCACCATCCCACTCCATCCCCATCGCCCGTTCGGATAAGACCCTCCACCAGCCCCACATACAAAGAGTAATGGCCACAACAGCGTGGCCATCACCAACCCCGGACTCACTAGGAGCCAAACACACCAGAGAAAGAGTAGGATTAAAAGGAAGGAGAGACCTAAAACACAGCACATACTAGGCATAGAACACGGCAACATCCCCATACAGCTAGACCCATGGGGCAACGAAGTAATATTCAAGGTAAAAGGACAGACAACACCATATGGGTATCCAAAATAGTTAAGAACCTTAATGTCGGGTAGGGTTTTATCATAGTGGGTGCAGGGGCATGAGGGTCTATTACGTTACGGTCGGCCCCCTTAGAAGCAACTCCTACCTTCTAGCCACAGAGACGGGCCGCGAGGCAGTCATAATAGACGCGGGGGACGAGCCCCACAAGATATTGGGAATGATCAGGCCCGGCATGAAAGTGAAGAAAATATTAGCGACGCACGGCCACTTCGACCACGTCCTGGCGGTCGACGCGCTTAGAGAGGTCCTCGGCGTCGAGTTCTACATCCAGGAAGCGGATCAGGCAATTCTTGATATGCTTCCGGAGAGCACTGAAAGGCTACTAGGAGAGAGGATGAGCCCACCGAGGCCAGACGGATACCTACATGATAACGAAGAGATAGGGACTGCTGATCTCAAGCTCCGGGTCATTCACACGCCGGGCCACACGCCCGGCAGCTCCTGCTTCTACCTAAGCGGCATACTCTTCAGCGGAGACACACTCTTCGCCGGCTCGATAGGAAGAACAGACTTACCGCTCGCAGACCCTGTGAGAATAGTCTCCTCGATCAGAGAGAGGCTCTACACACTCCCAGAAAACACTGTTGTATACCCTGGGCATGGATGGCAGACGACGATCGGGCGCGAGAAAAGCAGCAACCCCTACGTCAGGCCATGAGTCCCGCGAATTCCGACATCGTCGCACGCCTAGACGAGATATGCAGGGAGGTCGTATCCTGCAACCTCTGCCCACGTCTAGTGGAGTATAGGAGGCTTGTCGCGGAAGAAAGGCCGAAAAGGTATAGAGGCGAGACGTATTGGGCCAAACCGCTCCCAGGGTTTGGAGACCCGCTGGCCAGGATTATGGTAGTAGGGCTGGCGCCGGCGGCCCATGGCGGGAACAGGACCGGCCGCATGTTTACGGGCGACAGCTCAGGAAATACGTTGGCAAGAGCCCTATACGTGAATGGTTTGGCGAGCCTCCCATACTCGATAAGGCCTGACGACGGTTTAACCCTCCGGGACGTCTTCCTCACGGCCTCCGTCCGATGCGTACCGCCCGAGAATAAGCCGCTCCCCCAAGAGCTTGAAAACTGCCGCAGATACCTGATCAGCGAATTCCGGGCCCTGAGAAACGTGAAGGTGATCGTTGCTCTAGGCGCCGTGGCATTTGCTAGCGTTCTCAGGCTGCTCAGGGATGAGGGCTTCGTCCCTAAGAGGAATAGAATCGTTTTCAGGCATGGAGCGGTTTACGAGTTCTCTGCCGAGCCGTCGGAGAGGAGGATATATCTATTGGCCACGTATCACCCCAGCAGGAGAAATACCCAGACAGGCCTCCTGACTCCCAAGATGCTCGCTAGAGTCTTCGCAAGGGCAATTAGGTTGGCTGGCAGAGCTTAAAGCCACGGCTAAGTCGCAGCCTTATAAACTATCTTTGACCCCATCCTCACAAATTTGTTTAGAGCCACCTCAGTTACCATCTCACACGCGTCAAGTATCGCGGAGAAATGCATCAGTGATGCTCGCAGCGAGACCGAGAGATCGGGATCATCAATCTCCTCTATCATCTCTCTCTCAGCCATTGCTATATTCTCCTTCAAACCCGGCAGCCTGTCCAGCACTGAGTTGATGGCCTTGAGGTCGAGGCTTAAGAAAGCGTTGACGCTGTTTCCGAAGAGTAGCTGTACCTCCTCCATAAGCGTGACCATCCTGTTGACTAGGCCCCGTTTAGGTATTGGGCCCTTGTGCCTTATGTTCAGGCTCTCCTTGGCTAGGGCTATGGAGTGCTGGCTCGCCTCCTCTATCGCCTTGGCCACTAACCTGTAGCCGAGCGCCGCTATTGGCGAGTCTATACCTACTGACTGGGCTACTGATGGATTTCTGAGAGCTAGGATGAGCTGCCTTACCACGAGGAAATAGAGATCCTCCACCTTCTTCCCAGTGGTGGCCACCTCGCCGACCCTCTCCACCGCCCCTCGGGCTAGCGCGTCTATGGCCGCCGTCATCATCGAGGTTATGAGGACGTTAAGTCGCCTGAGCATTGTCTCAACCTTAAACTTGGTTGCATCTACTATGGCCTGAAGGGTTATCTGGCGGGGCGTCTGCTCAACGACCTCGTAGCCGGGCAGCTGCTCGACCGTCGCAAGAGCCTCCTGCGTCATGGTCTCCGTCAACCCTATCTCCGAGACTATCTTGACCTCGTCATACCCCTGGAGAAAGCAGGCCAAGATGAGCCGCTTTAAGACCTCTGGGCGCTCCACCTCATCGGCGTTAAGGATGACCCCCCCAGATTCTCTGACAACCTCTTTCGCATGTATCGTCACCCTGTCGCTGTCTGTCTCGAGATAGACTATGTCGCCCGCCTTCAGACCTACCTCTGTTACCCACTGCCTCGGAAGGGAAACCACTAGGGTGGTTGTCCCAAGACGCTGTAGCCGCCTCGGAAAGACCGTCATAACCTTCTTACGTATATGTTGTGTATATACTATTTAAACATAATTGTTATAAAAAATGGCACTATACATACTCCGCAGGTGACCCATATGGCTACTGTTCAGCAGCTCGAGCAGCTCAGGACCCCCGTGAGGAGGAGCTACGCAGCCGGCTACAAGTACTGTAGCAGGTGCAGGACATACCACCTGACCGACAGCGTAAGATGTCCTTACTGCGGAATCCTTTTGAGGAATTCTCCGAGGAAGAAGAAGCCTGTCGACTCGTCCAAATACATCGAGCCTGTGGCAGCTTAGGCTTATAGGTGGCTGAGCGTTATTCTCGGCCCTACGGGGCATAGCTGGGGGTATTATCCTGGGGCTGTTTGGCCTCAGGGCCGAGCTGTACTAATATATCGGATAGGACTCGCCTGGGGCTTGGATGCTGAGACCCGCGATCGCTTCCTTCGCGTTCATGCTGCTGATGGGGGCCTGGTTTTCTACGGGAATCCAGCTGCCGGTGTATGATCTGCAGAAGGCTCTGGTGGCCGAGATTCTTAAGGCAGTTTTCTTCCACATAACACCGCTCTCGAGTCTGCTGGGCGAGGGCTTAATACTCGAGGGCGGCAGCTACGTTCTTTCATCAAACCATGGGATCCTGCCCATTCTATCTCTGTCCCTCGCGGGGCTCCTAACCGGAGCGTTATCCAGGTCGGTGCAGCAGGCTTTGATGGCGGCAATAACAAGCGCAATATTCCTACTCTTACTCGCGATATTCCTCCTCCTAGGCTTCCTCCCATCCCTTCCAGGTCCAGAGAATATGAAGTGGCAGGTCGACAACGTTTTCGCGGCTATCTTCGGAGACCGCCCGCTAGACCTGCCAACATTAATCGCGGTCACGGCACTCTCCTCACTACCCACGGGGAAGCTCATGGAGTGGCTCCTCGCCGAGAGGGTGGAGGAAGAGCCCCTCTTCAGCTGGAGGCGCCGCTCGACTGTAGAAGCCGGCTGAGGGTCAGCGATAAATAGTTCCAAGCGTCACGGATTTGGCGTGGAGGAGATAGATATCTCAGAGTTTAAGAGGGTTGAGATGCGTGTCGGCCGTGTTGTCAGGGCCTCGAGGGTGGCTGGGACTGATAGGCTACTGTTGCTTGAGGTGGATTTCGGCGGCACCACGAGGCGGGCACTTACAGGGCTCGGCCATCTCTACGACCCATCTCACTTCGAGGGCAAGCTATACGTTTTCGTCACAAACCTGAAGCCGAGGAAGGTCCGTGGCTTGGTGTCAGAGTGCATGATACTTGCAGCCATGACGAGCGAAGAGAAGATAGTGCCGGTGGCTCCGGAGTCGGAGATCGAGCCAGGCGCCTCAGTTGCGTAAAAATCCTGTACATCCCGCGGGCTCGGATTTATCAACCGCAACCGACAGACTCTAGACAGCGAGAAATGTCCAGCACCCGCAAGGACTACTACGAGATACTGGGGGTCCCGCGAAACGCGACTAAGGAGGAGATCAAGAGGGCATACAGGCGCCTCGCTCTCCAGTACCACCCTGACAGGAACAAGTCACCCGACGCCGAGGAAAAGTTTAAAGAGATTAGCGAGGCCTACGCCGTCCTCATGGACGACGAGAAGAGAAGAATCTACGACATGTATGGACACGAAGGCCTGTCGGGGGCGTATACGAGGGAGGACCTCTTCCGAGGAAGGATCGAGGATTTCGAAGACATCTTTAGAGACCTTGGCCTGGGTAGCTTCAGGTCGGTCTTCGACCGGTTCTTCCGGGACTTCGTCACGGAGATCTTCGGTGAGGAAAGGCGGGGCGTTGAGGAGACGCTTGTGGACTTGGAGGTGACGCCTAGGGAGATTTTCGAGGGCGCGGATAGGGAGGTGCAATACGTTGTAGACGAGGTGTGTGGGCGGTGTAGAGGGAGTGGCGCAGAGCCCGGCGGCTTAAGGGACTGCAGTGCCTGTAGAGGGACAGGCCAGGTAGTTAGGACAAGCGTTCTAGGGCACATGACCTACACGGTGGCAAGGACTTGTGACGTGTGTCATGGCCGTGGTCAGATCGTGGAAAAGCAGTGCAGGGTTTGTGGGGGCGCTGGGGTGCTAAAAAAGTTCCAGAAACAACCCATCAAGATTCCGCGCGGGGCCACGGACGGATCAATACTTAGGATCGCCGCAGGCGACCCCTCCAACCCCTACAAGACCATCTTGGTGAGGATCCGGGTCAAGCAGACCCGCCACGTCAGGGTAGTGGACGGAGACCTGGTAGTTAGGGTACCGGTCTCGCCTAGCGAGGCAGTCTTGGGGACGGTGGTCAGGGTATCAGGACCGGACGGGCCGGTCGACGTCAAGCTTTCTCCACCTATAAGGACTGGCTCCAGAGTGGTGGTGAAGGGTAAGGGCCTATGGAGGGGGCGGGGGGTCAGGGGCGACCTTATTGTCAGGCCCTACATAGTGGTGCCGCATAAGAACCGTGACCTCCGGAAGACCTATGAACAGATTAGCAGGATTGAGAGGGCAATCATGGATAGGGTAAGGGCGAAGATCTTAAGGGTCGACTAACAGCTGTATAGCCGCCTCCAAAATCCGCTGAGGCCCGGCTCCATACTTTTATCACGCCCCGCACCTATATAGTGCCGATAGGTATGAGATACAAGGAGAGGATAGAGAGGCTTGCAACACGCTTCAGCCTCATGGGCCTCCAAGCATACATATGCGTCGACAGGTCCAACATATTCTACTTTACGGGCCTACCCTGCTCTGGCTACCTACTGATCAAGCAGGACGGCGCGGCGGTTTTCTACACGTCTCCGCTGGACTATGCTCTCGCGGAGAAGGAGGCGCCCCCCGAGATAGCGGTGGAGAAGCTCAGGATGGGGGCTTTGTCGGAGGTGATTCTTGCCGAGATGCTGAGCCATGTGGAGGGGGTCGTTGGGATGGATCAGATCGAGCTGGAGACTTTCAGAAGGGTTAGTGGCCTAGTTGGTGGCGTCGAGCTCCGACAAGTCCCGAAGATCGTCTGGGATATGAGGTCCTCGAAAGACGAGGAGGAGGTCACGGTCATTAAAGAGGCATGCTCTATAGCAGACAAGGTGATGAAGAGCGCGGCGGATCTTCTAACTCCCGGCATCATGGAGAGCGAGATTAAGGCGGAGCTTATGGCGGAGATCTATAGGAGGGTGGGAGACGAGGCTGCTTTCCCCCCCATAGTGGCGTCGGGGGAGAGATCAGCGCTTCCACACGGTCCCCTCTTAAGGGGCTCCGCGAGGGACCGCGTAATAAAGAGGGGCGACACGGTCGTGATCGACTTGGGAGTAAAGGTTGAAGGCTACTGCTCCGACATAACGCGAACCTTCTTCATAGGGAAGGATCCCGAGCAGAGCGTTAAGGAGGCAATAGAGGCCGTTCTTTACGCTAAGAATAGGGCGCAGAGCATGATGAGACCGGGCGTTTCCTGCAGCTATGTGGATGAGGCAGCTAGAGAGACCCTCGCCTCCCCGGGTCTAGACTCATACTTCACCCACAGCCTCGGCCACGGCTTGGGCATCGATATCCATGAGCCGCCCCGAATCGGTCCGGGGAGCCAGGACCAGTTCGCGGAGGGGAACGTGGTCACCTGCGAGCCAGGGGTATACATAAGCGGCAAGTGGGGGATAAGGTTCGAGGATACCCTCCTCATAACTGAGGACTCCGTGGTCCCCCTAACCTCATACCCACTCGACGAGTATCTCGTGTACTAAACGAGAAAGATCCTCTCTCAATTCTCTAAACGAGAGATAGTTGTTTAATCGCGGTCACGGCACTCTCCTCACTACCCACGGGGAAGCTCATGGAGTGGCTCCTCGCCGAGAGGGTGGAGGAAGAGTCCCTCTTCAGCTGGAGGCGCCGCTCGACTGTAGAAGCCGGCTGAGGGTCAGCGAGTCAGATTCCTTAAAGCCGCCCCTTAGCCTACCTAAGAACCTGGAGAGAGTCCTTAAGGTCAGACTCATGATAGAACAGATAGTGTCCAAATAAGCATTTTCACCCACCTTCCGTCCTCGCGGCCTGATAGTATAGTGTGAATAGGTTTAGGTTGTTTATTCCCTGTACGTGGTCTCTTGCGATTAGCTTGTGGTGGAATACTACGGTTCTCTCCTTTAGGTATCTGAAGAATCTTTCGACCCTGTTCCTCATGCCGAGCCTCTCATGCCTATACTCTAGGCCAAGCCTCTCAAATGCCCACCTATACCATGGGCCTTTATCAACCAATACCAACGGCTTGTTTGTACACATCCTCAATGCTTTCTTGAGGAATGATAGGGCATTCAGGCTACTCCTCCCATAAGACACCTCTAGAGCCAATAACTCCCTAGAATCCAAATCTACGGCAGACTTGCTTATCGGCTCCAAACCCATGCTAAAGACCCTAGAGACCCTTCTACAGCTACCATGAAACATGTAGTCCAACACTGCTAGGACCTTAACCTCCCTACTTTTTTATTACGCATAAAACAGCCCGAGACCAAGGCCTCAACATCCATAACACACAAGACACATCAACCGGCCTTTAAATATAACGCCTTATTTGGACACCATCCCATACAGAAAACCATATGAAACATATCTATGGCTCGATATTCTGAAGGTTTGGTTCTTGGTTAGTCATCCGATCGGATGTTAAGGGCTACCTCAACCCCCATATACTTTGATCGTTGATATCTTATTGGTGTCTGATGGTTATAAGGGGCTAAACACGTATGTGAAGGGAAGAATGGGGGAAGGAATGAAGGTTCACGCTAGACCAGAACGGCATCTCAGCTTAGAGTTCGGACAGCCCGCCCTCGTGGACGCGGAGGATGTATCTGCCGCCGCCCACCTCGCCCTCAACGGTGAGGAGTTTCCGGCCCGGCCCCAGCGTACTCATCCAGAGCTTCAGGTCGGAGTAAAAGGTGACTATCGCGCCGGCTATCGGCTGTTGCAGGCCGAGGCCTAGTCTCTCGTGAACATCGGCGATTATTATGGCGGCAATGTCTCGCGTCCTAGTCGTTTCCTTTAGGTAGGCGGCCTGAAAAGCGAGGCGTTTATAGATAGCTTCAGACGGGTAGGAGGGGTGGGGGTGTATTTTAGGCTGAGCTCGGGAGCCGCGCAGGGAGATGCTAGCCTCGAGAAGATACTGATACTTGACTTTGGGGGTCAGTATACCCACCTCATTGCTCGGAGATGCAGAGAGGCCGGAGTATATTCCGAGGTCGTGCCACACAATATCTCGGCCGAGCAGGTAGCAAGCTACAGCGACGTCAAGGCCCTGATTCTCTCAGGCGGCCCCAGAAGCGTTTATGATGATGGGGCCCCGATGCCAGACCCTTCAATCTTCGAGGCAGGTATCCCGATACTCGGGATCTGTTACGGTCATCAGCTCGTAGGAAAGATTTTGGGTGGCAAGGTCTCTAGGGCCCCCAAAGCAGAATATGGGAGAGTGAGAGTAGAGATTAAGGGCGACTCGGCACTCTTCAGCGGCCTACCAAGCCAAATGGATGTCTGGATGAGTCATGGAGACGCCGTACTGGAGCCGCCCCCCGGATTTTCTGTGACCGCTGTCTCCGAGTCAGGACTAATAGCCGCGATGGAGAACCCAGAACGCCGCATCTACACGATACAGTTTCACATCGAGGTGAGGCACACGCATCTCGGCCAGCGAGTCCTCGAAAACTTCCTCAGACAGGTTGCGCACTGTAGGTGTGAGTGGAGACCGGTAGACGCGGTGGAGAGCGCGATCAGGGAGATTATGTCTCGCGTCGGCCCTGATGAGAGGGTTGTGTGTGGAGTGAGCGGGGGGGTGGACTCGATAACTACCGCGGTGCTGCTGCATAGGGCTATCGGAGAGAGGCTCCACGTGATATTCATCGACCATGGCCTCCTCAGAAAGGGTGAGAGGGAGCTTGTTCTCAAGAGCCTCCAAGAGCTAAAGATAGAAAACATCCACTTCATTGACGCTAGCAGAGAGTTCCTCGAGGCCCTGCGAGGAGTCTCGGACCCTGAGGAGAAGAGGAGAACCATCGGTAAAGTCTTCGTGGAGATCTTTGAGAAGGCGGCCCGCTCCATACCCAACGCGAGGTATCTCGCGCAGGGTACGATATATCCCGATAGAGTGGAGAGTGGTGCTACAGGCGCCCTCACTAGCCTGATAAAGAGCCACCACAACGTGGCAGGTCTACCAAGTAGGCTTGGGCTTGAGCTCATTGAGCCCCTCAAGGACCTCTACAAGGACGAGGTCAGGCGTGTTGCAGAGTCCCTAGGTATTCCCCGCGCAGTTATTGAGAGGCATCCCTTCCCCGGGCCGGGACTTGCGGTGAGGATTGAGGGAGAAGTAACGGAGAGGAAGCTGAGGATATGTCGGGAGGCCAGCGCTATAGTTGAGGAGGAGTTCCAGAAGTCAGGGATCTACAACTCGGTCTGGCAGGCCTTCGCCGTCGTGCTGGATTCAAAGTGGGTCGGCGTCAAGGGCGACGCGAGGAGTGAGGGCCACATCGTGATAGTTAGGGCCGTGACGAGTGAGGATGGAATGACGGCCGACTGGTACCCAATAAGCAGCGAGCTTCTCGACAGGATATCGAGACGCATCACGAACGAGGTTGAGGGGGTTGTGATGGTGGCTTACGCCGCAACCTCCAAACCCCCAAGCACGATAGAGCTCTGCTGACAGGCCCTGAGGCCTCACGCAGGCTCAGGCTTATATTATGCATCTGCGAGAAAACTTTGGAGTTTGCGTATAGTCTATCTGGTGGGGACAGCAGGCTCTGGGAAATCATCTCTGGCTGCCGCTTATTCGGAGTGGCTCAAGTCTAACGAGCAGATAGTCGCGACCGTGAACCTTGACCCCGCGGCGGCGGTTTTGCCTTACGAGCCGGACATCGACATAAGGGAGTATGTGGACTTTGAGAGGATAATGTTGACGCGCCAGCTCGGCCCTAACGCCGCACTGATATCGTCTTTCAGGGAGGCTGTGAGGGAGGTCGAGGATCTGGCAGAGGACGTGGAGGCCTTAGGTGCTGACTACGTGGTTGTGGACACTCCTGGGCAGCTCGAGCTTTTCGCCTTCAGGAAGGAAGGCCGCGAGCTGGTGAAGATATTCCGAAAGTTCCCCAGCGTGCTGGTCTACCTCCTAGACCCAGTCACAAGCCACACCACTCGCCTATTCACAGCCTCCCTCTTCCTCACAACCTCGGTCTACTTCTCCCTAGCTCTCCAGACAATAATCGCCATATCTAAGGTCGACGCTGTCCCCAAGCGTATCCTAAAGCGCATAAAGAGGTGGATAGAGTCGCGGGAGGCCTTGGAGGTGGATATAGAGTCTAAGGGGGGTGGAATGCAAATGCTTATAACAAGGGATCTCGTAGGCATCATGCACGAGATAGGTAGAATGTTTCCTGTGGTCATGGTGTCGTCTATGAAAATGCTTGGGCTTGGAGCTCTCCACGCCGAGGTCACCAAGATGGTTGGTGAGGGTGAGTATGAGCTGCGGTAGGTGGGTTGCATGAGCATGGAGGAGCAGATCTCTAAGGAGATCGCCGAGCTGCGGGAGAAGATAGGCGAGCTCGACAGGCAGATAGAGGAGGCTTCAAAGAGGATGAAGCTTCACGCCGAGGAGCGCGAAAACATACACGCGGAGATGAAGAGGATAAGAGAGGAAGTTAGAAATCTGAAGGAGGAGAAGGCGCGACTCATAGAGGAGGCGAGGGTCTTAAGAAGGGATGTAAGGGACCTCAGACAGAAACTCCTCAACTACATAATCGAGAAGAAACAGCTCAAAGGCGAGCTAAAGAGCCTCCGCATCTCGATGGATGTCAACAAGATAAAGCGGAGGCTGGACGAGATAGACCTCTACCTAGCGTCTCATCGCGTATCTAGGGAGGAGGAGAGGAGACTCTTCGAAGAGGCCTCGCGGATGGAGGCTATGCTCCTCGAGTATGAGAAGGCGCTTAGGATAAACCTCTCCCTCAACGAGCTGTCACCCGCTATGGAACAGGTCAAGAACGAGCTAGAGGAGAAGAGGAAGAGGCTGGACGAGGTCTCCAGTAGGATCAGCAAGATCGGTGCCGAGATGGAGGCGCTGAACCAGAGGTATGACGCGCTCAAGGCCGAGGCAGATAAGCACCATGCAAGCTACGTCGAGGCTAGGGACGTGAGGGACAGGCTGGAGGCTGAGCGCATCCTAGCCTCCTCGAGGGTATACGAGCTCTATCGCCTTTTGAGGGGCAAGAGGGAGGAGATTATGAAGCGCCGCATTAGCGAGGTGAAGGCTAAGAAGAAGAGGGAAGCGATAGAGAAGCTTGAGAGGGGGGAGAAGCTCGACTTCGAGGAGCTGAAGATCCTCATGGAGGACGAGGCCCTCTGGCAGTTGAGCGGCGGCAAGACCGAGGGCTAATCTAAAAAATAAATTCTCAAGATGTTTGAGCCTGTATATGGTGTAGGTTGTCGAGGATGGCTGGGGGGCCGCTTCTCATAATCGTGATAGACGAGGATAATGACGTTGGGGTAAAAGGGGGAGTAGAGACCCCGATAATAGGTAGGGACGCTAACCAGGAGGCGGCCCTCAAACTAGTGTTGGCTGACCCTGAGGATGCTGACGCGAACGCGATGTTTGCGGCCATCAAGCTGTATGACGAGGAGTATGGGAAGTGGCCAAACGGGGTTGAGCTGGTGACCGTGGCGGGGAGCCCTAAGGGTGGCCTTGAGAGGGACAGAAAGATCGCGCAAGAGATAGAGGATGTTATAGCGAGGATAGGGTCGACCGAGTGTATCGTGGTGTCTGACGGCCCCCTCTCACCGTCAGCATCCTTCATAATCTCGTCGCGCCTTAAGGTGGTCTCCGCCAGGACCGTTGTGGTGAAGCAGAGCCAAAGCATAGAGACCAGCTGGATGATATTTCTCAGGTATCTCAGAATGCTGGTTTACGAGGCGCCCTACACACGCATGATCCTTGGGATCCCCGGAATAATCCTGATAGTCCTCGGGATGCTATACTTCTTCAACTTACTGACACTGACCACCCTTCTGATATTCGCGGGGATTGTAATGCTCATTCGTGGATTTGGGTTAGACAACCTTGTTGCCTCGCTTCTGAGGCATGTTACAGAGATATCCCATAAACCTGGCCTGACTCAGATACGCATCTTCACAGCGACGGTCAGCCTAATACTGATACTCGTGGCCCTAGCGGCCGGATATAGCGACGCCATGGCACACGTACAGACGCTGATAGGTCCGGATAGTGGTGCGGTAACGCTTGACAAGCTGAGCCCATACCTACTGTCTTTCACTGGAGTGTTCATTAAGAGTAGCGTCGACCTCTTAGCGGTAGCAGCCTTCCTCAACACTGCCTACAATATATTCTACTATTACGTCGCGCGTAGTGCGAGGGTATGGAGACATGTTCAGGCGTTGGTGGTCTTCTTCTTCCTATGGATAATCGTGAGGCTCTTCGGGGAATACCTAGTAACCCAGAATATCGCTCATCTCATCCAGCTCATCCTAGTAGTGATCGTAGGATTCGCGACCCTTCTAACGACCATAACCATTATACGGTCTATCAGGAGAGTGAGGGTCTTTAAGAAATGATAGAGAGGATACTGAGGCTTGCCGGAGCGTATTCGCTGTACGAGAAGTGGTTAGAGAGGACCGTCATGGGGAGAGAGATGCCCCAGCACCTAGCCCTAATCTTGGACGGGAACAGGAGGTGGGCGAGGATGCATGGTTTAAGCACGGCACAGGCCTACAGATACGGCGCGGATAAAGTCGAGGAGCTTCTCAGATGGTGCCTCGACCTAGGTATAAGGGTCGTGACCCTATACGTCTTGTCTGTAGAAAATATCATGCGTAGGCCGCCGGAGGAGCTGGAGGATCTTTACAACGTTTTGCTGGAGAAGGTTGAGAGGTTCCTGGCGGAGGAGCTGGTTTGGAAGGAGAAGGTTAGGTTTAAGATTATTGGGAGGCTGAATTACCTGCCCCCAAAGGTGGCTGAGAGCCTTCTCAAGCTCGAGGAGGCGACGAAAGGGCACGACAGGTTCCACCTCAACATAGCGGTTGCGTATGGGGGGAGAGCGGAGATAGTTGACGCCGTTAAGAAGCTATTGAAGCAGGTCATGAGGGGAGAGATTCACCCAGACGAGGTCGATGAGCAAGTGATAGAGAAGAACCTGTACACGAATGGCCTCCCTAAGCCTGATCCAGACCTAGTAATCAGGACGTCGGGAGAGGAGAGGATCAGCAACTTCCTGCTCTGGCAGATAGCCTACAGCGAGCTGGTCTTCTTGGATGTCTACTGGCCCGCATTCAGGCGCATAGATCTCCTGAGGGCGATAAGAACGTATCAACAGAGGGTCAGGAGATACGGCGCCTAGTACACGGCTGTGGGCGCCGCGAGGCCGACTATCAGGGCTAACGCCTTGTCGGGACTCCTGTGGGCGCCAGAGTCTAAACCCCTCATGCAGGGCCTGCCGTCGCGGTAGTATTCAGCCTCACCATTCCAAACCCTTATCCTGACCCCCTCAGAGTAGTTCTCGTAGGTTATTACCCAGCCCTCCGAAAGCCTGACAACAGTTATGGAGGCCCCGTCTAGCCCTATGCTGAGCGAGCCGCCGTCCAAGCCAATCTCAAAGTCGAGTAGGGAGCCTAGGTTTGAGACGTAGCCCACCAGCTCGACCCACCCATCCGACTCCATACCGAGCCTAGACAAGCCATAACGTTATTTAACTGGTTGTGGCCCTCAATCGATAGTGTCCAAATAAGCATTTTCGCTCACCTCCCTGTCCTCGCGGCCTGATAGTATAGTGTGAACAGATTTGTCTCCATGAAGGTGGCGTTGAAAATTTTCGTATTCTCGTTTGAGTAGTTCCTCCTTGCCCCTACGAAGCTCAAGAATCTTAGCCTTAATGGTCTTCCTAGCCTTCACGAGCGACTCGCTCAAAGTCTTAATAGCCAGAAACCTTATTAAGCTTTACGGCGACTCATCTCCACGACTAAAGTCGGGAGCTTTCTCGCCGAATCTCGGGTAAAGTTTGAGCTTGCAATTAACTCATGACTTAGAAGACTTCCTGCACATCCAGCGTCTAGAATCAATGCATTTGACTTAAGCCTCTTAATCTATATCAATACCCATATCTAATTTCCATAATTTCCTGAACAAAGTATAAGTGGAGAATCAATGTGTTAGGAGTAATTTACTAGAATTGTTTATAGGTGTGTGATTTGATTATGAGTGGAGTGTCTATGTGGGTGATGCTCGTTTCCCACACGTTGTCGGATAGTTAACAGAGTCCCGTATAGTGTTGGATCTTTAATGTGTTTGGTGTGTAGAGCTGATCTGTACTTATTGTGGATAAGCTGGTTGGGCAGTCTCTTTATGTTAGCCCAATCTTTGCCTTGATCTCCGCTATATCCCTCTCCATCCTAGCCAGCCTTTCGTCGAGGATTGTCTGGAGGTCTCTCCTCACGCCCTTAACCTCATCCAGTATCTCTTTACTTATCTTAAGCGATTCATCTCTAAAGTCTCTGAACTCTTCCCTGTAGTCTTTGAACTCTTGTCTGAAGTCCCTGAACTCTTGTCTGTAGTCTCTAAATTCTTGTCTGTAGTCTCTGAATTCTCCTACAAAATTCCTGAATTCTCCCCAGTAGTCCGTGAAGATTGTCTGCATCGCTCCGAAACCCTCCTGTAGCTCTTCGTGTAGTGGTGATGGCTTGATCGCGAAGTATTTCAGGGCTGGCCTGGGTCTTGCGTCTTTAACGTCTACTGATCTGACATGTGCTGGTTGTGGGGGTGACTTTAACAACTCAATGAATTTCTCAACGACCGCATCATCTCCCTGAGTGAAGACGGTTACGGAGCCGTCCTTCTCGTTCTTGACGTAGCCCGTGAGGCCGAGCTCCTGAGCAGTGTCTAGCACGAACCTCCTGTAGCCGACCCTCTGAATCCTGCCGTAAATCCTCACGAGGACAGCCCTCAAAGTCAAGCATCAACACGCTCTATCTATTTATAAAGCTTTTCAAGGATCGCGAGGCCCGCATCAACACTCTTTCTTCAATAAGCTCTCCAAGGCATTCACGGAGACTTAGGCCACCCTTACCAAAATCGACAAGAAAGCCTAAGGTTTTTAATCGTGGGATGAATTGTCGATAGGCTTAAATGTAGCTTAGGATGATTTCATGTTGAGCGTGTCGCTCGGATGTGGCTCGGATGTCCAAAGGCTGGAATAAGGCTCCGAGCCGAGAAGGGAGGGGTGGCTCCAGCAAAGCGGGGATACGGCTACATGCCGTATCTAGGGGCTGGTTTGACACAGCCCAGAACTCGGTAGGATGAAGCCTCGGGCCGACAAACCGAGAATCTCCCGGCTTCAGCCGTGGAGAGTGTCAAACATACCAAGCCCTCCACAGCATCTGCTATCGACTACACTGTAATAACCTTAACAAATCCAAAGAATGTTTCAGTGTTCTGCCGCTTTAAAGTTCTATTGCTGGTGTCCTTTCAAGCTTTCCAGTCAGTGGGTTTACTTTGAAGCCTAAAACTTCGAGGGTGGTGTATCCGATTATGGGTGTTTCTTCATCTCCCCCGATTGCTATGAGGATAGGTCTCTTGACGCCTTCTACCTCAACCTCTCCCAGCGCGAGACCTCTTTTCAGGGTTCTTCCATCTCCTAGCATGATCTCGGCCTCGTATTTGGCTTGAAGCCCTATCTTGGAGGCTGCAGACCTCGGGATCTTCGTGAAGGTGGCTCCTGTATCTACAAGCCCCTCTAGCTCTGTGAAGCGTTCGCCGCTGTAGACCCTAAACTTCACGCGGGTCTCTCCCATCTAGGGTTCATCAGCAGTTTCTGAATATAACTTTTCTTAACTTTATTTACATGGTGTCTGAAAAGCTGTTGACTCTCCGAGAGGCCTGAGGAGGTTTGGGGGTTCATCCCAATACGCTTAGGAAGTGGGATAGGGAAGGGAAGATAAGTGTTGTCAGAACTGTTGGTGGTAAGAGGAGGATACCTTAGAGCGAGGTTGAGCGTTAATGGGATTCGTCAAGCCTGATGTCTCAAGGAAAGCTGTGATTTATGTAAGGGTCTCTTCGCATGGATAGTGTCCAAATAAGGCGTTATATTTAAAGGCCGGTTGATGTGTCTTGTATGCTATGGATGTTGTGGCCCTAGTTTCGGGCTGTTTTATGCGTAATAAAAAAGTAGGGAGGTTAAGGTCCTAGCAGTGTTGGACTACATGTTCCATGGTAGCTGTAGGAAGGTCTCTAGGGTCCTTAGCATGGTTTGGGGCCTATAAGCAAGTCTGCCGTCCACTACCTCGCCAAGAAGGTATCTGAGATCAGGGTTGCTAAGGAGCCTAGGTGTAGGAGGTGTATAGCTGTTGATGAGACCAAGCTATCAGTTAAAGGAGTCCACGTATATGTTTGGTCTGCTGTAGACGTTGATTCTAGGGAATTATTGGTTCTGGAGGCGTCTTATGGTAGGAGCTGCCTGAATGCCCTAGCATTCCTGAAGAAAGCATTAAAGATGTGTACAAACAAGCCGTTGGTATTGGTTGATAAAGGCCCATGGTATAGGTGGGCATTTGAGAGGCTTGGCCTAGAGTATAGGCATGAGAGGTTCGGCATGAGGAACAGGGTAGAGAGATTCTTCAGATACCTGAAGGAGAGAACTGTAGTATTCCACCATAAGATGAGCGCGAGAAACCACGTACAGGGAATCACGAACCTCAAGCTATTCCTAAACCTATTCACACTATACTATCAGGCTGCGAGGGGGAGGTGAGCAAAAATGCTTATTTGGACACTATCTGGACCTTGATAAAAAATGTTATATCTTTCCTCTCGGTATTTAGTTTACGTAGCAGGCGAATGCGGAGGCTCATAATAATTATAGTCGTAGTGATGATTGTGGGATTGGCTGCTTTAGCGCTTTACCTCGCTCCAATGATCACTTACTCAGAGAAGACGACCGCAGTATCATTTAAACTAGGTAGTGAGACGTTTAGTGATGGTGGAGTAATTCCTGCGAAGTATACCTGCGATGGCCTAGATATCTCGCCTCCTCTCCACTGGAGTGATTATCCACTAACAACGGAGAGCTTTGTACTGATAGTGGAGGACATTGACGCGCCGGGCGGCATCTTTACACACTGGCTACTCTATAATCTTCCAGCAAACATAAACAGGCTGGAGGAAGTGGTTGAAAAGGTGGATGAATTGCCGAGCGGCGCTTTGCAGGGAGTTAACGATTTTGGTAGGGTAGGATATGGCGGCCCTTGCCCACCGCCTGGAAAGCCTCATAGATACGTCTTTAAGATGTATGCTCTGGACGAAGTATTAGATCTAAAGCCCAGAATGAGTAGGCAAGAGCTACTAAACTCGATCAAAGGACACGTAATAGCGGAAGCACGCCTCACAGGAATTTATTCGAGATAAGGCTACACATTTCTTCCTAATGGTTAAGAGTTGCCTGCGTTTATTGAAGACGAAGTTGAGCACGGATGTAAAGAGACTGGCTTTGAAGTTTCGTGTTGCTTATGGGAATTGTTAGTCTTTTTGGCGTTGTAACATATGGGGGAGCCCGAGGCGTCATAGGGCCATACTTGGGCTTACTTGGTGCTAGCGCAGTAATTATTGGTGGGCTTACGGGCGCCGCCGAGTTCATTGGATACGCACTGAGGACAGCTTCTGGAGCAATAACTGATAGGCTGAGAAATCCATGTATACTTTAGACCACCCCTCGACAGGATCATATCCTACAGTAAATCATAATAGACGCGTTGCCTACAAGCATTGACGATAGCCGGAGGACTCTACCTGGGGTTCTTCCACAACGGATTGACCGGGAAGTGGGTAGAGGTCCTAGGCACGGGCTGGTCGTGGGGGCCGAGTATATTCCCTGGAGAGCCGTCAGGGATATAGACTACACGACCGCGACGGAGGCGACGGTCCTGGGATCCTACAACATCCCATGGAGGTATGAGGAGGTCGCCACCGTGAGCGTCCTGACGGTCGACGGGAGGGAGAGGAGGTTCAGGCTCAAGATGGACGGCCTCAAGGCATTCACCAGAGCTGTGAGGGAAGCTCTGGGGGAGGGTGCTCCGGAATCGATGAGGGAGGAGTAGCATGCCCACTCCCCCAAGATACTCTAGGGGCAGAGGTACTGCGGCCACTGCTGCGGGTGGATACGCGATGCCGGGGCGAGGTGCCCGAGGTGCGGCCACACCCTCAGGTGGGGCCCGAGGAAATATAGCAGGAGGAAAAGGGTCTCAGATGGTAGAGAAGCCAGCAATAGCCACGGAGTAGACGAGAACGGTCGCTAGAGCGGCCTGTACGAGGAGAGCCTTGTGGAGCGTCTTATGCCTATAGATAAGGGCCGCCGAGATTACTCCGGGTCCTCCGCCCGTCACCGAGTACCAGAGGATGCTCCTCTCGCTCAGCCTCCAACCCTCCCTAGCGGCCTGGGCCTTATCTATCCTCATGGCTAGGAAGCCGAGGGCGGAGCTGGCCAGAATCATGGCCGGGACCGCAGGAATCGCTGCATTCACAGTCCTGCTCCTACGAAAAATATAGCGAAAGACCTATCTTAGTAGACTTCTCCCCAGTAGATTGAATCAGCATGACGGGAAAGGATATCGGCGACCTAAAAGCTGTCCTGCCTATTGCGGGGCTGGGGACTAGGATGTTGCCAGCCACCAAGGAGCAGCCTAAAGAGATGCTCCCCATCTTTTCTAGGACTGCGAGAAACTCTCTATGCGTCAAGCCGATACTTCAACTCATTTTTGAGCAGCTCTACGAGGTTGGTTTAAGGGAATTCATATTCGTGGTCGGCCGGGGGAAGAGGGCGGTTGAGGACCACTTTACACCCGACTACGGCTACCTCGAGCTGATGAGAAATCATGGCTCACCCCTGCTGTGGGACTTCGAAGAATTTTACAGGAAGCTGAGCAGCTCCATTATGGTCTGGATAAATCAGCCCCACCCCCTAGGCTTCGGCCACGCCGTGCTACTATGTGAGAGGTCGGTCGGCGAGTCAGCTTTCCTTGTCCACGCGGGGGACACATACATAGTGGATGGCCAGAGGGTCGTCGAGAGGATGTATAGATGTTTCGAGAAGGAGTCTCCGGATGCTCTCCTATTGCTTCAGGAGGTCGAGAACCCGAAGCAATACGGCGTCGCCATTGTCGAGGGTCGCGGCGAGTTTCTGAAAGTCGTCCAAGTGTTAGAGAAGCCGGAAACTCCTCCCTCGAACCTGTCGATAGTGCCCCTATACATTTTTAATGCGTCGATATTTAGGGCTCTCAAGACGGTCGGGCCGGGCGTGGGGGGCGAGATACAGCTAACCGACGGGATACAGAGGCTGATAGAGTGGGGGTATAAGGTGCTGGCTTTGAAACTCGGCGACTATGCGAAGCTAGATGTAGGGTCTCCACAGCTCTACTGGGAGGCTCTCAAGATCTCCTACGAACTCTCAACGAAGTCACAGAATAACACTAAAAGCTGACAGAGGCCGGCCCATCCACGAGGAGGGTTGGGTAGGGCTAAGGCTGTGGCCGTCATAGGCGCAGGCTACGTGGGCCTCACCCTCAGCACATTTCTAGCATCTCGCGGCGTTAAGACGATCTGTGTGGAGAAGGATGAGGTGAAGGCTGAGAAGATTTGTCGCGGAACTCCCCCCATCTACGAGGAGGGGCTTGAGGAGCTTCTCCGTAAAACTCTCTCAGAACATACGCTCGAAGTCAGGACAAGGCTCGACAGAGCCGAGGAGGATGTGGATATATTCTTCATCACGGTGGGAACCCCCGTCGGACCCGACCGTGTTCCAGACCTCTCGCAGGTAAGGGGGGCCGCCGTGGACGTTGGGGATGCCTTGGCTCGGCGGAGAGGGGGTAAACCGCTCGTTGTCCTGAAGAGCACGGTACCGCCCTTAACCACATGGGAGGTAGTCCGGCCGCTTATTGAGGAGAGAAGTGGAAGATCTTGCGGCGAGGGATTCCACCTGTGCTTTAATCCGGAGTTTTTGAGGGAGGGGTCGGCCTTAGCAGATACCGCCAACCCTGACAGAATAATAATTGGTGCTGAGCAGAAGGAGGCTGCATATGTTCTCCAAGATTTTTACAGAGAACTATACGCCCCCCGCGCGATCCCCACGATAATCACCAACACGGTTAATGCTGAGCTGACGAAGCTGGCGACGAACGCTTTCCTCGCGATGAAGATAAGCTTCATCAACTTGATAGCGAGGATATGCGAGCGCGTCGAGGGAGGAGATGTGGTAGAGGTGGCGCGGGGGCTGGGGCTTGACCCTCGGATCGGGGGACACTTCCTCCGCGCTGGGATAGGGTTCGGTGGGAGCTGTCTGCCAAAGGATCTCAGGGCGCTAGCAGGCTCAGCAGAGAAGCTTGGTCTAGACGCATCACTGCTCCGCGCTACGCTCGAACTAAACGATAGTCAAAGGCTCAGTGTTGTGGAGATGGCTGAGGCAGCGCTGGGCGGCATCGGTGGGAAGAGGATAGCGCTGCTTGGACTGGCCTTTAAGCCGGGTACAGATGACGTGCGTGAGTCGCCGGCCGTAGCTATTGCTAGGGAGCTCTCCTCGAGGGGGGCCGAGGTTCATGTACACGATCCCAAGGCGCTGGAAAGCGGTAGGCAGGTCCTAGGCGACTCCGTGGCTTATCACAGCAACCTAGATTCCTGCCTCACGGAGGCCGATGCAGCCATAATCGCGACAGAATGGAAGGAATATGCCACCCTCTCGCCCTCCAAGGTCAAGGCCCTGATGCGGAGGCCCCTGATAATAGATGGCAGAAGGGTATTGGACCCGCCTGTGTGGTGTGCCGAGGGATTCGAGTATTACGCGGTAGGCCTCTCGCATAGACGGTCAAGCAGGTGCGGGTAAAAGTTAATCTTAGAGTTACTACGCGGTAGGCCTCTCGAGACCTTGCCGGAGCCCAGGTATACTCGCGAAGACCTGCTGGTTGTACGAAAAACCGAGTGACTAGGTTGGGGCGCTATATGTTGGGGAGAGTTTATGAATATATGAAATAGAGGCTTCATGAGTATGGGAAAGAGGGGGGAGGGTTGGGCTTCTCCAGCCAGACGTTAGAGAGACCCAGAGGGCTGGAAGGGAGATGGAGGAGGCCACGCCCCAGCCTGTCGGCGTAGCGTTGAAGTACTTTGTGGGCCTCGGCTGCTAACGGGCTCGCCGTTACAGTACGCGTATGCTTTACCATTTTCTTTATCCCAGCCATCTCCACCCAAAGCTCCGCCAGAGCCCTAACCTCAAGCTCCAACGACGAAGCATAGAGCGGCTGGAACAGATCAGGAGCTTCATAGAACATCTGCCTCAGAGCCTTAACGTCGTTCTCATCCGTCTTCCTAAGACCATTGTTCCTTCTCACTTCGGAGACCGCTTTCAAATCTCCAAGCCTCAGGGACACCGCCCCGTCAAGCCGCGTCATGGTTGGTAGGAGCCTCCTCAGATAACTATCAGCAACCACAACCCTCGGCCTCAACTTCCCAAACATCTCCAAGAAGTCGCCGAAGACCACCACCTCACCACCATCCTCTGGAAGGGCATAAACCCTGTTGCGGCCGAAGTCTACGAAGACCCTACTCACTTAGATCACCCCTCGTTCTATGGTCTTTATCTCGTATGGCCTCGCCGCCAACTGGAACCTCACCACCATCCCACTCCCAACCTCTTCCCCCTATTCCTCACCACTCGCTCGGAGAAGAACACCCACCGGCCCCAAATATAAGGAGTAGTGGCCCCAATACACGGCGACGTACCAATACAGCTAGACCTATGGGGAAACGAGGTAATATTCAGGGGAAAGGGACAAACAACTTTATACGGATACCCAAGATACAAGACATAAGCTGATAAAGTTATTTGGAGCCAGTGGGTTCTGTGGTTACGTGGGGGCCGTGGTCTAGCGGTTATGACGCCGCCCTCACACGGCGGAGGTCGCCGGTTCAAATCCGGCCGGCCCCAATATTAGTTATTATTTTGAGGATGTTGAATGGGGGAAATGGTTGGGGAGTAGGTCTTCTGGTGATTTCCCTGGTGTACTCTTCTAGGCGTTGTTGTTTTCTCTTTATTGTGGATCCGATGTATTTGTAGGAGTTTGCGTTACTGCTGGCTCGAATATAGATATAGTAGCAATCCATGTTGGTTACGTATTGCTCCCTCGTCCTAGGATCACGTATTACAGTTCCCCGCGTGGCTTTGAGTATTGGTCCCATAGATTCAATGTTAAGTCTCCTAAGAAGATCCATGAATATATGTAAGTAGTCTAAGGTTAGTGTTGAGGATAAATATGTAACCCCTCTTGTCAACACATCCTTCTGAGTCTGCGAAGCCTCTGAGGAAAGCCGCCACCCATCTTTCACAGTACTCTATGTATCTCCTCAGCCTCTCGAGGTCTACTGGCTTTTTGAGGAGTTCGTATAGCGTCTTAGACTCAGCTTCGACGACATACCTACCTGAAGATTTCACGTATCTCGGCCTTATTTGTCTCCTGCCCAGAACCTTTGCAAGACACCTGCCAAACCCCTCTACAAACTCCCTATCCCTAGTCCCTAGCCTTAAGGCCTATCCAGACATAGTTGTAGCCTTTGATAACGCGCCTTTTCATTTTAGGATACCCATCGCCTAGGACCACACCTATCACATACGCCAACTCCTCCGAAGGCTTCAACAGTTCTAGTGAAGGTATCCGTCTACCATTGTATGGGCTATGTACCCCACGTAGCCACTCACTTATCAACGACTTAGAGATCCTGACTCCGTATCTTCGCCACACTTCCTCAATAATCCCTCTATACGTCAGCCCGCCTCTACGAAGGGCAACAACGTCACCGTACAGCTTTATCCGAAGCTCCCGCGGCAGGTATCTACCCACTATTCATCCACCTCTCCATCCGCCTTGACCTCATACGGCCTAGCTATCAACTGGAATCTCTCCACCATCCCCCTCCATCCCCATCACCTGCTCGGAGAAGAACACCGACCGGCCCCAATAATCGGGTCATCCCCAACCCCGCACTCACTAAGAGCCGGACACACAAGAGAAAGAGATAGGAATAAGGAAGGAGAGACCTAAACTAAAACGCGTAAAACATCCCAATACGGTCGGACTTGTGGGGAAACGAAGCAATATTCAGGAGAAAAGGGCAGACAACACTATACGGATACCCAAGACCAGACTAACAGACGACCAAGATCTCTCTATGGTCCCTCTCTTAGTGAAAGCTTATCAACACCGCAGAAGCTAGATCTGGCGGGTTTGGCGACGAGGCAGCCTCTACTTATCATCCTAATCGTAGCGTCCTTAACCTTAATCCTCACACCCATCATCGTCGGGATATACATGCACCTAGCACCCCCCGTCCCACACTCCTGCCCTATGTGTGGCATGATGTGGGCGGGCCAATTCCCAGCTCCCATAGGCCTATTCTCGTTACTTGCTGGCGTCTTGATTATGGCCCTCTCGATCTACTACATCTCTATGGGGCAGTCTATGGGGCAGAGCAAGGACGGTGCTGAATCGGGTCTGCAGGTCGCGGGGCTCCTCGAAATTGAGAAGAAAGCGCTGGACCTGATCGTCAGTAAGGAGCGTATAACTCAGAGGGACTTGGCGAGGGAGCTTGCCCTCTCTAGGGTGAAGGCCCACCGGCTGGTCAGGCAGCTGGAGCAAAGGGGGCTCGTAGAATCCACGCCTTACGGCAAGACTAAGATTCTGAGGCCTAAGAGGCTGCGCCAGAATGGCTCGGCCGAGGCCCAGTAACCCCCTCACCCACGATATAATTCTCGCCCACCGTTACACCAGTGTTTCAGGAACATGTTATATCGGTGGAGGAGTATACTGTTGTTGGATGGTGATCAAACGTTGAGGTGGCCTTGGCTTATAGTGGTCGCCGGCCTGCCGGCCGTGGTTCTCTTGATGATTGGGGTCCTGTCTAGCCTCTCGCAGCTATCCGGAGGGCCTCCGCCCTACACGGCTGCTCCCTATCCGAACGACGCATACACATACAGGTGGGGCGGACCCGCGATGATGGGTGGCAGAGGGTCTTGGATGTGGCAAATGATGGGTCAGTGCCCCTGCATGGCGTGGATGTGGGGCGCCCCTGCACAAGCCCCGCCGCAGGGCCGCCTAGACAGTGGGGCCGCACCAGACGTCGATCTGACGATCTATGCGGGCGAGGCTGGGGGGAGGTTTGGCTTCGGGCTTACCAGAGACTCTATATCATCTCCCGGCCCCCCGATAAGGGTGAAGAGCGGCTCGACGGTCAAGATCACGCTGATCAACGTGGGGACGCTGTATCACGCCATTATGGTTGTGAGCGATGCGAAGGACGATCCTGGCGCTAAACCCGCCTTCGAGGGGGCCTACTCAAGCCTAGTGTATCCGGGAGGCTCGGCAACGATCTATTTCAAGGCCGACAAGCCCGGCACCTACTACTATGTCTGCAACATACTTGGACATGTATCGATGGGCATGTGGGGTATGTTCTTGGTCGAGGACTAAAGAGACGAGTGTCGTGACCTTTATCGATGGCGCCCGCGTAGCGGCCATCCTGGATTTTCAGGCCCAGTTAAGGATGACTATGCCCGTCTCTCCCCTATCCCTCTGGAGGAGCTGGTAAGCCTCAGCCGCCTCCCTCCAAGGGAACCGATGAGTGATTAGCTGCTTGGCCTGTATCAGACCCTCACGCACAAGATCAAGGTACAGCTCGGCGTTCCTCTCTCTTGTCCATGGATCATTGGGGTTTTCATGGGGCGGGTGTGAAGTGACGTGTGCGCCAATTATTGTGAGGCTGGGCCTGTTGCAGTAGTCGTGGAAGTCGAAGAGTGTTGGGCCTCGAGGACTGCTTAGAACGACGAGGCGTCCTTGGGGGCGAAGCAACTGCGCCTCCCTCACTATCGCATCTGGACTCCCAGTCGTCTCAAAAACAACGTCAAGCATCCGCCCCCGCGTCAGCGTCTTCACCTTATCGACAAGCCCAACCTCACTGCCGTCAAGTGTGACGTGAACCGCCCCGCATCTCTCCGCAAGCCTACGCCTACTCGCCACGACATCGACCCCAATCACCGGTCTGCACCCCGCGATCCTAGAGAAGAGCGATGCGAAGATCCCAATGGGGCCGAGCCCGAAGACCGCTACACTCTCGCCAAGCTCGAGCTTTGCGCGTCGAACACCATTGAGCGAGATTATGGCTAGAGGTAGGGTTGCGGCCTCATCGTCCCCAACCTCCTCGGGCACCTTAACCCAGAAGTCGCCCACAGAGTACAGGGCATACATAGTGTGAGGTTTCCATCCCACGACCCGCTCACCCCTCTGCACCCCCCTCACCTCGCTCCCCACCTCGATCACCTCGCCTACGTGGCAGTAACCGGGCGTAATGGGGTACTGGGCTATTCTCGCCCAGACACTGCCCTCGGGAAATGTGCCTGAGAAGAGCGTCATCTCCGTGCCGGTGCTTATGGCAGATACCCTAGCCCTGGCCAGAAATTCTGTGGGTGCGGGCTCTCTGACCTCCCTCTCCTCAATAGCGAGTCTTAAGGGTGCGGTAAAGACGATGGTTGGCGACTTCAACGACCAGCCACCAACAATATGCGCGAGCTAAAAATAATTTCGCTCTTAATCCATTTTGTGTTGGTGGTTGTAGGGTTTATTTTTATGGTCTTTATGACTGTTGGGGATACTGTCCGACCTTCTATCTATATTTATTTCTGAGGCCTGTGCTGCTAGGCTTTTGAGGGAGGTTAGGTGGTCTGGTGGTGTTAGGTGTGTCTACTGCGGTTCTCTGTCTGTTATAGGTTGGGGTTGGTATAGGGGTGTGTATAGGAGGTATAGGTGTAAGGCCTGTTTAAGGACTTTCAACGATAAGAGCGGTACTGATTTCGAATACTCAAGGATACCCCTTAACGAGAGGCTTTTCATAGCTTATCTGTCTGGATGCCTTAATGTCCCTCTCTTGAGGGCCTCCATAGATGTTGGGCGTAGCTATGGCTCCGTATACAGATCGTTCAGGAGGATAATGTATGCTGTGGAGAGGTATGTTAGGCGTTATTGGAGGGTCTCAGGGGATGTTGAGGTGGATGAGGTCTATGTGAATGCTGGTCTGAAGGGTAGGGGCAACCACAGTAGGATAATACTTCTAGGTAGGGGGCCTAGGTGTAGGGGTTTGAGGGCTGGGAGGGGTAGGGGTAAGTGGGATAAGGACGTTATCCCAGTATTCACCATAGTAGGCCGTAACGGCCATGAGGTATACATACCTTCTAGGGATGTTAGGGGTGAGACTGTAGCTAGGATAGCATCAAGGCATATAGAGGCAGGATCCAAGATATACACAGACAACTCCCCATCATACAGCATACTGCAAAGCATGGGATACAGGCATGATTACGTAAACCACTCTATGGGAGAATATGCCAGAGGAGATGTTCATATAAATAACTGCGAGAACAGGGCATCAATACTAAGACAATGGCTATCAGTACATAGGGGCATATCCAAGGACAACCTAAACACATACCTAAGCCTATTCCAGCTACAGAGAAACACAAACAAACAGCCAACAATAGAGAAGATCAAAACAATAGTAAAGATATAAAAACCCACCAACAAACAATGGATTAAGAGCGTGATTGTTTATCAAAATTATTGGAAGTCTTTATAAAACCTGATCTTGGGAGGGGAGTCTCCCTAGATTTTGAAGTAAAAACTACAACAGACATAGATGTTGATGAAGATATTTTAATCTGGGAAAAAAACCGTAATCCAAAATGAAGATTGTTGTAGTAGGGGCCGGATTTGGCGGC
>JAVVGN010000010.1:0-39017 GCA_032249095.1 Candidatus Caldarchaeales archaeon | reverse complement strand
TGGGACTATCCAAAAATTCGTAAAACTCTTCCCTGACCACTTATAAATGTAGCTTTAAAGCTTATAAATGACAAATAAGAGTTGGGAACGCCCCCTATGATGGGAAGGTTTTAAAATAGTTAACTACCTTTTTCCCCTTCTCCTTTCAAGAGACGCCTGCCGTCGTATATCAAGGAAAACAGCGAAAAGAAACATGAGGCATACGGAAAGACCAATAACATCAACCACGAACTCTGGGCTCCCAGGATCTAAAAACGGCAGAGGTATCAGGGCGAGGAAAAGTACTATGATTCCAAAGTTAAACATCAGCCGGCCCAAGTTTGGTTGCATAATCGGTTCCTACTTCTATCCAACACGTATTTTAACTTTTAGATAAGTCCGGAGATAGTGTCCAAATAAGCATTTTTGCTCACCTTCCTGTCCTCGCGGCCTGATAGTATATCGTGAATAGGCTTAGGAATAGCTTTAGGTTGTTTATTCCCTGTATGTGGTCTCTCGCGCGTAGCTTGTGGTGGAATACTACAGTTCTCTCCTTTAGGTATCTGAAGAGCCTCTTTACCCTGTTCCTCATGCCGAACCTCTCATGCCTATACTCTAGGCCAAGCCTCTCAAACGCCCACTTATACCCTGGACCCCTATCAACCAATACCAACGGCTTGTTTGTACACATCCTTAATGCTTTCCTGAGGAATGCTAGGGGCGTTTAGGCAGCTCCTCCCATAAGACGCCTCCAGAGCCAATAATTCCTTAGAATCCACGTCTACGGCAGACCATACATATACATAGGATTTCTTAACACGTAGCCTAGTCTCATCAACCGCTACGCATCTCCTATACCTAGGCTCAGCAGCCCTGACCTCAGATAACTTCCCTGCGAGGTAGTGTACCGCCGACCTGCTTATCGGCTCCAAAGCCAAGCTCAGAACCCTAGAGACCTTCCTACAGCTACCATGAAACATGTAGCCCAATACTGCTAGGACCTTAACCTCCCTACTCTTTTACTACGCATAAAACAACTCGAAAATAAGGACACAAAATCCATAACAAACAAGACACACCAACCGGCCCTTAAACATAACACCTTATCCGGACATTATCAGTCAGGACGTGTCTGGCGATTCGTAAACTCTTCTTAAAGAGGAGTGGAAGATTGGTGGTCTCTCATTCTTCCTAGGGGCTAGCGTTAGAAGGCCTAGTGAGATAAGCTGGTTACAAACGGGATGCTGTTACGTGGTTATTCCTGGGCGCCGTTGTGTGACTCTCCGCATGTTGGGAGTCTTGACAGGCCTCAGCCGCGACCCCCTCTTCGAGGCAGCGCACGCCTCTATGATATTCTTGGCGTGTCTTGTGCCCATTGCATGCCTATATCCGGCAGTGCGGCATGGGTTGATGCTCGGATCCGCCATGGCCCGGTGACAGATATTTGTAGAGGCGGCTATGCAGCTATGGGCAGGGTTGGTGACAGAGACCCTAGAGCTACTCCTTCTAATCATCGCGACATTCTTCGCCATACTCTCGGTAGAGACACGAAACCTGACGAGGACAGTCTTCGGCCTCCTCGTCTTCACAGCACTGGTAGGGGCCATCTTCATAATGCTGGGAGCTGTACATGTGGGTGTTCTCCAAATCATAGCCTACTCGGGTGGCGTCATGGCCCTCTTCCTATTCATGATAATGCTTACAAACAGGCGTGATGAGACATGAGGGTCAGCGAGATAATAGGCATCCTTTCCTCGGTCCTCTTCGCGGCACTATTCATCACCAGCTTAGCAGCCAGGCCGCCAATATACGCATACTGGGGGGAGAACACCAAGAGGATCCTGTCAGGGGGGCTTCAGGAGTTGGGCACCGTCCTCAGCGACTACCTCTTAGGCGGCTTCTTCCCCGCCCTCACTGGGGTCATAATAGTCGTCATAGGGATAATCATCGGCGTCTCGATGCTTCTCAGGGAGGGTGAATAGGGCGTGGCTCTTAATGTGATGATCTACATCGTCTTCTCAGGGCTCATCTTCAGCATAGGGATCTATACCCTTGCATCGAAGAGGAATATTATCAAACAGCTGATCGGCATAGAGCTGATGGTGAACGCGGCGAACCTGAACCTAGTTGTCTTCGCCTCTTCCAGCGGAGCTGGAGTAGACCCCTACGCCCTCTCCCTCGTTGTGCTCTCGATAGCCGCGGGCGCCGCGGTCATAACAGTGGGGCTCATGTTAATCATAAATGTCTATAGGACCTACGGTACCATGGACTTAGAGGCTCTGCGACGGCTGAGGAGATGAGCCGCCGGAGATCGGAGGAATTATAACTACGACGTCGCCATCCTTCAGTGGATGTCGTAAAGGGTCACCAGTTATCTTCTGACCGTTTATAGCCACGGCTATGCTTGGCCTAAGACTTCCCTTTTCCGTTAAGACGTATTGCCTCAGCCTATCCCCATACTTGCGGTTGAGAGCCTCAATGAGGGTCTGCACGGTCGCCCCCGCCCCGAGATTAAACCTCTCCACCCGCACCCCGGTTATCTCGTGGAGAAATGCGTAATACCTTGTCTCTACCGTTATTGAGGCGTCAAGCGTCATCCTCACCAAACCACTTACTACCTCCATAGATAAGAGTTCTCGTCTTACCCGAGCTATTGTCCGGATAAGGCTTTAAATACCGTCTTAGGGCGTCTATTTCTACTCGCGAGGTTATTTCAGGAGGACCTCAGCTATATAAACCCGTTATTTGGACACTACCGGGAGATGAGCAAAAATGCTTATTTGGAGACTATCAGGTTGAGAAGGCGGTTCTGAAGCCAGCAATCTCCTCCATAGAGAAGCAGATGGAGGAGATGGAGAGACGGATAGCTGAGGAGGCGGATAAAAGGTATCCGGCCTACAACATGCTTCTTAAGAAGCTGGGGATAAGCGACAGCATGGCGGGAAGGGAGGTTCTGGCTGAGCTACTAACATACATTGATTTCGTCAATAGTTCTCTAAGGGGTCTGAAGAGGCTTATGGGTCTCTACAGGCCGGTGAGGTCGAGAAGGAAGCGAAGACAGAAGATCTATGATGGTAAGCTACATCAGGCTATCGTTAGACTCTCGATGGCATACTACAAGAATAGACCAAGTGGACGATAATGTTGGGAGCTGGTGAAAAAGATCAGGCAACTAGTGGTGACGGCACAGGCACCGGGATAGGCCCCCGGCAGCGAGGGGAAAAACCCCAGAACTATACACACCGGGGGCTGGTTATTTTTAATCGCCGGAGCTTATTCTCCGGCGAGCTGAGAGATTATAATCCCGGTGTCCGGGGTTCCAAGGCTTGCTGCCGAGGCCTATAGACTAACCAACCCCTCCCACCACTCTTTCCCCCTCTTCCCACTCAACCTCACTCTCTCTATATTCTCATTCTTTCATTCATACGTAAAGACTCTGCAAGTTCTTCCGGGAGGGTGTCGATCACCGGCTCCCAGTTTAGCTTCTCCATGAATCCGTCGTCGTTTACGTATAGCTGGGTGGGGGCTGGACGCGAGATTACGCGGGCGTGGAGATAGAAGTATTCTCCCGCCCCCTCTTCAAGTGGGGCTGAGTATAGGGCCATGTTTAGGCTTGTGACCCCCGTCTCGGCATAGTATCGAGTAATCACGGCGAGGCCCCTGGCAAACTCTTCTACATCAGCATCATCCAGAGATGCGAGGCTCGGCTTCCCCTCAAAAATGGCCAGCACCTCCCTGTTTCCGATGGGGGCGAAGCTTGCAAGCCATGCGACAGTCCTCCCGCGCGCCAAAAACCTCTCTCCCGCCTCCTCCTCAGCCCTCAGAAGCTTATCCCAGTAACAGAGGCCAGTTTCCTCTCGAAACCTCCTGCTCGCCTCGAGTTCTAGGCGTAGGAGCGTAGTAGGCTCGACGTCTGCCAGCACTTGGAAGTGGGGGTGGATTATGCTTGCTCCAGAGGGTGGCAAATAGTTCCAGCTGATGTACCAGTACTTGGCCTGGGGATCAGCCCCTGATAAGTCGCGGAGAAACTGTATCGAGCATGCGATGCCATCTCTCAGCTCGCGCCACCCCATCTGCTCTAGGGGGACGAAGTGTTTACTCGTGAAGACGGTGACTGCGTGGTGCTTGGTGAAGGGGTATAGGTTTGGAAAGACTAGGCAGTCGTTTAGCCTTAGCCGCCGGTAGGGAAGGTTGGTGAACGTGGGCGTGGCCCTCTCAACATTCTCTGGGCAGAACGGGCATCCCTTCTCGGACTCGGCAGCTAAAGTCTTCATGAGGCTATGATCTAGCGAGACCTGCCGCGGCCTTCTCACCCTCTCTACATTGATCCTGCTTTTCCTCCCGGTCAGGGGGTCGGCCCTAATCTCGATCCTATGAACTGCCTCAGACTGTTCGGCGCCCGGCGGTGCGAGTCTTGCCTCGACTATGCTTCTCTGGAACCTGAGCTGCATGCTGATCATGAATGTTTGTGAGGAGCAATATAGATTCTTCCCGCAGCTATGCTTGTTGATCAGATCTTCAGCTCTACTACGTCTCCGTCCTCGAGAATGTGCTCGGGCCCCACCCTCTCTCCCTGAACCTTCACAGATCGGCCCCAGACCCTAGCATACTTCATCCTCTCCGCGAAATCTCTATGGATCTTCCCAGCCAGTTCCGCGACTGTCACGCCCCTCTTCAGCAGAAGAGGCTTTTGGGAGACGATGCCGTCCTTCCGCGTATATACCCTGATCATGTTGAGAGAGCTAAAGACCGCCTTCTTGAGGCCTGTCAAATCTCCGGAGAGGGCTGAGACCGCGATCGCGTTATATCCCAGCCCGATCAGACGCTCAACGGATCTCGAGGCCTCCTCGGACGCCTCATCGGCCTTGTTGACGACGATAAGGCTGCTTATGTATTCTGGCCGCCTTAAAAGCTCGTCCTCAAGCTCTTCGAGCGAGACATCGCCGACTATCTTCACTATCGCTGACCTTATTCCAAGGGAGTGGATCAGATCCCTGACCGCCTGGTAGCCGCCCTCCACGGTCCCCTGGATCACTATTCTCAGGCCACCGCTGTCCGTCCTGTTAATCTGTACCTCAAACTTCTTAGGCCTCAGCGAGATACCGTAGTCGTCGAGAAGCCTCGCTACCTCGGAGAACTGTCTCTCGGGATCCCTTGTGGCGTCAACCACGATGGCCAGCAGCTCGCTCGTCCGTGCAAGCCCGATTGTTTTGGGAGCGAGGGCAGTCTCCTCAAGCTCCTCAGTCAGTACGGCCGGAAGGTCTAGGAGCTGTATTTCGCAGTTCTCGTAGAGGAGCATGCCCGGGTAGGGTCTGCTGGTCGTGAGTGGGTATTCGCCCACTGGAGTCGGAGCGCCTGTCAGTGCCCTGACTAGGCTTGACTTGCCGGAGTTGGCGGGACCGATGAAGGAGACCCTGGCCCAACCCTCCTTCTTCACCTCGAAAAGCGAGTGGCCAACACCGACGCGCCTCGCCTTCCTCTCCTCAAGCTGGTCCCTTAGCTCCGCCAGCCTCTTCCTCAGCTGGCGCCGCAGCTTCTCAGTACCCTTGTGGTCGGGGATCAGAGAGAGTGCCTCGGACAATACGGATATCTTCTCCTCGAGAGTCTTGGCCGACTGATACTCGGCCAGCTTGTGTCTAGCCTCGGCAGGCAGGTTGGTGGGCACTCCCCAACCCACTAGTACTCCGCGGCAAACAAAAATTAACCCTTCTCCACGGGGCGTGCCTATCGAATATATATTGTTTCTTGACGGTAGTTTTCTGCGGCGCGCATTGACTATCAAGGCCCTCTTCGAAGAGGCCAGGCGGATTCTCGAGGAAGTGGGCATCGAGGGTGCTAAGATAATGCCACCCAAGTCGCCCAAGTTTGGAGAGGCCTACACAAACTATCCCTTCGAGGTCGCCAAAAGGCTGGGGGCTAGGGCTCAGGACCTCGCGACAGAGATCGCCGCGAAGCTAAGACCGCGCGGCCTGATTGGCAGGATAGAGGCTGTTGGTCAAGGCTACATAAACTTCTACGCTGACTGGCCCCGCTTCTCCGAGTCTACGGTGCGTGAAGCGTTGGAGGCGGGGGAGGGGGAGTATGGCTCCTCAAGGCTCGGTGAGGGCCGTGTCGTGCTTGTGGAGCACACTAGCGTTAATCCGAATAAACCCCTCCACATCGGACACGCAAGGAACGTTGTCCTAGGCGACCTGATCTATAGGCTCTTCTCGAAGAACGGCTTCAAGGTCTACGTCCTAAACTACGTCGACGACAGCGGCTCACAGATGGCCAGCATACTCCTCGGCCTCCTCGAGCTCGGCTATCCGGAGACCCCCCCGGAGGGCGTGAGGTTCGACGAATATTGTGGAGACACGGTCTACGTCGGCGTGAATAAAGCAATGGAGGAGGACTTGAGGCTTGAGGCGAGGCTCAGAGAGATTACGAGGAGGATTGAGGATAGGGGGGATAGAATGTTTAGGTACGCGCGCGAGATCGCGGAGAGGGTGCTGGTACATCAGCTTCAAACCTGCTGGAGACTTGGGGCGAGGTACGACATACTGTTTAGGGAAAGCGACGTGATAGCCTCCGGATTGTGGGCCGAGACGTTCCCCAAGCTGGTGAGCCGCGGCATCGCCTATCGCGCCACGGAGGGTGTCAAGAGCGGCTGCTGGTGCATCGACCTCTCATCCCACCCGGTCCTCTCGAAGGAGGGAGACGAGGTTCTTGTGAAGAGTGACGGCGCAACGACCTACGTGGCGAGAGACATCGCCTTCGCCCTCTGGAAGCTCGGAGAATCTAGCACCGAGCTGAGAGCCAAGACCTGGGGTAGGAACCCGGACGGCTCGCCCATCCTTATCACGGACCAGGACGAGGGGGAGGTGGTGAAACTTCCGAAGCCAGCCCTCGTAATAACGGTTGTTGGCTCGGAGCAACGTAGGCCTCAGGACGTCGTGAAGTATGCGCTGACTAAACTCGGAGTCGACGGAGATCGATATATTCACTTCTCCTACGAGAGGGTGTCGCTCAGCCAAGAGACCGCGGCGCGGCTAGGCGCGAAGGTGGATGGTGGACGTGCAGTACCCATGAGCGGTAGGAGGGGGCTTTACGTGAAGGTGGAGGAAGTGCTCGACGACCTCAGGTCGCTCGCCGAGGAAGAGACTAGGAAGAGGCATCCTGACTGGAGTGTCGAGAGGGTACGGGAGGTGGCTGAGGCAATCGCGAGATCGGCGTTCCGCTACGCAACTCTGCGGCCAGAGCCCGACAAGCCCGTTGTATTTGACGTAAAAGAGTCCTCGAGGCTTGACGGCGATACAGGTCCCTATATACAGTACAGCTTGGCGAGGGCCTACAGAATCGTGGAGAGGGCTTCGGAAGCTGGGCTGGAGCCATCCCCCAAGCCTAGCCACGAGCTGGTTGAGGAGGAGAGGATGCTTGTAAGGGTGATCGCCTACACGCCTTGGGTAATTGAGGAGACGGCGGGCTCCCTCTACCTTAGGCAGCTCGTAACACATGCTCGGGAGATGGCGCTCCGTTTCAACGAGTTCTACGAGCGATGCCCCGTGGTGGGGGGCGGAGAAGCGTCATCCTTCAGGCTGGCCCTCGTGAAGGCCTTCATCAACGCTCAGACAAGCCTTATGTGGGTACTAGGGCTGCCGGCGCTGAGAGAGATGTAGCCACCATTAAAGGAGGCTCCTAATCTTTTCAGGTACCTCGAGCAGGCTTCTCGCCACAAACCACTCACTGTTTACGGGCATCTTTGTGATTCCCGAGAGCACCAATATGCCGGGGGCACCGATCCTTTTCGCCAGAGCCATGTCAACCTCCTCATTATCCCCAACAACCACAACCCTGCTGGGCTCGAGACCATGGCTCCTCAACGCGAGGTCGGCAAGATACCTATCGGGCTTCCCAACAAGCCTAGCTTCGACTCTTGACGAGTACTCTAGGTAGCGGACCGTGGCGCCGGCACCGGGATAAGGCCCATGCTCAGTCATATAGACGTGGTCCTTGTTTGTTGCGACGAAGAGGGCCCCACGCAGTATGGCCCTATGCGCCTCCACCAGCTTGGTGTACGTTAGATCCTTAGTGCCTCCGACCACAACAGCGTCAGCCTCCTCCGCCCTCGTCACCGGCCTATGCCCCTCCAGTATCATCTCCTCTATAAGACCCGCCTCGCCAACCACGTAGACGCCGCGCGACGGGCCCAGCGTATCCCTCACATACACCGCGGCAGCATAACCAGAGTTGAAGACATCGCCCCTAGAGACGGGGAGCCCCATCCTCGTCAGCTTCTCAACAATCATCCTCCGAGAGTAGTATGAGTTGTTCGTGAGGAAGATCACCCGGAGCCCCTCTTCCGCTAGCCGGGCCATGGCCTCATGAACCCCCGGCACCAACGTTTCCCCTATCAGGACCGTGCCGTCCAGATCCAGTAAGACTCCGCGAATACCCGGCATCCCCACCATTTTTCACCTATCCACTACAATTTAAAAAAGCCTCTGAACCGTCACGGTGTAGCTTTCCTTCCTGTCGGGTACGTTATTGGGTCATCTAATGCATCCTCTGAAAAACACCATTGGCGCATCCTATTCCTGATGCGGCGCTCACCGTTTTTTGGAAATATCTTCTCGGGTGTGTCCCAGAGTTATTGCGGACTGGATAATCTCTCGCTAAGGCATTGGGTGAGCCTCTGTATCTGGTGTTCGGCAACTTTCCTGATGAGGCTCTCCCCGAGGAGTCTCTGGACTAGTCCGAGGTCAGCGTCAGCCTGCCAGTTGAGTAGGGATCCAGCCCGTGACGGAGAGACTCTGACAGCTATTGTCAGACGGATCTTTGCGCCAACAACTCTCCCCTCTCCCAACAGCTTGACGGTGTCGTTTCCCGCGTCCTCGTACCTGAAGCTCATCTCAGCCCTGATCCTCGTGAGGTAGCCTGCGAGCTGGCTCAACTGGGTGAGGTCTAGGTAAAAGGTTGCACTGAAGATGCCTGGCTCTCTACACTCGAAGGAGTGGAGCCCCGGGAGGCATTGGGAGAGCCACGAGGGGTCCCTGAGTCTTCGTAGACACTCCGAAGGCTGTGATCTAACCTCCAAGCTCCCCTCCAGCCTCATGCAGATACTCCCCGGAGCCTCTGGAGGAGTAGGATGCGTCTAAGCAGGTGGGAGTCCCGTTCAGCGTCAATAGTCTTCAGCGCCTCGGCGAGAAGTGTTGAGAGGCTATGTGGCAACTCTCCACTCGTCAGCAGCTCCCTTGCCGATCTGATCCAGTCTTGATCAAGCTCTGACAGCGGTAGGTTCCCTGTAAAACTCCCACCCGGTGCGCCGATATAGGTCGATACAAGCTTGGAGGCCTCCTCAGCCTCTAGCCTGCAGGTGGTCAACTTGCCTCCTGCAGCGGTGAATAGCCCGGCCGCGCCGTCAGCGGAGTGGTCGATTATTTCAAAGCTTCGCGTGGATTTTCTGGGGCTCCACTCTTCCCCGCCCCTCATGATTAGTGGTCTGGCCGAGGCGTAGAAGCGTGAGAATCCAATTGACTTTAGCGCGGGGACCATGGCCGAGCCCTCCTCTAGGAGGATCTTCTCATCATCATCCGTTACCTCTATGTCCTCTGGGTCCTCGACGAGTTTGGCTGTGGTGCCTACGATTGAGGCGCCGCTTGCGTATGGCACTATAATGTCGCCGTCGCTCGGAGGCCTCATTCTGTTCAGGATATGTCTCGTAAGGTTCGCCGGCGCCACTCCCATAACTCCCGCTGTCGGGACAACCTCGACACCTACGCCTGCGAGGGCTGCAACTCGGCCGGCCCAAGGGCCGGCCGCATTGACTATCGCTCGACACGACACGTCTATTGGGCCGCCGGGTGAGTAGGCCTCCACCCCAACAACTTCCCCCCGTTCTACACGGATCTTAGCAACCTCCGCCTCCTCCAGAACGGTTGCTCCTCTTCCGATGCTTGCGAGGAGAACAGTGGTCACTAGCTCGCGGGCATAGACGATCTTGTCTGGCACCAGTATGGCTGTCCTCGCCTCGGGCGATATGTTAGGCTCAAGGGCAGCCAGATTATCCCTGTCCATCTCTCTAGCTGGTATTCCGGCCCTGTGGCAGCCGTTGAGGAGTATTGAGTGGTAATCCTCGTCGGACTCGCTGACCGAGACGAATATCCCCCCCGCGTCCCTCACGCAGTGTGGAGCAATCCTCGAGAGGATCATGTTCTCGTTTATGCACTCCCTAGCCGCCCTTTCGTCCGAAGCCACGTATCTAGCCCCGCTGTGAAGCATTCCATGACTCCTCCCCGACGTCCCCGAGCAGACATAACGCCTCTCTAGCAGGGCCGTCTTAACTCCCCTTAGCGTGAGGTCAAGTGTCGCGAACGCGCCCACCGCCCCGCCACCCACAACCACGACATCACAGCTGATCTTCAGGTCCCTCACCTTCACCAGCTCTTTGGTGAGCGGTATTAATGCCTTGTCTATCTCTCTCGCTGGTATACCGGTCCTGTGGCAGCCGTTGAGGAGTGGGAACGTCGCACCGGAAGAAAATTGAAGGACGACTTCTACGAACGCCAACTACCGACAAAGCAGACAGTTTTAAGTCAGCCCCCAGTTCTAGACGCAAGTTTGAGGGACGCTCGTCCCGGGTAAGAGTGGTCACAGAACAACCCCCCTCCACGATCCGAAACCCTTTCAGTATCTATGAAGAGCGAAGCTCTCCCCTATGCGGCACCACCGCCTCTCGGCTACAATCTCTAGGCTACTTCCATAGAGACGATCCTTCAAGACAAATCGCGGCACCAGAGGGAGTTAGGGGCCGTTTTGAGACTCCGCCCACTCTGTAAGACCCCTTCATATCACTCACGAATCCTCAGCACCATACGTGTCTCAAACTCAAAAGCTACTTATCAGGCGGCACCGGATAGCTTAATGAAGGGACTGAATCGGTTCCCTGAAATAGTTTCATTAGAGAGGAAAGAAGGGGGAGGGGTTAGGCTGGCCATCCGTGCGGCATCTGGGAAACCCCTAGAGGAGGCCGGACATCTTATGTGTCGTCGCAGCACCCGACAGTTGGGTGCGCGTCATTATAGCCGTCATACCGGGCTCCGGGTTTTATCCCTGCGCCGGTATGGCCAGCCTCCCAAGGGCTTCCCGCCTATATACCCTCCAGACTCTCGATAACACCCCCTTCTCCATCCTCGCGATCAGTTGAAATATTTTGGTATTGTTTGCTGAAGCCGTCAGCCTCTGCAACGCACGCCTCAAATGCCCACTATAGATCTTCCTTCCACCACGAATCGGTTTAAACAGCCCCAGTAAATTCCTAGTCTTCCTGAACCCCTTAAATGGATCTAGGTATGCTATAAGCTCGGCCAGAGCCTCCTGAGCCTTAATATTCCCACGAATACCCATCTCACCAACTAGCCAATTATAGGCCTGATATCTTTTACAGCCTCCTCAGCAATCATCCCAGCCATCTCCTCCATCTGCACCTCCAAGGACTTTATGGTCGGCTTCATAACCTCTTTCTCGGCCTCAGACAAAGACTTATACTTGTTCAGTAGTTGTTGATGAGTCTTCATAAGAGGCTTATAGACCAATACCATCCTCCGCATAACTAGGAAGTCCCCAGTAACCCTCCTAAACCACCTCTCTCCTATCTTCATCAATGCCCTTATGTCTCCCCTAGCGCTCTTCGGCAGCCTAAGCTCTCCGCGCACCCTCTTAAGCAATGTAAGTCTCCTGAGATAATTGACCTCCACTCCCTTTCTCAGAAGTTCTATAGCACCGTCAGTATGCTGGGGTGGTATTGTATCCATGAATAGCTTGTCTCCGGGCCCAGCAGGGATCTCGCTGAAGCTGTCTACATGCTTGAAAGTTATTCCGTCAGTAGTATATGTTATCCTGAAGCCCTCTCCGTTCCTCTTAGTCCTATGAACATCCGCGTAGAACTTCAACATCGCTGCACGCCCTCGTTCTGTGTCTTTATCTCTTATGGCCTCGCCACCAACTGGAACCTCTCCACCATCCCACTTCCAACCTCTTCCCTCACACTCATCATCTGTTGGATAAGATCCTCTACCAGTCCCGCATATAAAGAGTAATGGCCCCAACAGCCGGGCCATTCCCCAACCCTGCACACATTAAGAGCTGGACACACCATCCATAAGGATTACTCCAAACCCCCTATTGAGGGAGATGATGGAGAGAGCAGAGGAAGAGAACAAGAAGATAAAAGTCAAGATACTATACAACAAGTATTACTGCCATACAATACGAGAAGGACCCAGACATGGACGGAAACACACTATTCTCCATAGAGAGCCAATGAACTATTACCAAGAGATATAAAGACCTCAAAGGGCCTAATACTACCAAGAGAACTATACTACACACTAACAAACATTAAAGGAATAGAGAACGAGAAATCTAAACTAAAACACATACTAGGCATAGAACACGGAAAAATACCAATACAGTTGGATTTATGGGGAAACGAGGTAATATTCAGGGGGAAAGGACAGATAACACTATAGGGACATCCATGTTAACTGTTAATAAATCTTCCGAGCGGAGCATTAATCTGTCTCTCCCTTGGAATGAGGGGGTATATCTTGCCGTCCCTCGAGACCTTGCCGGAGCCTAGATATACTCTCCCCAGCCTAACCACGATAATACTCCGCGGCTCCGCCCCCTCCCGCTTGATAGGCGCGCCCTTCATCCACTGCTCGGCCTCCTCCCACGTAACCTCGACGACTCTATTCTCGATGTGGTCTCCGAAAATCTGGCTTCCCTCGATGGAGAAGTAGTAGTTTTCGCCGAATTTCTTAGCAGCGTAAACCCCTAACCCTACAACACCCTTGAGTCGTTTAGCAAGCTCGTAGGCCTCCTCAGTAACGGACCTCAGCCTTTTCCCGGTGGAAACAAGCATTATTCCCCGTGGAAAGTGATTGATGCCATAGTAGGCGCGGATGTTCCTGACCACGCTCTCGTCAGCCGGTCGCCAGGGCCTCAAGCCTCCCCCCTCAATATCTTAGCGACGAAAAACCCCTCTCCCATATTGTCGTAGGGATAACACTTAAAGCACTTCGAGACCTCGGGGCTGAACCTGAATCCGCCGAACTCCTCAAGGGGAGGGCGCGAGCGGAGCCCCTCAACCCGATCTCGGATTATCCTTGCCTCCGGATGCCTCTCGATCAGTGTGCTTACTACCCACTCGTTTTCTAGGGGGTGTATGGTGCACGTAGAGTAGACGAGTACTCCCCCGGGCTTTAGGCACCTGTAGCCCGACTCTAGCAGGCCTAGCTGCAGCCTCCTCGCCCTTTCCGTGACACCGCGCCGATACCTCGAGAAGACCGACCAGTCCTTGCTTGCTATTCCGAGGGAGCTGCAAGGTGCGTCGACGAGGACCCTGTCGAAGAGTCCGCTACACCACTTGTGGACAAGGCGGCCGTCGGCGAGCGTTATGACTACGTTTGTAGCCCCCCACCTCTGGATATTGAAGGCGAGGGCCTTGATCCTCTTCTGAGAGGCGTCGTTAGCAACCAGCACTCCACGTAGGTTGAGGTGCTGCGCGATCTGTGTAGACTTTCCGCCCGGAGCCGCGCACAGGTCAAGGACGAGGTCTCCCGGCCTTGGAGAGAGGATCTCGACAGGCAGCATCGAGACTGGGCCCTGCACATAAATCAGGCCGAGCATGTGTTCGGGTGTGGCTCCAAGATCCCTGACCGGCGCCTCCTCCACCAAGTAAGCGTGGCGTGCCCATGGGAGAGGCTTGAGTCGCCAGCCGCGGGACTCTAAGAGCTCTAGGAGAACCTTCTCATCAACCTTGATCGTGTTGAGCCTTACACACTCAGGGAGGGGCCTGTACGCGGCCTCAACTAACATTTCGGCGTCGATGTCAGGTATCTCCGCGAGTACGTTGGACAAGTCCTCAGACGGCTTTATCACTTAAAGACCTCACCCGTCGCCTCATACCAGAGGAGGAGGTCGAGGGCCTCCGGCTCTATCCCTATAACTCGGGCCGCATCGATAAAGATCTTCTCGACCCCGAGATAGGCTCTCCTGCTCCCTATTTTGGGGATCTCGGCGAGAACTCCGAGCCTAACCATCCCCCTCAAGATGTGCCTATCTAGGATTGCCAGCCCCGTGTAGCCTATGTTCCTGAGGAAGTGGGAGGCCTCCTTATAGCCGAAGCCGAGCACCCGCCTGACTAGGACTTCGCGGGCTTCGAGTGCCTCCCCAACCAGCATCCGCCTTACACCCTCACCACCCAATCTCCTCCTGTTCAGAACTATGTAAACCGCCTTCCTGTTGTGGAATCTGACCCCACAGCGTCTTAGAACCTCGGACACTTTCTTAATGCTGCCGCGGAGTAGGAGTCCCCTGCCCTCAAGCTCTCTTACCGCTAAATCAGCCCTGCGAGCACTCGTCTGGGGCGTTAGGAGGCAGAAGACGAGCTCTCGGAAGAGTCCCTCACAATCCTCTCGGTCAAACCTCCTGAACTCCGATAGCCTCTCCCAAATCTTTGCCTCAACCTCCCTGTATCTAAGCATCAGGGCGCTCAGCTGGGATTGGCCTATCCTGATGCTCACCCCCGCCGCCTCCTGCCCTTCCATCCTCCCCCACCCTGTCTAGGCTGCTGCCGAAGAATCTTTTAGTGTATCCCAGCGCGGTGGCCGGCAGCTCTCTGACCCTGACAAGTATCGGGATCCCCCCAACCACCTTGCCCACCACGAGGCACTGTCCAAGCTCTAGCGAGGGCGCAATCTTCTTAATAGTCTCAGAATCTATGTGGCTATACTTGGATAGCGACTCGAGGTCGTTCTCGTTTATAAAGTTGAAGAGGAAGAGGTTGTCTGCCTGCCTGTAAACCATCTCAGGAATTGAGTCAGGCTGGTTAGTGACGATGATGGGCGAGATCCCGAGGTGTCTCATCCTCGTGACGATGTCCTCCCAGTAGGTGTTCCCAACGTATAGGTGTGCCTCCTCCGACAACAGAAACATCGGCCGAATGAGCTCGTCTTGGAGCAGCTTACTGACCCAGCTAAGCACGTACTCTATTACCACCCTCCTGAAAATCGGCCTCAGCTTAGAAAGATCGACCACGAGCAGAGCGCCGTCTTGCCCCGAGGCCAGCCCCTCGTATAACGAGTCTTCGTCGCCGTCAACGAAGAAGCCTGTGCTGAAGATGGAGTGAAGCCTGCTAAGCAGAGCCTCGCGGACAGCCTCGTTCATCCGCGTGGTCCTAACCTCGTTTATGAGGTTCTCGACCGTTAGGCCGCCACTCCTCTGCAACATCTCCCAGACCCTAACAAGTTCCCGCAGGCTCGTTGGCGGAGTAGCATATACATGCTCGAGGATGTCCGTGAAGACCTCTAGGCTGACTACTTCGAGACCTGCACGAAAGTTGTAGCCTGGCCTAAGAACCACTAGTTTGTCAGCTATCTCGCTTTTCCGCCCTTCCCTGTCGACGCCGAGACCTAGGTATTCGCCATTTACGTCCAGCACGAGGCCGTAGCACCCCATCCTGACGAGCTCGTACATAAGGAGCTTAGCTAGGTGCGACTTACCCGTTCCCTTCCGCCCCGTGATTATGGTTAGGGAGCCGTCAAGGTCTGCGGCGTCTATAGAGAATTTCTCGCCGAAGGAGACTCCTAGCTCTATGGGCGCCTTCGCCTCCCCCCTCACCAGCCCTAGGACCTCGCTCGGCATGATGCGGCTAATCCTCGACGAGTATCTGGGCGGGAGCCACAGGGAGCTCTGGCACGCCGCACCCTGCGAGACGATGCTCCGGAGCTTCGCCACTATGACCTTAGCCTCCCTGATCTTGAGGGTTATGGAAACGACCTTATGCGGGTCGTAGACGGCGGTCTCGAGACTCTGGAGTGTTAGCTCCCTCAGCATGTCCTCCATGAGGCCCGGTATTTCCGCGTAGTCAATGTCGATGACCTCGAGTATCAGGGCCTTATCGCCCTGCATCACTGCGATGTACTCCCCCAGAGATAAATCAGAGTCGTCGGGTAGTGCGAGTATCTCGAAGGTCCTGCCGTTTTTACGAAGGATCTTCACGATGACCACGCTCAAAGGGTGCGAGGAACGACTCACGGGGGCTTAGCATCTCTGCGATCCTTGGCTGGTAATCGGTCAGAAGGGCCCTCCTAGCTGCCACTATGTCAAGCCAGTTAAATCCCGAGTATAGGTGGGCCAGGGCTAGTGTCTCGGGATAGCCGTGCCTCAGCACATCCGAGGTCAACAACCTGCTGAACCCGGCCACACCCTTCTCGACAGGGTAAGCCTCCGCCCTTACTGGGTAAATAGTGTGGGAGAGGATGGCTAGATAAACCGCTCCAAGGCACCTCAATCCAGCCCAAGCCTTCCTCACGATATCCGTGATCTCAACGATGCAGGGAGGGCCACGCGGTGTCTGAAGCAGTTGCACGCCCCTGAGGAGACTGCTCTCCTTTGCGAACGCTATGACCATGTTTCCCCGGCGGCAAGCCTCCTCGAGCGTCTCGGCCAACAAGTGTCCGCACTTATCTGCCGAGACAGTAAGTGTCCCGTCAAGGAGGATTATGCGGTCCTGAACGTTCTTAGAGACCCAGAGCTGAACCAGCCTCTCGAAGAGCCTAAACTCATCCTTTACAGCGGTGAAGACGTTTGAGGCTCGGCTCGCGTTGAGCCTTACTAGCTTTAGAAAGGGCCCGATAATACTTATCCTGACAGAGTCGAAGCGTTCCACGACGGCCGCCTTAAGCCCGATGACTGGCCCCCCAGGTGTCTCCGCAAGCTTAACGACGGAGGCGTCGACCGCTGCCACCGGCGCTGGATCCTCTCCACGAAGTGGTATAGCGCGCCCGTCAAGCCCCTCCAGCATCGCGGCCAGCTCAAGTCCAAAGTCAGTCTCCGAGAATGGCTCGATGTTCTCGTCGAAAAGGATTGGCCATTGCCCTAACGCCCCACTCAGCCCTTCCAGACCGGCTTCCAAGTAATCCATAAATAGCCGCTCCAGGACCGTATTTTGGGCCGTGGTCAGGTTGCGCATCATGTTCAACTCCATCCTCAATACCCCAATGGTTACTGAGCGGACGTTGCTAATTAATCTTGCGCAAGTTGGTCACCATGAACAACATGGATAACAGGGTCCGTGTCAAAGTAAGCATAGGTGACGTCTCCGTCGAGATAGAGGCCCCTGTTGGAAGCATCGAGGAAGCGGTACGCCGAGTGGTCCTAGGAATAGAGCAGGCGCGCTCTGCTAGAGGCCCGGAGGGGGGCAGGGCCGAAAGGAGAGGCGTAACGTGCCTCGATCTTGTTGAGCGCCTCGTCTCGGAGGGCTGGTTTGACAGTCCGAGGAGTCTCTCCGAGGTTATCGCAGAGCTTGGCAAGCGGGGATACAGCTATGACTCCACGGCCGTGGCTCACAGCCTCCTAGACCTCGTGAGGAGGGAGGTGCTCGGGAGGGAGGGGAAGCCAAAGAGATATCTCTACTTTGCGAGAAGGAAGGGAGGAGCCGTGGCCGAGGAAGGCGCAGAAGGCGCACAGGCTAGGTCGCTTGACGTGGAGACTTGATCCTCTCAAGAAGCGTGAGGATGCCCGGCGTCGTCACCTGATACTCCCCACGCTCAACCCTCCGCACCAGACCCTGCCCAGCGAGTTCAGCGAGCCTAGCAGTGAGGCTACGCGTCTTGAGACCCAGCTCCTCACTCATCTTGGACGTACTCACACTACTTTTTTCGGACAGGCCGAGGAGGTTCTCGATCCGGATCTTGGTTATGTAGAGGAGTATCAGCTGCGAGTCGGGGAGGGCGCGGGCGCTAGGCTTGAGGAACACTCCCTCAGACTCACTATAGCCTAGGTACTCTTGGAGCGTCTCGAGGACCTCGTAGACGTCTGGCGCCGCAGACAGCCTCCTCGCAAGCCCATATGCCGGGAGGTGCTGCCCAACGAAGCTCGAAACGAACCTCAAAACGTCTTCGGGTGAGCCCTCGGCCTCCCCCCTCAGCTCTCCCACCTCGATGACAACCCTGACGCGGTCAGGCAAACACTAACACCCCTCCGAGATGCGGAGCAGCATTCTCTAGCCTGCCTTGGTGGGCGCCGAGTATGATATGAGCCCCTTCTGTATAAGCTCGTTGAGAAGGATCTTCGTAGCCTCATACACTTCCTTCTCATATTTCGCTCCTGTGCAGACAAGCTTCCCGCTCGCGAACATCAGTATCACCACTTTGGGATTGCTCATCCTGTAAATCAGCCCCGGAAACTGTTCGGGCTCGTACATAACGTTCTCAAGGTTTTGGGCTGCCATGATGAGGTTAATGCGGCCATGAAGATCTATCGAGGCTACAATATTCTGAATCTCAATTATCGGCTCCTCCCTGATCAGGAAGTTCTTCTGCTTCAATAACTTCACAACTGTCTTAACTGCCCTAACGGCCTCCTCCTCACTCTTCGCGCCGGTGCAGACCATCTTACCGCTACTGAAGATCAAGGTCGCCGTCTTAGGCCTGGCAAGCCTAAAGACCAGCCCCGGGAACTGCGCTGGCTTATACTCGGCCTCAGGGAACGCGTTCTGTATAGCGTTCAGGTCAAGCCTCTGGTTAAGGGTCACCGAGGCAACAACGTTCTGAATCTCGACCGTGGGCTCGGGATATTTTTGTTCCAACGCTTTTACGCTTATAAATAATAGACAGGGGTATTTAAAGCTTTAAAAACACACGCGCCCCGACCGGTCCGGGACATAAGTCCATGCGACCCCCTTACCGCTGCCCCACATGGGGGGAGTGCCTGTGGGGTGGGCCGGGTCTTGATAGGCTTTGTCGGCTCGCCCAGCCGTGATATGCTATATCTTCCTGACCGGGCTCTTGGCGCCGCAGATCTCGCAGAGTAGGAATCTGAATTTTTTCTCCGCGACCAGCTTGGTGTCTATACCGCCACATACCGGGCATTTAACGAACTCCTTATAGTAGAGCTGTAGGAGCCTGGCAAGCTCCTCCTCGCCTATTACGCCGCTTATCACCAGCCTCTCATCCTCCATTACCCCCGGCTTCCCGCTCTCCTTAAAAATGAAGCGGGCGAGGTGTTCAGGCTCCCTCTCGAGGGACTGGGCCATCGATCTGAAATTAAGGATGATGGTTTGGCGCCGCTCATGTAGCACCTCGGGGGTCACAGCGATTACTCTCTCCCCTCTATCCTGCCTGCCCCTCTGTATTCGCGAGAAGACGTGCTCCAGCATCTTCTCGTATGCTTCTTTCGTGGTGAGATCCATCCCCAGCAAGATTCCCTCTGGCTGCTTAATTAGGTCTCTCCGCGCAACTACCCACGGATCTTGATACGTTATATAGCTCTAGCGTGCTAATGAGTCGGTGTGAGCATCGCATCGCTGGCGGAGAGAGGGCGTAGGCGCATCGAGCTTGCCGAGAAGCTTATGCCCGTCTGCCGGATGCTGGGGGAAAGGTTCAGGCATGAGGAACCTCTCAGAAACGTGCGGGTTGGTTGCTGCCTCCACATAACGAGGGAGACCGCTGTTCTAGCTAGGCTGCTCGCTAGGTGGGGGGCCTCGGTCGCCCTCTGCCCCTCCAACCCACTTAGCACGCAGGACGACGTGGCCGCCGCCCTCCGCGAGGAGGGGATCAGCGTTTACGGTTATCGCGGGTTACCTCCAAAGGAGTACTACGAGGCCATCGGGAGGGTTCTCTCGCACAGGCCGCATGTGACGTTGGATGATGGGGGCGACTTGACCGCTACGGTGCACAAGATAATGCACGGCGTGAGGGATGAGTCTGTGGATTGGGCTTCATCCGTCTTAGACAACCCCCTCGCCTACTGTAGCGAAATCATAGGTGGCACCGAGGAAACAACAACGGGCGTGATGAGGCTACGGTCCCTAGAGGCAAAGGGCCTGCTCCGATACCCGGTGATAGCAGTGAACGACTCGCCCACCAAGAGGCTCTTCGATAACCCGATAGGAACCGGGCAGTCGGCGCTGGACGGGATATTGAGGGCGACGGGCATCCTGCTAGCTGGGAAGCGTGTGGTCGTGGCGGGCTATGGGCAGGTCGGCTCCGGAATAGCGATGAGGGCCAGGGGCATGGGGTGCGAGGTGATCGTTGTAGAGCCCACTCCCGTTAGAGCCCTTATGGCGGCCATGAACGGATTCAGGGTCACGGACATGGTCGAGGCCTCAGAGATCGGAGACCTCTTCATCACCGCCACCGGCAACATCAACGTCATAAGGGCGGAGCACTTTGAGAGGATGAAGAGCGGCGCAATACTCGCCAACGCAGGCCACTACGACGTCGAGATCTCGAAAAAAGACTTAGAGAGAATGGCAAAGTCTGTCGAGAGGGTGTCCGAGTATATGACGAGGTATGTGATGAGAGATGGGCGGGAGCTATACCTTTTGGCTGAGGGCAGGCTGATCAATCTGGTCGCCGCGGAGGGGCATCCGCCGGAGATCATGGATCTCAGCTTCTCACTCCAGGCTCTCGCCGTCAAGTATCTGCTCGAGAACAAGGGCCGGCTTGAGAGGCGCGTCTACACCCTGCCCGCCGAGATAGACGACCTCGTGGCGCGGTCAAAGCTGGAGACTATGGGGATTAAGTTGGAGAAACTTACGGATGAACAGCTAAGGTATCTGTCGGAGTGGTCTATAGGTACTTGATGGTGCCTATTTCTTCCTGCCTGTCCGCCTAGCCGCTATTAGGCCGACCTTTCTCCCGGGTGGCGCGGTCCTCTTAACGGTCTCGGGCCGTCCGATCCTTTTGTGGCTTCCGCCTCCGAATGGGTGCCTAGCCGGCACCATCGCGACCCCCCTGACCCTCGGGTAGGGTCTGTGCCTCGCCTTCATCAAGTAAAACTTCTTCCCCGCCTTAAGCATCGGCTTATCGGTCCTCCCACCACCCGCCACTACTCCCACAACAGCCAAGCACTTACCGCTCAGCTCCACCAGCTTTTTTGAGGGGAGCCTAACGATAGCCCTATCACCGACATGCGAGACGAGGACGCAAGAGGTTCCCGAAGACCTCGCGAGTGTCCCCCCGTCGCCGGGCTTGAGCTCCACCACCGAGATCGTGGACCCCTCCGGCAGGGCGGAAAGTGGCAATATATTTCCCACAGCGACATCCGCCTTCCCGCCTATCTGGATCCTCTGCCCGACGTACATTCCCTCAACAGCGGGAATGTAGAACTGCATGCCATCAACCTCGATCTCGGCGACCGGCGCGCCCCTGCCAGGATCGTGGTGTATGTCTCTAACATGGCCATAAAGTAGTTCTCCGTCACGCGGTATGTCTGGAGGTATCCCCACCTCGATACGGCGCTGAATACTGGCTACGTAGGTTGGCGAGCCTCTGCCAATCCTCTGAGCACGGATCCTCCTAGGCATCCATAACCCCCCTAGAATATTCCGAGCCTCGTCGCGACTTGCGAGGCTTTGTACTCTGGAGAGAGCTTCACGTAGGCTTTCTTCTCGCCACTCGGAGTTATGAGCGTGTTAACTTTAGCCACCTTCACACCATACAGTGCCTCGACAGCGTTCTTAACATCCCGCTTAGTAGCGTTCAGGTCAACTAAAAAGGTCAGCTTGTTCTCCCTCTCGATGAGGGAGACCGCGTCCTGGGTCACGACTATGACTTTAATTACCTTCTGCGGATCCATCCATCATCAACCTCTTACTCAACTCCGCTATAGCCCCAACCGTATAAATGGTCAGCCTGCCGGGATGACCGCCAGGAGCTAGCTGCAGTACGCCGAGATCCTTTGCAAGAACAGTCTCGACGCCGGGGATATTTCTACAAGCCCTCGACACACCCTCGTCCTTCGCAACAACTATCAGGACCCCTCTTCTCCCTTTCTTCCTCCTGCCCCGCATCTTTCCTTTGCCCGCACGGATCTTTACGTCAGCGCACCGTTCAATCTCCTCTTGAAGGCCGAGTCTCCTAAGAATCTCCTCGAGCTCCGTGGTTTTTTTGACGGACTGAAGCTCGTCGCTGACTACTATGGGTAGGGGGAGGTTCTGGGGTATGCGGTGTCCGCGTATCCTTACGTGCTCGGTGCTCGCGGTGAAGGCTATGGCGGAGATTAGGGCCGCCCTCTTCTCCTTCTCATTGACCCGCTCATGGATCTTCTTCTCTGGCGTCGGAGGATGGGTGGGTCTTCCGCCAACTGCCGTGGGCACAAACCCTCCGCTCCTAGCCTTACCCGTCCCTTCAGCCTTGATCCTCGCTATCCTAGCTATTCCATAGCCGGGCCCCCAAGACTCGACCGAGTATTTGTGTCCTGAGCCTTTCCAAGCCCCCTTAGGCTGAAACTGGTGAGAGAGGAGCGCGAGATACACGCGCCTAACTAGGTCTGCCCGGAGTGGAGCCGAGAAGAAGCGCGGCAGCCCCACCTCAGCGACCTCGGAGCCGTCGAGACTCCTAATGGGCACGGTCCTTACCGGGCCCTTTAGAGCAAGCCCCGCGACCGTCATGCTGCGAGAACCTCCCCCGCGTAGGCTATAAGGCTGATCTTGGGGGCTCCAAGAGAGTAATTGGGTGGTCTCGCAGGCGTCCTAAGAATAACTGGCCTCTTGGGTGTCCCCATCACAGACCCGCTTACAAGCACGGCGGGGCACTTGGGGACAGTAGCCCTCACATAGCCACCTTTGGGAGAGGGGACATTGCCGTCATTCCAAAGCGCTATGATTCTTTTGTTGTACTCTGTCCTGTAGTGGAAGCCCATCTGGCCAGCCCTCGGAACAAACCTCGTGACATACTTGGGGCTCCTGCCGCCAATCGCACCTACAGCCCGCCTCGTCTTCCTCTGCTTCCTCGGAAGAATCTTAACGCCGAACCTCTTCACAACCCCCTGAAAGCCTTGGCCGCGCGTCACACCCACAACATCGATAAACGATCCGGCCGTGAAAACCTCCTCGACGCCAACCTTCTTACCAAGCTTAGAGACAACGTAGTTGAAGGCTTCTTCAGGAGAGCCTGAGACTGGTATAGTCAATATGTGTGGCTTCTTCTGGGATAGGCCAGCGTCCCTAGGAACCGAGGCGACGACCGCTCTCACTTGATGGTTGTCTTGCAGCTTGGCGCGCAACTCGTCGAGCCCTATGTGGGTGGCCGACACGCCCCTCAACCTATCGGCAACTTCTCTGGGGAGCTCTTTGGTTATGTGCCTCGCGGCCTCCACGAGCGCGCCATTCTCCCTCTTATAGACCGCGACCCCAATTACCGTCATGGGGGGAGTGGCAACGACGGTCCCACCCATAGCAACAACGGTACCCTGAGTCGGCGACCCAGGTATGTCGTCAACAGCGTGGACTGTCACCATCCCCACCTTGTATCCCATGAAACCTAGGAGGCGAGGAGCCTCGGCGCGGCTAGGCCAGTAGCGGACCCTAGGGAAGATGCCCCCCGCCCGCTTCCGCGGAGAGAATGCGAGCGAGCCTCTACGTGGCGCGGAGAACTTTCTGTGACCCATGACAGCCTCGGCTTGTAAACAATGTCGCTGACCGGAGTTATAAACCTGAGTCGCCCGCCGGAAGGGCCTCCCGACCACCACGCGCCGATCTTTGGGAGCTTTGAAGACTTTTTAGCGGAGCGCCTCGTCTTAAGAGCCGATCGGCTTGTCTGCGGAGGCCCTGAGGCGTCTGATGGGTGTCTACGCCGACGAGGCTGAAAGATGTATCAGGTGCGGCTTCTGCAACTCCGTCTGCCCCACGACTCTGACCAGCATAGGCTACTCCCCATCCCGGACCTCAAGGGGGAGGCTCGTGATGCTTCAATCAGCCCTCTCGATTGGCAGGCCAGACCCCTTCTCCCCCAAGCTGAAGGAGCTGATAGATCTCTGCATTGGATGCATGAGGTGTGTTAAGGTTTGTCCAGCCGGAATCCCAATCCCCCACGTGAACGCGGGCTTCCGCGCGGCATACAAAGCATACCTCGGCGGCAGTGTGGGGTGGGCCGAGAGGCTATTGGCTGGGTTTGACGATCTTGCCGAAACCGTCGGCGGCTCCCCAGTCCTTAGGAGGATACTCCTCAACAGGGTCTCCCTAGGTCTGCTGAAAGACTTCTTCGGCCTCTCTAGGGACGCGCCGATCCCCACTCCCGAGTCCAGAAGCCTCGACCAACATTTATCAGGCCTCAAGACCGTGGGATACGAGCTGTACGCCTACTTTGCTGACACGTATGCGAGGTATCTGAGTCCGAGCATAGGGCTCGATGCTAGGAGGCTGCTAAACATGGCTGGCATCGAGCTGTATATGCCGAAACAGAGGGGCTCCGGAGTCATCCAATTCGAACTAGGCCTCTGGGACAGACTTAAGGTCCTCGCATCAGCCAACGTTGAGAGCCTCTATCAGGAGGCCCTCAGGGGGAGACGGATAGTCTGCACATCTCCCGCCTCAACCATGATGCTCAGGGAGATCTACCCGCGCATCCTACCCAGCGAGAAGTCCGAGAGGGTCTCGGAGGCAGTCATCGACATCAACGAGCTACTCTACGAACTGGTCTCGAACGGAAGACTCACAGGCCTCAGAGTCAAGGGATCCTACACCCTCCATTCATCCTGCCTCTCGCAACACCTAGGGCTGACTGAGAAGGTGAGGGCTCTTCTAGAGACGCTGGGCGCGCGGATTGAAGGTGTGAGGACTGAGTGCTGTGGGTCCGGGGGAACATGGGGGATGCTTAGGAAGAATAGGCGCCTGAGCGTCGAGATAGGTAGTCGACTGGTCGAGAGACTCGCTGGGAAAGTGCTCTCCTATAGCGAGACATGTACCGAGCAGATAAAGAGCCTGAGCCGTGGCAGGGTTGAGGTCTATTTACCACACCAAGCCATAATGCGCTCCCAGCAGGTCTCGCCATCAAACTAGCTGAGTTGTGGAGTAACGTCGGAGAGAAGCGAGGCCTGCGGGCTCATAGACACCCCACTCCGTTATAATGGACGTCACTAGCTCGGGTGGCGTAATGTCAAAGGCGAGGTTTACCGCCCGCGCGCCCTTTGGAGCGACGAGCTTCCCAGCCACACGGAGGACCTCCTCCTCGCCTCTCTCCTCGATCTTCACCGTCTCCAGTGTATTCTCAAAATCTATGCTCGAGAGGGGAGCCGCAACGTATAGAGGCACGTTAAAGTATCTGGCGGATATGGCCAGCGAGAGCGTACCTATCTTGTTGATCACGTGGCCTGTCCTCGCTAGTACCCTGTCTGCACCAACAACTATGCAAGAGACCTGTCCCCGGCTCATCAGCATCGCAGCCATGTTGTCGGTTATTATTCGATATGGTATTCCCAGCCGACTCAGCTCGAAAGCGGTGAGGCGTGCCCCCTGTAGTCTCGGCCTGGTCTCCGGCACGAGGACGCTCAACTTTTTCCCACTCTCTACTGCGGCCCTAATCACCCCTATCGCAGTCCCATAGCCGGCAGTGGCCAGAGCCCCGGCGTTACAGTATGTCATGACAGTGGCTCCGTCCGGGATCAGCCGCGCCCCATACTCACCTATCCTCTTATTTGTCTCGACATCCTGCTCCATGAGTCTGTTAGCTTCTTGTAAGAGAGCCTGATACAGATCTAGCCCTTCTGAGACAGCCCTATCCGCCACCGAGACCATCCGGTCAATAGCCCAGAACAGGTTAACCGCGGTGGGCCTTGTCGATCTTAGCGCCTCCGCAGCCATTCTCAACTTTTTAAGAGTCTTCTCCGGTTTTGCGCCACCCCGTGCCGCGAGGACGAGGCCGTAGGCCGCCGCCACGCCTATTGCTGGGGCTCCCCGCACCGCCATATCCTTGATGGCACGCGCAACCTGACGGTAGCTGGTGCACCTCAGATACTTCTCTCTATGTGGCAGGAGCCTCTGGTCTAAAATGTAGAGAGCGTCTCCCTCCCAGTACAGTGTCTTAGGCTCTTGCAACCTTCAGAATCTCTCGCGCGGGTTGCCTATAAAGCGCGCGAGAGAGGCCTAAACACGCATGTAAATGTGAGAAGAGGGGTTGGTTTTTCTCCAGCCTGACATTAGAGAAACCCAGAAGGCCGGGAGGGAATAACCTTAGTCGCGCCGCAGATACGGCCCTATTCCCCACTCATCTATGACCTCTTGGACGCTGATGCTTTTCCGAGTCTTTATGGAGAGGAGGATCAACTCGGCGAGGGCGAGTGATAACAGGCCCTCCCGCACTCCGGGGGCCGGATCCATACCCTTAGTCACCGTCTCGACGAAGTATGTTAGCTCGTTCTTCAGGGGCTCGACATACTTTATGGTCGGGCTTATGGTGTAGTCGGGCTTCTCAATCAGGACCTCGCCAGTCAGGAACTCTATGCTTATGACGCCATCAGTCCCCGTAATCCTCATGTCCCGCTTCTTCTTGGATGACAGCCAGTTAGCCTCAAGGGAGGCGGACTTCCCACCCTCATAGGAAATAAGAGCCATCATGTAGTCCTCATAGCTGTGCCTCAGGGCGCCGCCCGAGGCGTATAGATGGAGAGGAGGCTCCTGGAAGAAATAGTAGGTCAGGTCGACATCATGGATGGCCACGTCCTTCACAACACCGACGTCGCCTATCCTCTCTGGCCACGGCCCAATCCGCCTAGCGGCTATCGTGAGGGGAGTGCCGATCATGTTGTCTCTAAGGGCTGAGAGGACGTACTGAACCGCCGGGTTAAACCTCTCAATAAAACCCACCATCACAGGCACGCCAGAAGTCTTAGCGGTATCTGCGAGCCCGATTGCCTCCTCAAGATTGACGGCCATGGGCTTCTCCACGAGCACCGGGATACCACTCTCGAGCAGGTCGCGCGCTATGGGTGCATGCGTCACCGAGGGAGTGCATATCGTAGCCAGGTCTATCTTCTCTCTCGCGACCAGCTCCCTATAGTCCTTGTACACCCTGGCAACACCGTATCGCTTCGCGACCGCCGAAGCCCTCTCAAGGTCCACGTCCACCACCGCGAAGAGCCTGCACCCCTCCATCTCTGAGATTACGCGGGCATGGTTTCTTCCCCAGAACCCGGCCCCAATCACGGCAACTCTCAGCCCATCATCCTCTACCGGCATAACACCTAATCACCACTAATCAGGCTAAAAGTGTTAAGATCCAGTACTATGCTATTAGCCAAAACAGAGGACTTGATGGCCTCGCTGACCCTCGTGCTACTGGACGTCAATATTACGAGGTCAACAGACTGCTTTACACCCTTCTCCAGAAACTCTCCCGCCGTCACGTGCTTGACGACGTATTTGTTCTTCAGGGCTTCTATAAAGGCGGGCCTCGGCCCTATGACGAGGACGCTCCTCACATGTCTCCCCAAAACTTCGGGCCTCATGAGAAGGTTGAGGAGCTTGGGGACATCGTCATAAAGCCTGCATGCCGCCCTTGCGAGGAGCGTCCTGCCAAGCTCCCTGGCTTCTAAGTCGCTCAGCAGGTCCCTCACCAGCCTGTCAAACAAGATCCACCTAGTCCCGCCTATACTCCTCAACACTCCCCGCGTCCTTTTGGAAAACGCCACACCATACCCTCTAATTAGCATCTGTGCAAGCTCAACTATCGAGGCGTAATCCGCAGCCCTTGCGAGGATCGTTAGGAGTGCTATGGCCTCTGCCTCGAGATATGACAACCTTGGGAGGATCTGTGCCCGTCCCGCGAGTATCGTCATAACGCGCCTTACCTCGTGCCCTATGTCGGGGCCTGCCACCGGAAGAATACGCCGCATAAGCGGGGGGTATGGGACGAAGTACGCGCTCATGCCCTTCTCCGCGGGCCTAAGCACCTCAAGAAATCTGTCCATCTGACCTAACCTATGCAGCCCGACGTGGATTACATGCGCCCCCTCCCTCCCTCTCCGCCGCATGAGCTCGTATAGGTAGGTAACGTCCCGGGCGTCGACCTGCTCTCTAAGCATGCCCGCATAGGAGACTAGCACGACGTCGTGCCTAGCGATCTCCGCTTTATAATGACCCTCAGCGAGTAAGCCCTCGTTGATGGCTGTGAGTAACGCCCTCTTGGTCCTGGGGCCAACCCGCGCGCGTCTAAAGCCCCCGATTGGGATGAACGGGCAGTAAACTACGTTGACCCCACCTCTGATTAGCCGGAGAAGGATGCGGATGCCTGAGGAGTCTATGTCGATTAAGGAGACCGGTTTACCGCTGCTCACCCTTACCAGCCTCCCTTGAGAGCCTGATAAGGGAGTATCTAGCGAGTTCGAAGATCCATGCGAGCCAAGTAGCAAAAAGCGCCAGAGATAGGAGTAACCTGAGAACGCTTGCCAGGAGCCTAGCCTCCACCCCGCTCACCAGGGGAAGTATAATCGCCGAGATAGCCGCCAACACAGCTAGCAGCGAGATCCACGAGACAGTTATGAGGAGCAGCATTACAGGCAGCGTTCTCAAATACTCCTGCCACCTCCTAGGAGGTATGTGACGAAAGCGAGGAATGAGGAGTAGGCGGCGAGGAGCCCCAGCGCCTTCGACACCTCGGCCTCATTCATCGGGGATGAAGAGGTTGCAAGACGAACCAACGTTAGCGGGCCCCTAGGGTCCCGGCTCGCGGCGATTAACCCTCTCACGACTGTTATGGGTCTTGTTGTGAACGTTTTCCCCGACCTCAGCCCGCCTATAGATACAAGTATGAAGTACTCGTTGAGGATGTGCGGGAGCAGGGCGACGAGTGTAGCAAGCTCGAGCCTAGAGGTTATGGCGATACTAGTTATTAGGGCACCTACGAAGTTGCTGCCGCAGTTACCAGCAAATATCCTCGCTGGATACCAGTTGAACCTGAGAAAACCCAACACCGATGCGGCGGCGGTAGATGCTGCTATGGCGTTTAAGGCCTCCCCCCTCATCCATGACAGCACCGTCAGGACAACTAGGACGGGCATGGAGGATAATGCGAGGGAGCCGTTCAGGACGTCTACACTGTTTATGGCGTTTATTATGACTGTAAAAGCTGCGAGGATGAGTACGGGGTAAATGATTGTCAGCCTCACTGTGCCTACGAGTGGAAGCTGCGGATAAGGGCTATAGTCGGAGAATAGGAGTATGGGGAGTGCAGGTGTGAGCAGCAATACAGGCTTAAGTATCGGGTTTATCTCCCTCACATCCTCTATGAGACCTATCAGGGCCGCTATGAGTGGGGAGAAGAGCAGGATCCATAGACGCTGCGAGCCATCCCCCCAAACGAAGAGGGTCAGGACGCAAACGCTGTAGGAGATAAGCATGGACACACCGCCGATCTTCGGGACAAGAGGCCTATGAGGCTTATGGACATCCACGCCAATCAGTCGCCGACTCCTTACGCGGCTCGAGAAAACGTGGGTCAGGAGTAGTGAAAAAAGGAAGCACAGGACTGTGAGCGAGATAAGCTGCTCCAACATTTCTGGACAAAGACCTATAGAATAACTATATAACTAATACTCCGCGCCGGCTAAGTAGAGTGCTAAGCTGATGGAGAGGCCGGTCTGGATTGACATCTTGACACCGAAGCAGGCCCTTTTTTTCTGGCCCCTAATCGAGCGGCTAAGGAGACGAGTAAAAGTCTTAGTCACGGCGCGGAGGTACGAGCAGCTAGACTGGGTACTGAGGCTCCTAAATCTGGGAGCGGTTTTGGTAGGCCATTTCGGTGGCGATAGCTTGGTCGGCAAGCTTGCATCAAGCACCGAGAGGCAAAGAATGCTTGTCAGGCTCGTCTCGAAGAGCACTCCGCTCGTAGCTATATCAAGCGGGTCAGTAGAGGCGGCCCGCATATGCTTTGGGATCAGGATACCGCACCTCCTAGCCTCCGACACACCCCATTCTCCCGTGAATCGGCTCTGTGTGCCGCTCTCGGAGAAGATCTTCACGCCACGCTACATCCCTACCGCCGAGTGGTTTGCGTGGGGTGCGCGGAGGGGTCAGATAGCGGCATACAGGGCTCTAGACCCTATAGTATGGGTCAGGAGGGCGCGAGAGCTTGAGGAGATCGCGAAAGTAGAACCGCCGGAAGATGAGTATGTTCTGGTGCGCGTGCCGGAGTACAAGGCGTCCTACATCCTTGGGCGAGGCCTTGATGAGAGTGTCAGGGCTATCCGTGAGGCACAGAGACTCTTTGGAAGTGTAATAGTTCTATGCAGATATCGGGGGGAAGCCGCCGAGCTAGAGAAGAGGCTTGGAAGGGGCGTGAGGCTGATCCGTAGGCCGGTGCTCGCCATACCATACATCAGGAGGGCCCTGCTGGTGCTGTCAGGCGGAGGAACGATTGCTCAGGAGGCGGCACTTCTGGGAAAGCCGACCATCCTGTTCTACCCGGGCGAGACCCCCGCGGTCCATCGATTTCTCGCCAGGAGGGGGCTTCTGAAGGTGGCATGGCCTGGAGATGCCGTCTCACTTCGACGAATGATGGAGGACGTGATGAGGGAGGACGTGAGGGCTGAGTTGAGGAGGAGGGCGGAGAGGCTTGTTAGTGAGATGGAGGACCCATTACGCCCGATCGAGAATCATGTGTTATCATCTCTGGACTAGCCTTCTCAGCGACTCCTCCGTCTCACCTATCCTCGCAACTACCCCCCTCAAGTCTTCGCGCAACGCCCTATACATCTTGAGGTAGCTCGCCCTACTCAGCTCACCCCTCTGCAGCTCCAAGAAGTTCCTCTGCATCAGCTTTAGAGTCTCGCCGCACCGCTCGACGCTAGACAGCAACTCGCGGACTAGCTTAGCATCCCTCTCCGACATGCCTAGGATTGCAGGCGCCTCGCGAACGTCATCGAACTTTGACCTTACCCTCGCGACGCTCGCCTGTATGTTTATCTTTTTAATGTCTCCGCGGCTTAAGCCTAAGATTTCGTCAAGCTCCTCCAGCAGACCCCTGAGCTCCGCCAAGTCCTTCATATACTTCCTCAGGCTGGCATCGCTTAGCTCAGCCTTAGACGTGACGGCCTTCGCAGGCCTCGAGCCTGCGTAAGTAACAGCCCCCACGACTGCCGCGACCAAAAGCACCGTCAAGAGTATCTGTGGAAGTGGCGCAGAAGGGGCTACAGGCCTCACAGCTATCTCTGCGACGGCCACTCTATAGGGACTTGACGCTTGAGGGGGTAGCGTAACAACGAGTCGGCCCGCATCATCTCTATAGATCTCGCGGAAGGCCTCGGGATGCGTAACATCCATGCCCCTAGGTAATGTAACTCTCACTAACGGGTTTTCTGCAGTCGCGTTAAGAGGCAGGAAAACTTTGACGTAGACTTTGTCTCCAACAATCCTTAAGTTGTCTTGCTCGCCGTCGATTGCGGCCTTTAGGTAGAACTCGTATCTCCAGTCCTTTAGGAGTTCGTATCTCTCAGGGTAGAAGCTGACGGTGGCTCTCTGGCCCGAGACCCTGAGACCTAATGTTCCTACACGGTCTCCCGCCTCTAATGGCCTTACTCCCCTAGGAAGGCTCAGCGGCGCCTCGATTATGTTCCTAGCGTCTATGCTCCTTATCCTGAGCCAAATCGTAACCAGTCTCGCCTCGGCGTCGTAGAGCAGCTCGACCTTCTCCGCCACGACGAGCGCGATACTGTTAGAGCTAAACGTGAGTGAAACTGTGCGTTGCGGATCCTGCTCCGAACTATAGCCTGCTCGGATAAGTCTAGTGCCATTGATTGTGTATCCCTGCGGAGCCTGGTTGACTGTGGCGTCGTCTGGAAGTATTATCTGAGTGTCTGCGGTGTATTCAACTCCTTCAAGCAGCGGAGTCGAAGGAGAGGTGAGTGAGTAGGTTCCGGATGATGCGGCGGAAAGGAGCCCAGCGTAGACGTGACGCACCACCAGCGTGTCTGAGTCGGATCGGATGCGGTAAAAGACCGTGTCTCCCCCCCCATCCTGGACGGGCCCTTCAACGTCCCCTCCTTCAGCCCAGAGGCCCGCCAAATATCCATGGACCCTGGTTGGGATCCCGAGCCCTATCTCAGAGCCAGGCCCAAGACCACTTATCTTATCCCAGACATAGACGACCCCGCCATCGGATAGGCTAATAATACGTGAGACCTTCGCGCCCTGTGGCTGCGCGCCAGCAATGCTTAACGACAGCATGGACGCCAGCAGGATAAGCAAAATCACCGTCAAGCCTCGTCTAGCCATTTCTCTCCGACTGGTGGTCTCGCCGACTTAAAGAGGTTATCTAAGCGAGAAGAGATATAACCGTCCCCCAGCTGCCTCACCCGTGTACAGAGCCATCGCTGCACTCAAAGTTGGCAGCAGTATCTCGAGTATAGCAGCTCATCGGGAGGCGCTAAATAGGGCTAGGGAATTGCTCACGCCTCTCGGCGTCCAAGTCATCGATGTCAGAATTGGCAGGAGGAGGCTTGAGGTGGATCTCAAATCAGACCTCGACCCAAGAGTAGTCTCCGAGGCGCTCAGGAGTTGGGCGGAGCTCGAGTATCTGAGTGTTCTTGGGCCGCCTATCGAGCTAGACGAGGCTGAGGCACTCTCGAGAGCCATCAGGCTCTTCAATGACGAGAGGTTTTGGGAGGCCCACGAGGTGCTTGAGGGTCTCTGGAGGACGCAGGTGGGTCCCGAGAAGGAGGTGCTCTCCGGCCTCATCAAGCTCTCGGCGGCGTATGTCCACCTTCAGAAGGGGAGGCCGGACAGATATATGGGCCTCCTAAGGGCCTCTCTGAAGCACCTCACCGCCTCGGGCCTAGAAGAGTACCAGGGCATACACGTTAGCCAGCTGAGAAATATAGTCTCCGAAATACTCGGGCTGGGTGAGCCAAGATATATCACGCTCCCCGAGAAAAGAATCTATCGTGGGTGGCCGCAGTCCGGCGAAAACGACGATCTACCGGGTCGACAGGGATAACCCCGAGAGTGTGTTCCTAGCCGAGGCCGCGTCTATTATAAGGGCAGGCGGCCTAGTAGTTTTCCCGACAGAGACCGTCTACGGCTTGGGAGCTGACGCTCTGAACCCCTACGCCGTCGAGAGGATCTTTAGGGTTAAGGGCAGGCCGCCGGACAACCCGCTAATCGTGCATATCGCGGTCCATGAGGACTTGTTCAGCCTCGGGAGGGTGCTCGACTGGAGGGCGGAGGCCCTCGCCAAGAAATTCTGGCCGGGCCCCCTCACACTCGTTGTGCCTCGCTCCAACAAGCTCCCGGCCATAACTGTTGCAGGCCTCGACACCGTGGCTATCCGTATGCCTAGACACCCTGTCGCACTGGGGCTTATCAGGCTCTCGGGTGTCCCGATAGCTGCTCCAAGCGCAAACCTCTCGGGAAGGCCAAGCCCTACCACAGCCGACCACGTCATAAGAGACCTGGCGGACAGGGTCGACGCGATCTTGGACGCCGGGCCAACGGACATAGGCGTCGAGTCCACAGTCATCGACCTCACCTCTGAGCCGCCACAAGTACTTCGGCCAGGCGGTGTGACCGTTGAGGAGTTGAGGGCTGTTGTCGGGGAGGTTGATCTTCACCCGCTAGTGACAGGCGCGTCCATCGGCGATTTGGTTGCTAGGTCTCCGGGAATGAAGTATAGGCACTACGCGCCTAGAGCTAGGGTTGTGGTTGTCGTGGGAGAGGCGGGAGAGATCAAGCAGGCCGTACAGCTCCTCGTCTCCCATCTCCGTAGCCGCTTTAGAGTAGGGGTCCTCGGGACTGACGGTCATAGGTACGAGGCAGACGCCGTCAGAGATTTGGGGCCTCGCTCATCACCGTCTGGCGCGGCTCAGTGGCTCTTTAGGTACCTCAGGGAGCTAGATGATGAGGGAGTTGACATCATAGTTGCCGAGGGCTGGCCTGAGGAGGGGATTGGTCTCGCGATCATGAACAGGCTGCGGAAGGCTGCCGGAGGACTAGTTATTCCCGCCCACAGAGTTTTGTCAGAGGCTCAAACCATCAGCTCCCACCTACGATACGGGGTCATGGGCACATAGAGCCGCTCAGCCCAGAGAACATAAATACGCGCACGGCGAGATGGATTGCTGAATGGTAAGCCTAAGCGAAGTAGCAGCAGGGCTGCAGCCCACCACTAAAACCTACCTCACAGACTCCTACAAGAAAACCCTCCTCACAACGCTGCTAAGATTCGTCCCAGAGACAAAGAGGTCCGGCTACCTCATTACGGCCGAGACCATAATGCATCCGAAGGGAGGCGCGCAGCCGTCAGACACCGGCTACATAGAGGGCGACGGCTTCAAGGCGCGGGTCAAGAAAGTTCTCGAGCAGGGTGGGGTAGTAATACATTTCGCCGAGCTCCTCGAGGGTTCCGCGGCTGAGGGAAGAACTGTTGGGATGACGCTTGATTGGGAGCAGCGGTACCTAGTCATGAGGCTTCATACGGCCGGCCACATAATAGACTACGCGGTTCTCCAGCTGCTGGGGCAGGGCCTCCTCTCCTCGAAGGCCTATCACGGCCCCCCCGAGGGCTATCTCGAATACATCGGAGACTCAGGAGGACTCGACCCATCCTTAGTCGAGAGAGTGGCTAACGGAGTATCCCAAAGTTCTAGGCGCGTCTACCCGGTCGTTGTCCCCCGGGAAGAGCTGAAGGGCTTCATCAAGGGCGCCCCCAACATAACCCGTCTCCCAGACATCGATTACTACAGGGTGATCGTGATTGAAGGCATAAACGCCATTCCCTGCGGCGGAACGCACGTATCAAATACCGGTGAGGTTGGGAAGATAAGAGTGGTCAGGATAGAGGGCGTTGAGAATGGGTTTAAGGTCGTTTACTCGGTGGAATAGGGGCTCCTATCTGTGGTGGAACCAGCCCTCAAGCCTCTCCCAGCTCCACTCGAAGCTGGTGGGGAGGGCGTAGCCATAGACAATGCAGCCCCTCCAGACCGCGTATTGCGGCTCCGGGCTGACCGTCACGTTAAAGCTCTCCACACCCTTCTCCCTAAGCATTAGCGCGACCTTGGTCTGCGCGTCGCACGCCACGTTTGACAGCTCTGGCGGCGGCGTCCAGCAAAAGTTCCCTCCGGAGAGTATTATCTGGCTATAAAGGTGGGGCTGAAGCTCGAGGGGGCACTTCTCAACCGACCTAACGATAACCTCGGCCATGTCCAGCATGCCGTAGAAAACGACGTCTCCTATTCTTGCGTCCTCGGGCTTAGGCATTCCTCTCCTGAAGTAGCTCTGGAAGATCTCGTGATTGGGGTTGAACACGTATTCTCCTATCAGGAACCGAGTCCAGGAATAGTCTCCGAGATCAAGCTTGATTCTCGTCCCAGGTATGGTAAAGACCGCGCTCACGGCTTTTACGTTGCTCCGCGCAAAGCTGATCGCTGCATCCAGATCCCTCGGAACTAGACCGATCTTCTCCTTAACCAGCCTCACAACTTTCTCTTCCTTCGCTATATCGCCATACCCGGCGTCCTTCAAAACCTCGGCGGTTATCGAGTTAGCCTCAGCGCCTCCACGGTTTAAGGCCACAACTGCGCTCCTAATCGGCGCCTTGCTGATAGGGGCGACCTGCGTGTTCCCATGCCCGCTCTCCACCACGACACAGGCTGTACGCTTATGGGCGATGGCTACGGCAAGCGGCTGCGGAATTATGGTCGAAGAATGCACTAGTCCCTCCTCCGCGAGCTCGCCCATAATGTCATAGATCTTCTCATACATGTAGAGGGGGGCGATTGAGGAGATGGATGCCACAACGTAGAACCCCTTAAACCCGATACCGGTGGGCCTAAACTCGGATAAAGATTTCCTCAAGAGTTCTCTTACAACTATCCAGCTACGCTCGTCGCCCCTACTGATCACCCCATCCCTCATTGGATAGACGAGCCGCGCCGAGAGGTCCTGCCCGCTCCCAAGAAACAGTGTGACCTCGCTCCCCACAACGACATCCCTGCTGCCGCCCAGTATCTCAGCCAAAACACCCTTCTCAGGGAAATAGCCACGATTCTCCACGACCTTAGGCCTCTCCCCAATCGTGATCGGCCCATACTTGTAGTCGCTTGTTCCGAAATCGCAGCCAAAGGTGTATCTGCGCCTATAATCCTCCTCAAACAATCCATGGACACAGGGGGGACAGGTGGTTAAAATCTTAACTCGGGACCGGGGCTAATCCCTGCTTTTATCCTAGGTTTAGAAGGTTAGCTCCAGCTGTCTCTCAAGCCTCTGCCTCTGAGCAAGGTACTCGTCCTGCTTGAGCTCGCCGATCTTGTATCGAGTTTCCAGCTTTTTGATTTCGTGTTGTATCTTCGAGTGTTGCTGCACGAGGCCCTGACACGCGTCTAACAGTGACTGCATATCTGCTATTATGTTGTTGACCTGCTGGGGGCTTAGTCCAGCAGACTCGCCTTTCTCCTTAAGGGTGTTGATACGTTTTGAGAGGCCTTCGGTGAAGGATGGGATGTCGGCAAGCCTGATCTCGAGCGGGTTCTCAAGAATTGAGAGTTTTGGCCTAAGCCTTGACAGCTCCTTGTCAATCTCAATCTTCTGCCTGATGTAGTCTCTGTCGCTTATCTCGTTAACCTCGTGCCTAATCTTAAGCGACTCACTCCTCTGAGTAAGTTCCTGTATCCTCTCGGAGGTCCGGTTAACCATCTCAAGCCTCTTCTGGTCGAGAGTGTTTATCCGGGATCTGTACTCCTCGTAAAGCTCGGTGAAGACGTTAAGTGGGACCTCGCCGTCTAGGAAAAGGTCAACCAGCTTGAGGGACCAGGAGTGTAGCTTGGACAGCTGCTCGACAAGCTTCCTCTCCTCAGCCACCTCCTCGGCCGTGATGGGCTCAGGTGTGGGGGGCTGCGGGGTTGTAGGGGGCTGTTGGGCTGGCTGTGGTGCCGCCTCGGTTGGGGGCTGTGGAGTGGCCTGGGTGGCGGCTAGAGGCTCGGCTGCGAGCTCTGCGGGCAGCTCTTTCCCACAGTTTATACAGAACTTCCCTCTGAGGGTTAGCCTGTGGCAGTGCGGGCAAACGACCCTGCTTAGTAACGCCATCTGCAGCCAATCAATCCGAGATTAGCATATAAATATTTAGCCTCAGGCTGTGGATAAATCTCTAACTGAAATACTGGAGTAGTATCGTGGTCTCCTCCGCAATTGGTGAGGGCCCCAGGGCTATAAGACGCAGACCGAGAGGGCGAGTTGCTTCTTGTGAATGAGAAGGGTGTTGCGTATCTTGTCAACGAGTCTATAGTAGCGGTTTGGGATAGGTTTGAGAATAAGACGGTTGATGAGGTTATTTCCGAGGTTGCCGAGATATCCGAGATAAGCCCTGAGGAGCTTCGCGAGCCCATAAGGGAGCTCGTGGAGGCCCTGGTAAAGGCAGAGCTCCTCTCCTAGACCAAGCCAGAAGGCGGGAAGGAGCGCGACTACCTCAACTTATTTATGAATGTCCTTCTTCGCTTTATTTGAGAGGATGAGCGCGGCATCGGTGGAGGTTGGGCATTTAGGAGGCGGTTTGTCCGGCGGGACAGCAGGCATCCACATGAAGCAGTCCATCCTGCCAATAGACATAGGTCTCTGAGGGTCCTGTTATAGATGCCGAACCATGGAGAAAGGCGGTTGCGATGTTAAGGAGTTTGAGAGAGTTCCTGAAGTAGTTTCATCATTAAAGGGGAAAGAAGGGGGAGGGGTTCGGCTAGGCCACCCGCGCGTCATTTGGGAAACCCTATAGGAGGCCGGCCGTCATATGTGTCGTCGTAGCACCCGACATCGGGGTGCACGTCATATAGCCCGTCATGCCGGCCTCGGGGTTTTATCCCTGCGTCGGCATGGCCAGCCTCCAGGGCCTCCTGTCTATATATCCTCCAGATCTTCGAGAGCATCTGCTTTTCCTTCTTCGCGGTCAGCCGAAACGATGTGGTGTTGTTTTCTGAAGCCGTCAGCCTCTGCAACGCTCGCCTCAAATGCCCGCTATAGATCTTCTTTCTCCCGCGGACTGGTCTGAACAGGCCCAGAAGGTTAATCATCTTTCTGAGACCCATCGGCTGGCCAAGATACGGTATCAGCTCGGCCAAAGCCTCCAGCGCCTTAATATTCCCATGAACACCCAGCCCATCAACTAGCCAATTATAGGCCGGATACCTCTTACCGGCCTCCCCAACAATCATCCTAGCCACCTCCACCATCTGCACCTCCAAGGACTTTATTACTTGCCTCAGACAAAGCCCTGTATTTGTTGAGTAATTGTTGATGGGTCTTCATAAGAGACCTATAGGCCAGAATCATCCTACGCATGACTAGGAAATCCTCAGTAACTCTTCTGAACCACCTCTCCTCAACACTCATCAATGCCTTGATGTCTCCCCTAGCGCTCTTCGGAAACTTATGCTCCCTGCGCACCATCTCAAGCAGCATAAGCCTCCTAAGATAATAGACCCCCACTCCCCTCCCTAGTAGTTCTATAGCGCCGTCAGTATGTTGGACAGGAAACGTATCCATGAATAGCTTGTCTCCGGGCCCAGCCGGAACCTCGCCGAAGACGTCTACATGCCTGAAAGTCGTTCCGTCAGTAGTATATGTTATCCTGAAGCCCTCGCCATTCTTCTTACTCCTATGAACATCTGTGTAGAGCTTCAACATCCCTGCACCCCCTCGTTCTGTGTCTTTACCTCATATGGCCTCGCTACTATGTGGAACCTCTCTATCTGCTCCCTCTCTAGGACTATCGAGTTGAGTGGTGGTAGGTGGTAGATTCTCGGCGGCGTCTCTCCAACAGTGGCCTCATATATTAGCCACCTCAGCGTCGCGATGGAGGGGATCATCCATGTCTTCAGCCTTCCATCCCACTCGTTCTGAGCAACCATGACTCCATCGGGTGTCGGAGTAATGTTCAGAACCCTCCCTCACTGCAACCTCGATCCCCGAATCAGTCACCACCAACCCCATCCTCATCACCCGTTTCGGATAAGAACCCCCCACCGGCCCCACATATAAATAGTAATGGCCCCAACAGCCAGGCCATCACCAACCCTACACTCACTAAGAGCTGGACATACCAGAGAAAGAGATGATAGTAATATGGAAGGAGCGGTCTAAGCTCAAACATCTACTAAGACTAGAACACGGAAATATACCAAATACAGTTGGACTTATGGGGTAATGAGGCAATATTCAGGGGAAAAGGACAAATAACACTATACGGGATAGTGTCCAAATAAGCATTTTTGCTCACCTCCCTGTCCTCGCGGCCTGATAG
>JAVVGN010000009.1:0-39512 GCA_032249095.1 Candidatus Caldarchaeales archaeon | reverse complement strand
TTGAACGCCCAAGTGTTCGTTGAGCAAATGCTTGCGCTTGGCTTTGAGTTGCACCAAACCATTTTGAGGGAAATCCCGAGGAGGATGTTGCCTCCCACCCGTGACCAAGAGACTGGTAAGTTTGCAAAGGCAACTGAGACAGACTTCATTGCCTATCCCCACGAATATATCCTTATCCTTCGTAAGCGCTAGACTAGAGTTAATTTCGGCGCCGAAATTAACTCTTTATTCCCGATATAGGTAAAATTCCGTTAGGGCCGTGGTGGCGGAACTTGGCAGACGCGCTGGCCTTAGGAGCCAGTGGGCAGAGCGCCCGTGCGGGTTCAAATCCCGCCCACGGCACCATCCAGGGCGGCTTAAAATCTCAGCGGTGGTCACCAATGCGGGTTGTCTTTCTGCGAAAGGGAATCGAGGAGTCAGCCGTCGACAGTCCACATCCTCAGAAAGAATTTGTCGCTTACCACGGAACGAACTTAGCCAACCTATATCTCATTGCAAGGAGCCGAGAGCTTGGGTCGTCCGCTGGATTTCACACAGAAGAGCTGACGCGGATAGGAAAGTTCTACTTCAAGACGAACAAAGCAGGTGCGGAGGCTGTTGCCAACGATTATGCCAAGTTTATGTGGCCTCCCACACAGCCCAGAAGGGTGGATTACGACCCCGATTGGTTCTTTCGTCTTCGGCGGGAGCCCGAGCTGACGTATGAAAAGATTAAGGAAATAACTGGCATAAACGATGTCTTCGATCTTTACCTAACGATGTGGGAGATGGCTGGCGGCTACGAAGGTTATGTTCGGGACGCCGCCTCCGTTGTCTTGGAAATCGTGATAGACAATCCAAACCTCCGCAACAACGCCTATGTGGACGAAGACGTCTTTATAGAGAAAGCCCTCCAAGGACCCCTTGACCCCGACGAAGTGATACAGCTAGCTATGAAGGACCCTGAATTCCGCGATTGGGTTAAACGGAAGACCGGAGAGGATGACAATCAGTTGGTTTCCATGACCTACAAAAAGCTGGAGGAGGCTCTGTTTACCAGATCGGGCGGGGTATTGCCTTGGCTTGTCATTAGAAACATCTTCAGGAATGCATACGAGGCGCTCCTTCGGATATTGAAGACAGGAGGAAAGGAAGACCGGAAAAAGGTAGAAAGCCTCCTTCAAGAAGCAGCCTCTAACGCTAATTCCTTCTTTTTTGATCGCATTGTATCTTTTGATGAAGTAAAGAAAATTACCGCCGAGGTAACGACGGAGTGGGGCGAAAAGAAGACAATTGACCTGAAGAGCGGGAACGCCTTAGGAGAAATAGAAGACATAATGAAGAAAGCAATAGTTGAGTATGCAAAGAAATGGCTAAAACGCACCTACATTCCTCGCCACATCACAATAATAGACGAGCCAGAGGAAAGTTATTAAGACTTCTTCTTTTCTTCCTCTTTTGGCCAAGGCATTTCGCCCGGCGGAAGCACATAATTAGCAATGTTGCTTAAAATATCAAAGATTTCGTCACATCTATCGTTAAATGTATTACGCCAACTATCCAATCTATCAATCAGCCTATAAGCCTGATCGCCGAGCCACGCTGCATCCTCTTCTGTGACTGTCGCGGGGTCGGGGAGTTTATTAACAAAGTCCACGATGTCCTCTAATATAGATTTCAACTCCTCCCAGTCGTTAGTGATAAAACTCGTCCATACCTCAATATGCGATTTTGCATCTTCTAATTGCTCCCGCTTTCTCCTTATCTTTTCCTCCTCAAAAGCCCTATCTAGATCACCCTCAAAGGAGGGCCTTTGTGATTGCTTTGCCAAAAAAACGACCTTCATGGTTATCCTCCTCCCTCCGTCCTACATAACGATTTTAGCTGTCCAAAATCTATTAAAATCTACAGTTGGGGTGGTGGATATGCTTGCTCTTATCTTCGTTGCTGGGTTCGTCGTTGGGTTCCTATTAGCGTGGGGGATTGGGCGGGGGCAGGTAGAGGAAGCGATGCGGGCGACTTTAACCATAGCGAACGAAACCGTCTTCCTTTTGGAGCGGTTTTATGATATTTTGGAAAAGCTTGCAGAAGACAAGGTAGACACATCCAACAAAGAGAGTGATGGTGGCGATGGATCCGTTACCTGATAAACGTGCCGCTACGATTGACGAGTTGCTCCTCCGACTGAGCGCGCTTAAAGAGAAGGTAACGCGGCTGGAGGAGCGAGTGAGCAAGTGCAAAAGCCCAACATCTTTGACCTTCGACGGCAAGTCGCGGCAGAAGCGCTAAAAGTAGAAGAAATCCTTAGCAAAATCCGACGCAAGGGCACAGTAGACCGCCAAGAAATTGAGCGGGAGTTAGAGTATTTGCGGGAACAATTGTTTTGGATTAGCGAGGATGCCGAGCGGACGAAACGGATGACTTGGTGGCAAATTGGGTTTCGCCGCTTCGTCCCGCTTTTTCTGACGGCGGTAATTGAGCTTGGTGTGGCTGGGATACTCTCTTTTTACGATAAAGTTATCGCCACCTATAGTGCCCTTTATGTTTTCTCGCCGATGGTTTCGGCGGTATGTGGGAACCATGGGTTACAAGTTGGGGCACAGGTTATCCGAGCGCTGGCAACCAATACTTGGCAAGGATTGCGGCACGAATTGTGGCGGGAATGGCTCGCTGTCCTTATGTGCGGGCTAAGCGTCGGGGCAACGATGGGCGGTATCGCTTGGCTCATCACCGGTAAATTTCTGATATTTCCAGTTTTGCTGTGCTCTTTCTTAGCAGGGATGATAACCTCAGCGACGATGGCAACACTCATGCCCTTTCTTTTTGAAAAGATGGGACTCGACCCCGCCTTCCTACTTGGGCCATTTGAAACAACACTGCAGGATTTGATCTCCTACACAACCTTCGTCACATGTCTTCTTCTGTTTTCGCGCCTACTGTAGCTCATATATCCGATCGGCCAATTTCCTCGAGACTTGGTCCCTCGCCTCCCCACTCGCGAGGCCGAATTCTATCCCAATATGTTGAACCATAAACACCAAGCATCGTAAGGGCAGATTCCAATTCATCTAAAAGGCTCCGCAAAGTCTCTGCAGTCTCAACAATCTTCCCTTTCGTTGCACTCGATAGGTTGGCGAGGTCGTCCCAGCTTGAACAAGAGCGAAGGAGCTCAGCCAGTTGCTTTGCAGCCGCTGCAAGTTTATCAGCCTTTGCTCTGAGGCTGTTCTCTTCTTCCCCCATCATTTGCTTGGAGAGGCGGCCGTAAGCAGGACCCTCCACCTCAGGTAAATTCCGAGCAGCCTCTCTTATTGCCTTAATTCGTTCTTCTATATCACTGACGTCTATACCCAATTTCTTAGCAAAATCAAGTAACTTCTCAAAAGGCATATTTTCTACTCCTTCTAAACTGGACGTTACTCTATTTTTGAGCTCCTCAAGCAGGGCGTCCACTGACACGCCGCCCCCTCCGACTTGCTTCCGCAAGATAAAAACACGCATTGTTGTGATACACCTCCAGGTATAATTTTAGGGTTTCAATCGACGGAATGTGCGCCAACAACGCCTCCCAATTATCTTAAAATTTCAATCGACGGAATGTGCGCCAACAACGCCTCCCAATTATCTTAAAATTCTTTCTTGGTGAGCAGTATTGATGAGGAAAACGTTACTGCAGAAGTGTCTCGAGACGGATAGAAATTCCTTTATTAAATTATGTAGGATAGGGATTGAACATCCCCACCTCGCCGCTCGCGTCTTGAGCTTGATAGAGAAAATGGCAACTCTGCCCGCCGATGCGGCGGATGTCAACGTTTTTATGGTAAAGATGCTGGCGGGTGACCGTCGTCGTGTTTCCTCCCGTTGAAAAACCCTTAGCGTCTGTAGAACACGTTCGCTATTTTCTGCGCTATGTAGAGTTAGATCGGGCGCTTACGGACGAGGAACTTAGGTGGGTTTTGCTGAGGATGACCGCCCACTGGGAGACGATGATCCGCGTCCCGATGGGGCGGCGGACAAATGTTCGCGGCCGTGTCGACGGCGTCGATGGCTGGGAATTGAAGCTTCCTTACCGACCTATCAAGAACTTGGATATCGTCGTCGTTTATGTCGGGACGGGCTGGCTTTCTTGGCGGTTTGAGGGCGACCAAATCGTCTTCGTTGACCAAGACCCGACACTGGAAGGGATGTCCCCGACAAGGCAATTGTTCGTCAATCGGCTGACGGGGCGAATGGTCGTCCCTATCGGCTGGCTTTTGATTTCACCCGACGCAACGATGTCTCCAGCGCTGGTTGCCGCCACGCCCGTCCATCACCTTACCCTAACAAAGCGGTTCTTCAGCGGACCACTCAATGTGGCATTCGTTGGCACATTCGGTTATGATTTAGAAGACCCAGAGCCGATTATGCGCCCTCCTGTAGATGTCCAGGAGGCTGTCGCCCTGCTTGCCGCCATTGACGTCGCTACGCTCGCTTCCACCATTGCAGGCGGGCTGAGCAGCTGGCACTTGGGTCAGCGCACCGAAAACTACGCGGGCGGGGCAAAATATGCTTGGGCAATTGAGCAGTGGCGTAAGCGGGTAGAGGAAATCGCTAACCGATACTACTCGTGGGTGCAAAAAGTTGACGTATAAAATGCAAGGTAAAGACGGGAGGCCGATAAAAATGGGAAGACTACCTTATCACATTGAGCAACAAATTGACGGTTATTTCGACTGGCTCCAAAATGTGGTGAGCTCGCTGGAGGCGCTTAAGCAAAAAATCGACGTTATTTACAGCGAGGCAGCCGCCGATGCTGAGCAAGAAGGGAAGAGAAGACTTGTCGAGGACATCCTCCTAACACAGAAAGTTATTGACCGTATATACTTTGGCGGTGTCCAAATTCCCTTCCAGAAACTCTCGGATGCGTGGCAGGCCCTTACAGGGAAGGTACGGCAGAATAGAGACTGGTGGATGCTGGTAAGTGAAGATGAAAATTTCCGCCAAGAGTTCCTGCAGTTAACATCTACTATTCAGGAGAACTTGGGAAAGATAAGACAGGCAGCCGAGTCGTTGTTTTCGTATTATCCCTATAAGGACGACAATCAAATACAAATGGTCAAGAAGGGAATTCTACACCATATAGACGCAGCACAAAGGTTCATCTCTGATGTCCGTGAATATGCTGAAAAGGAACAACAGCCTGAGAGGCCCAGTCCCGTGAGGAACGCAATCGAGGCTATTAGAACGTCCATAAGACGACTGACCCGATGGGGAGAAAAGGCAGCGGAAGAAGGGAATGAATGAGATCGATGACGCCAACGCTCCGGGGTAGCTCAACAGGCAGAGCGGCGGGCTGTTAACCCGCGGGTTGCAGGTTCGAGTCCTGCCCCCGGAGCCAACCACTACCACTTAAAGTCGAGGTTAGATTTTATTCGTATAAATTCTATCTAGAGCCCCAGCCCAGTCCCCCAATTAACGGAGAGGGGTTCACTAGACCAAGGACCCTGCGGAAAAGTCTGCACAGAATCGAAGTGCTCAGGAACGAAATAATTTGGTGGCAAATAATGGAAGAGAGACATATCCTTTGGTGGTTTTATCCCGAATTGGTCGATAAAGCGCTGCCACAAAATCTCCCACTCCCAGAACTCGCGGTATTGGTAGAAGAAGCGATGGAGGCGTTGCCCGAATTCTCGGGCGAGATCGAGGTTGGAGAGAACTTGGTGGGCCAACGCGAGCCATTCGAAAGGTTTCTCTGCGAGGAGAATGCTTTCGTAGAACCTCCCGCCGCCAATATTCCCGTAAATATCAAAAAGTTGTGCGCCAGTTCGGAGCATAACTGCTGGTTTCTGAGAAACTGCAGCGGTGATAAAGGCGCGGCTGATACTATCGTGAGAAGCTGCCCACAGAAACCCCCGACTTTCAAAATGCATTTCCCAACACCATTGGTTGGGGCCAGGATCGCCGCAACTTTGCGTTCGGACCTTGATGAAAATGCCGGCAGCGTCAATAAGCCACTTCCCTCGTCCATAATGAGCGACCCATGCCATCAGGAAATCCCCGTAAACTGGCTTCATCCGCCGCTGGTAAAGTCGGTAAGTGTAAGGCAAGCACATCCAAAGCGGGAAGACATTCCTGGGGGATAATGCTCGCCCTACGAGGTCGATAAGGCGTTTATCGGTTGGGCATAGAACGATAACTTCATCCCAAATTTCCGACAGGGAACTTGAGAGATCTTCTATTTTCGCCCAGCGTTCACTTTCGTTGCCCTTGTTATCAGCGAAAAAGATAACGACTTTATTGCTTAAGCGAGGGTCTCTGATGGTAGGTAGGGAAAAGTCCATTTGGGCGAGCAAAATATCCGCCCCGCTTGTTAAAAAATCAGAAATTAGTTCTCCTATCCTCTTCTTGTTCTTGCCTGGCAAGTGATAGTAATGAGGGTGCAATCCGCTGAACCATCTCATTCCTCGTCACATGGGCACGGACAAGGACACGGGCAAGGCGGGTCGTCTGGTGGTGTCTCTCCTTCTGACGGCGGTTCTGTTGTTTCGTCTGGTGATGTCTCTCCTTCTGACGGCGGTTCTGTTGTTTCGTCTGGTGGTGTCTCTCCTTCTGGCGGCGGTTCTGTTGTTTCGTCTGGTGGTGGTTCTTGACCCAATAGCATTCCTTCTGGTTCTGGAACATCCGACCCTGCTTCCTCTTTGGTTTTGGGCAACTGGTTCTCTTTCGGCTCCATCTGCTCCATGGTTACACCTCCCATTTCTATTTTAGCATTTTCCAATTTACTGAAGGAGGTTCCGCTGACCAAGGCCCTTGCGGGAAATACTCCTCATTGTCTAAGTAATCCGCCCCGAAAAATGTTGGCGGAAAGTGGTAAACTGGGGTCATATCTTTCGGAAGCCTTAGTCCTGTGTGGTCTTTGAACCGCTCCCACAGGATTTCCCACTTCCAAAGCTCCTCGTGTTTTTCGAAAAAGCGGTGAAGTTTTAAGCCCCACTCCATTGCATAATTGAGGTTATCCAGCACTCGCCGAGCGCTCAGTAGCCAATCCCAAGTATTGTCGCTGAGCAGCACAGCGTTGAAGAAGTCGGGGTCGAAGTCACCGTAAGTGTTAAAGAGCTGGGCATCGGTGCGGAGCATTATCGCGGGCTTGCGGGAGATAGCAGCGGAAGTGAATGCTCGAGATATGCTATCGAGGCGAGACGCCCACATTAAACCTCGGGTCTCAAAATGCATTTTCGCCGCCCAAATTGTCGGGCTACCTGCTGGCGTAGTATAGTCATAGATTTGAAGGTTAACAAAGACACGTGCGGCTTCAAGTTCTCGTCTTCCTTTTGCGGGAGAGTATGCCCACGCCATTAGGTAGTCGCCGTAGGAAGGCTCAACTTTCTTTTGGTAAAGGCGATAGGAGTATGGGAGGGTGAACCAACAGGGGAAGAAGTTTCGTGACGGAAAAATGCCTTTCACAACTTCTTGTGTTCGATTATCGGTTGGGCCGGTAATGAAAACTTCTCCCCACTTTGACTTCAGATCGCTGAGAAGCGAAGGCAGCGATTTCCAAATGTCGGGAGAATTAGTAGGGTTTTCAATAAAGAGCACAAGGGTTTTGTCCTTCATTTGGTAGTTAATGCCAATCCCCACAAAGTCAATGTGGGTGTAGAGAATATCAGCGCCGCTCTCTGAGAAATCGCTGAGCAATTCTTCTATCTTTCCGAAATATTTCGGGTGCAATCCAATAAACCATCGCATTCTTATTCATTACCTCCTATATCAAAATTTTAGGTCGGGGACGACTGTTTTTGAATCGAAAATCGTCCGACAACAGGCAGCCTTAATCCTTTCACTAGCAGCTTTTACATACTTTTCCTCCTTTTCGACCATTACAAAGCGGCGGTTATATCGTAAAGCGACAACCCCCGTCGTTCCCGTCCCGCACATTGGGTCCAAAATTAAATCTCCTTCTTTCGTTGACATAAGAATGACCCGCTCAAGTAATGCCTCTGGCTTCTGAGTAGGATGAATAGGCCTCCCCCTTTCATCTTTTAACCGCTCCTCTCTGCAAATTGGCAACTCCCAGATGTTTACTGGGAACTTGTATCGAGGCTGCGAGATCATCTTTGCATATCGGTGGTCGTAAGTATAGTCCCTTACCGATTTATCCTTAACAGCCCAAATGAGAAATTCGGTAGCGTTGGCTGGTCGGCGGTTGAGAAAATTCGGCACTGGTCTTGTCTTTTCCCAGACTATTAATGAAAGAAACCAAAACCCTAAATCTTGCATGATCTTACCGACTCGGCAGATGTTTGAAAATGCTCCCATCACCCAAATAGTGGCATTGGGACGCATTAGGCGCCTGCACTCCACCAATACCTTCGCTATGAAGTCATCGTACTGCTCATAACTTTCAAATTCGTCCCAATTCTCCTCCCATCCCCAATAAATACTTTTTCCACTCCATTGACCAATCCGCCGCCTGCCCACCTGAAAAAAGTATGGAGGGTCTACAAAGATAGCATCCATTGTTTCTGCAGGGAGTTTTGGCAGGATTTCGAGGGTGTCACCCCAAATAATAGAATTCTCTATTTCTTCAAGACTATAGAATTTTTTCTTTTCACTATTTTCAATAACTCGCACGCTCACTTAACTTACATTGACCTCCACCCAAATACCTTCTCCCTCACTGCAGGTGCAATTAGAAACAGTTACTTTTACGATTAACTCCTGCAGCTTCCTAATTAGCTCTAAAGCACCCTCGGAGAGCTCTTCGGAGCTAAACCGTAGGTATGTCTCATAGTCATCTAATAAAGCTCTTCGGAATTCTTCAACGGCTTCATCAACCGAAGCGCCGCAAGTAAAGATCCCTAATTCCTCGTTGGCAGCGATTACGCAGTCGTCCTCATAATCAATATAGACTGGAATGGGGCGCTTCAGCTTATAGAGCGGGCTCCTCAAGTCGTCTATATAGATGATTGTACCTTGTGGCACAGCTGCTCACTCCCTTCCTATAACTTTACCTGCCGCAAAACGAGACGCCAACTCCACAATTTTCCCCGCCGTTTCCTTCCCCACAGTGGCAAGCCTGAAACACGTTAGCGCAAGCCAGTAAATTGGTTGCCGATAAAGAGGCTTCGTGTGACTTGCGACCCTAATAGAAGCTTCTTGCGTCCGCTCCAGCCATCCCCATTCGGAGGCGGTAAAGATTTTCGTGGCAAGACCCGCCGCTTCTAAGACAATATCAGGATAAACTCCTACACGGTCCGCCTCACTATAAATCCGAAACATCGGAGCGAACTCCCTTTTAACTCCCCCAACAAACCCGTTTATCCTTTCGAAGACGCTTCCCACACCGCTCATTACAACGCCCCAGTCTGGTTGAAGTGAGATTATCTCATTGTGGATTTTCTCTAAATTTTCCGCTATGTCCCTGATAGCCCCGATGAATTGCTCTTGACGACCGGAGTGTCTCGCTGCATCAGCGGCGGCTAGCAGCCCGTTTGCGATGGACCGGCTCAAAGCAAGGCTAAAAATAGATTGGGAACCATAAAACACTTCCATAGGAACGCATTGGAGCATAAACTCTGAAGCTTCCTCGAGGAAGGTAGGGTCACCGAGGGCGATAATAAACCTATCGAAGTGAACAGTGAAGGAGTTGTCGTCATTTATGTCTAATATTCCGTGACGGAAGAGAACTTTGGCAAATTCCTCGTTTTCTGATGCCCCTCGAAGAATAGCCGACATATGTTGGCTAAGCACCCCCAACATTTGATTAAAAAACTTGGGTAGGTGAAGGACGGTTGCCCCAAGGAGGGTAACGACACGCTCAAAGTCCGTCTCCTTAAATATCTCCTTTGGTAAAGCCAGCCAAGTCTGCCCCGATTTAATAGACTCTTGAACTTGTGACCCCACACGATAGAACTCCTCCGGACTTATCCCCGTAATATCCAAGATGTACCGCCCTATCAAGTCAGAAACAATATTTGGGTTAAGAATGCGAGAGCCAAAAGGCAAAGGTACGAATCTATTTAGAAACGGTTCAAACTCTTTGACGAGTGCTTCTAGGTCGCTATCTGCCAGCTTCGTCGCTTTTCCAGCCACATAGCCGACTACTCTCTCAAATGCGGGGGTCTCACTTAACCTCTTTAATATCCTCTCCCAGCGCTTTCTTTCCTCTTCATTAAAGAAGGCATTCAGTTCTTCAGGTATCCTCATCATCGTCATCGTTGTCATCACCTCCGATAAGGCTTTTTAGCAGCTCCTTCTCTTCCTCTGCTTCCTGTGCTGCCGCAATGCTCTTCTGCATATCCTTAATTAACCGAGCGTGGAGTTTCATCCGTTCCAGCAGAAGACTATGCCATCGGTAAACGGCATCGGCAAGGGCAGGTGGGGGGTCTTCCCCACTCTCCTTCCACCGCTGATAAAAATAACGAATAATGTCATAAAGGATGAATTCCCCTTCGGCCGCCGCCTCGTTCAGCAGAGAGAACTGCTTCAGCAATGTCTTTGGGTCGCTTAGCGGTGCGTGGAAGGAATCCTCTACATCCTTGATTATCTTTTCAACCTCAGCTGGGGTAAGGCTATATTGAGCAGCAACTTCTGCTACTCGACCTCCGCTTGCGACGAAAGCCTTCCAGATACTCAATTTGCTGGCATCCAGCAAGCGACGCCTACTAGACCGTTTCGCCATAGGCGAAGAACACCCGCAAGATATTTTAACACCGCTATGGCTAAAATTGTTTTGGGGGAGCAAACCATGATCTTTTATCTTCTTCCGAGGGATGTTAGGGTTGGTTTAGCAGTCTATCCGGCTGGGGTTCCGCCAACCGCAAAGGTTGGGGATATGAATCTCACCAGTGCTTCCGTCCTACTGGACTACCTCCCACCATCGACGGTAGGAATAGAAATTCCCTCAGCCGTCAATGCCGTACAGGCACTCGGTTATCAAAGCTTCGCCTCCCTCGGTGATGCTCTCATAAATCCTCATCAGTGGCGGCTACAATTTCCCCTAATCCTCCATCCATCGGTAAAGCAATTTCTTGCCACCATTCTCTCCCACTCAGGTTTACCACGACCACTCGCCACTTGGGTAATAGCCGCCTCACCTGACCGCCAAGAATACACACACTTTGTTGCCCCCATTACCGTCGTCTCAGAAACTACACTAACCGTGTCTGGAACAGAACCTGGATCCCTATCCCTTACTTTATCTTCACCATTTACCCACACGGAACAAACGCCGTCCGCCCAATTGCCCGTAATGTACCACCCAGCAATAAATGTCAGAGGGTTAACCATTCGGGACTTGGCTGTGGAGGGGACAGAAGTTCTTAGTATTAGTATCACGGCACGCCGCCAAGTAGCTTGGCATTGGACATCCTTGGACCCCAGCCAACCCTTAATAGCCCGTCGTGCCCCGACCATGTTCACTGTAACCCCCGTAACTTTAGAAGGGAATGTAACGCTTGGTTATCCTTTCGGTTTTTCTCACTTACAAAGCAGCCCTATTCATCCAATGACTGACCTTCTCATCCTCATTAGAGATATGGCAGCTATCAACTTAATTGGTTTAAAGGTTACCTCGTGGCGGCAGGATTTCAGCACTGATCGGGTCTCCATTACAGTAAACTTTTCCGCGCTCGGTTGGTTTATTACCTAACTAAAATCTCTCCTGGTGGGCGTTCATGTTCACACTGACAGACAGCTTGTTTTATCAGCACTCCCGAAAGAATATAACTGTTAAAACCAAACATATCCTTCCACAAATAGGGGAAGTGGAAGGGGAAATAGATCCGTATTTTGAATTCCAGGGATCTCCTAACCCGGTCGGCAATCCAAATTTACCTAACCCCCCTCTCTCACTTGGGTCATCCGGAGGCGGTGGAGGAGATGACGACTATGAAAAACAGCGCAAAGAGTATGAGGCCGCGCAGGCTAAGCTAAAAGAGATACGAGAAGAAGAACAAGCAGTTATTTCAAAGACAGCGGAAAGTCTTAAACGGCTGGCACTTATCGCGGCGAGTTTCGGCGAGGCGCTCGCAAATGCCAGCAAAGCAATAAGCGACGTCGTCTTTACTCTCTCCCCCACGTTAGGGAGAATCGGTGAAGCCTTCACATCGGTTGCTCGGAGTGTCTCTACGTTGGAAGGCTCCCTCGAGCAATTTGCTGGAAAATTGCGTGATGCCACTGGAAGCGCGCAATCCCTACTCAAGAAATATGAGTCCTTCCTCCAACAGTTTCCTGCTGGACCACCATCGCCGCCCCAACTCCTCCCACAAACACCATCACCAGCAGCGGCGCAGGCAGCACAAGCAGGCGTAACACCTTCTTCTTTCCAACAGATGCCTTTGATAGGTTCTCTTCTAGGGCTCCTCAGCGCGAGGCTCGGCGGAGCGACTCCTCCACCAGGGAGCCCGCTAGCCGCAGACATACAAAATATCCAACAATTTGGCATTGAGCTTCAGCAAAGCCTCGCGCAGTTCAGACAGGGCTTCGGGCAGATGGTGCAAAATCTCGGAACAGGATTTCGAGATCTCCGAACAGGATTTCGAGATCTGATGAACGATATCGCTTGGAGGGTATCAGGTATTCCTATTATTGGCGACATAACCGACTTCGTCGGAGGAATGATAGGGAGGGGATGGGGTGGCCTCAGAAGAGCCGCCTCGTGGACGGTCCAAAGGGGAGGGGCGGCAGCTGGCTGGGTAGGAGAAAGGTTGCAGGATTTCTTTGGATGGGTAGGCCAAACGAGAGGCTGGCAATTCATTAGGGGAGTAGGAGCGGGAGCTTGGCAAATCGGCGGCAGAGTCATTGGCGGCATAGGAAGAGGTATAGGAAATATGCTGAGAGGAGTAGGAAACGCTTTGGGTGGCTTAGCTCGGGGAGCGGGAAGAGCCATCGCTGCCGTAGGAAGAATAGGACAAGTAGCAATGTCCATAGCAAGGATTGGCGCAGTGGCTGCTCTGACAAATCCCGTCTTGCTGGTGTTACAGCAGCTTCTTCAAGTCTTCCTTCAATCCCTTCAGTTCCTTCTTCGAGCTCTCGGCCCTTTGGCGACCGTTCTTAGCACGATTTTCCAAATCATTGAACGAGGAACAGAAATGTTATCGGTCTGGGAACGGTGGCGGATTGGATTATCCCGCACAACAGAAGCTCTCGCTGCAGGCTCAGACGCGTGGAATAGGTTCCTTGACTCGTTAGGAAAATTCGGTGTCACAATAGAAGCCCTCTCCCGGACGCTAGATACCGCTATAGGAAATATCGGGATAATGGCAGTACAAGGCCGCGTCTCCCTTGAAGAGTGGACTCGGCTAATGGGCGAAATGGGGCGGCTCGGAATACGGTCATCACAATTCGGGCAGGTCCTTCAAGCAGCCTTAGCAGGCAAAATATACGAAGCTGGAGGACTAGGCATCACACCCGAAATGGCAGAAAACATTGCCCTCTTCCAATATGGCATAGAAGGTCTCGGCGAAACAGCCGCCCGAACGGCGACCTTCATGAATGTCCTGCAAAACCAAATTAACAACCTTTCTTCAGCAGCGGACGAAGCGAGCCGAGCCGTCCAAGCCTACAACAAGGTTACCGGCGAACTGCAGGACCACTTTGCCCAAGCTGGTAGGGTCATAATGGAACACCTCGCTGCGCCCCTTGAAAACTTGGCAAATATACTTGGCGGAGAAGATATTGGAGAAATGGTTAAAAACATTGCTGACGCCATCGGCTCATTTGCCGAAGGCTTCCTGTCCAGCTTTGCTCCTTACATACAGCAAGTTGCAGAAATCATTAACGACCGAGCACCAATGCTGTCGGCATTTGCCCAAAACATCGGAAGCATCTTAGGCGATACACTCGGAAGAATCGTCAAAGCCCTCGTAGACATCTTCACTAATCCTTCCTTCCTGGCTGGCATACAGGGTATTGCTGAAGGCTTTCGTGGGCTAATTTCTCTCGCAGCCGGCTTGGCAAGAATCCTTTCCCCTATCATTGCCATCGTTGGTGCCGTCGCCGCTGCCATCGGCTGGCTCGCCCGAGGCCTTGGTTGGCTCCTAAACACTATAAGAGAAGGAATCAATCGATTTGGCAGATGGGTGGGGCGGCTCATCGGAATTGTCCCTAGAGAAGAAGAGCCGCAAAGGCAGGCGGAAGATCAACTTACCCCCATCCAACGCATGGATAGAGCGTGGAAAGAGTTGCGCCATACACTCGTGCTGGCAACAGCTGGCGTAGAGTTTGCTAAGCGAGCCCTAGAAGGATTAGCAAAGGAAGCGGAAGAACGCAGTAAAAGCTTGGATCGTATGAGACGAACGTTAGAATCCCTTTCCGTGCTCTTCACAGCTGCGGGGACACCCGCCATGTGGGTTCCCTTCTCCCCCTACTTTACATCGACAACTTTGGCTGCTCCAGGTAGGGTGCGTGAGCTGGAAGGAGCCTACGTGCAAGCGGCAGCCACAGCCGGACGACCAGAAGCCCCAGCAGGTGGGACCATGCCTGCTACCGTCAGAATTGGTGCGGTAACCCCTATCCCTGCAGAGTTTACGGAATACGCCGCCCAGCGCATCGCTATCGCCGCGCACGAAGTTAGCATGTACGTGCTGCGAATACAATTGACAACGGCACTGCTGAATCAGGAAATGCAAAAGACTGGCTATACAATCAAAGAAAGTCTCCTGGACCTCTGGCAGAAATTGGGAGAGAAAATAGCAGCATTTGTTGAGCAGATACGAAAGGTCCGCCAAGAAATGCAAGCAATGGCTGACGCCACCAAGGCTGCTTATGAAGCCACCGTAAATTTCCTGGCACGTGTGTGGGGTGGTCTGACGGGCGCCGCTGCCCAGCAGCTCGTTGCCACTCCAGAGGGAATACTCGGCCGCGCAAGAGAGATGGCGCGATTGCGAGTGGAGCAAATGCGCCAAGATGTTATCGTCGCCGCCAATACTGTTGCCCTAGCTAACGAGATATTTAGACAGCGAATAAGAGCGTTCCAAGCGGCAGGCCTACCTACCCCCGTCAGAGCGGAAGAGGTAGACATCAGTAGAATGCATCCAGAACAAGTTCTCCAACTTGCTCAGCAGCTTCGGATGACTCACGTCGAGATGAAGCAAGTAAATGAAGCTCTATCCCAGTATCATGAGCTCGTCAGGAAAGTAGCCGACGCGCAACGCGAGGTATTGGAAGGAGCGGCACGAGAAGCCGCCGCTTGGAGAGAATATGCCAGAGCGATCATGGACTTTGCCGCATACTTCGGCGATGTAGAAGAAGTGAGCCGGCGAGGGGCGGAGGCGCTGGCTGCGCTACGCGTCGAAGCGGAGGCTTCCCTGCGAGCAGCAGCAGCCGCCTATGCCGCTGGACGCTTTGACGAAATGAGAAACCGCCTCCGAGCCTACGCCGATGCAATACGACAAATCTTCCAGACACAAATAGATATAGTCAAAAAGGAAATGGAAGCGCTGGCGAGGCCCCTTGATCTCCTATTGGAGCGGCTGAGCTCAATGGGAAATATGTTAGAACAAGTTGGGGCGCAAGCGCTTATCCTCCCCCAAGTTTTCAATGAAGCCATACCAGCCGCAACGAATTACCTGCGATATCTTGAAATGTTGGCAGCCCAATACCGCAACCATCCCATCCTCCTGAACGCAATCGCAAAGGAAATGGAAAGAGTGTGGGGTCAAGTTATGGGTATGCTGGGTAGAGCTACCGCCATCATGCCTATGATTACCCTCGCCGAGTTGTCTCGGGTCTCCCAAATGGTAGGCTTAGAACAACGAGCGGTCGGTAGATGGGTTCGAGAAAGAGGACGTATCCCCTTCGCCCCAGAATTTACAATGGGTGCTGCCCCCATGCGCCCTGAATATGTCCTCGGCTATGCCTACGCCGGCACGGGCGGCTTCGCGGGTAGCGCACGTATTGGACGGCTTGTTATGGAAGGGTTTAGGGGCGCAATGACCATAGGAGAAGCAGGGGGTTACGAGGACATACAAAGGCAGCTGGAGTTACAAGAACTGCTAAACCTGCGCCTCGCGATCGGGGGTGGGGAAAGAATGGCGATTGGCGGACCATTGGCACGACAAATATGGACACAATCAGAGCTGATGGCCCGCGAAGCGATACTCCAAGCCCAAAGAGGTGCAGAAAGGGGATTCAGGCGACGGGATCTCCTTCTACCTGGCATACAAGGAATGGAAGGGCTACCCAGACCCACAATAGAGCCAGTCCCTGAGCAGGTCTTAGAAAGGCGGGTGCGCCTCCACGTTGAACTCGCCAATAATACTGTTAACCTCAACGTCGTTTTGAGAACACCTGGGGGCGGACAATACGTCATTCCGAGACCGATCACTATTACGCCTGACCCGCAGGATATCGCCCGACGCAACCCGCCAACCACTGGCACCCAATAACCTAATGTGCTAAAATTAGGAAGTGGTGGGTAAGCCATGCAAGAAAAATATAAGACCAAAGATGACGTACTGGCTGCCCTTTTTATGGCACTTGGGATACGTCTCCTAAACACCCAAATAGATAAATCGCGGAGAAAAGTTTATTTTGTGTTTGATATAGACGACAGTCGCGGTAAGGCACTGGAAGTTCTTATCAGAAACAACAGCCCAAAAATTAAAGTCGGGGCAGGATCCATTTACCACTCAATGGAGTTGGTGAAAAGCTGGCTTTATCTAACCAGAATTCGCTTGGATGATACATCGCTGAATGATATTGAATCGCAAATAGCGGCAGAATTCCCGTCGCTAGTAGATGATTCCTCACCAACAACCATCTCGGATATCGCCGACGAAATAGAAAAGCTAGCGGCAGAATATAATCAGCAAAAGGAACTTTGATAATAAGGTATTCAGACGCCAATAGTCGGTAGGAGGTAAAACAGCGATGGAAAGGGAGCAAGGAAATGTTCGCGTGGAAGATGCCCTTGAAAGAACCCTTCGCCAGTTGGAGGCGGAAATTCAATCGCTGGAATTCGTTTCCGTCTCTCGCTCAGGCACAAGACGCCTTGAGCTACCGGCCAATCTTGGCTGGGTGGAATACCGCCCCTTAACGGGGTTTGAAATCGAGGTGTTTGAGGAAAAGAGGCTGCGGTCAAAGTGGCGCCAGCCATTCCAAGCGGGTGTACCAGGCGAAGTGGAGGTCATTGCAGACTGGGCGTCAGCGTTCCGTTACTTATTTAGCGTTGCCATCGTCGACTTCGAGATCCGCGTCTCGGATGAAGAAGTTGTAAGGCGGTCTGACTTCAAAAGACAAGAAGAGGTCGTGGAATTCTTCGCAGACCTCCACTACCGCCTGCAGCGATATATTGCCTTTACTATTCTAAAGGTTAGCGGTTGGCGCCCACCTGAGCTCGGCGGCTAAAGATAGACAACGCCTATGCGCCTAATTGATATCGTCAAAAAGGCTGAAAAGCTCAAGGGAGAAGATATACAAACCCTCTTTTTGTGGGCTGTGGACGCCGAGTTTACCCCCTTCGTTTTTGAAACAAGGCTGGGCCGCGATAAACTCACTGTTTACTTTAAACCAGTCTCCTACCGACAGGTCGTACGCTTTTACACCATTCAGGAACTTACCAAGCGCGCACAAATCTACCCCCGCCTTTATCTCAGCATCCCTTACAGGAATATCTACTTTGATTTGATTGCCGATGGCATTTCCCAAATCCTCCTCAACGACCAACCGGTGGATACCACCTTCATCCGCACCCACCCCAAATTGGAAGGAGTAGTAGGCCGTCTGATCCTCATTATTAACGGCCTTGATGAGGCGGTTGGCACGGAATTTCAGAACCAGCTCAACCTCCTCGAGGAAATAGCCTACGCCTACTTCGCAGATATAGCGGTAGCGCCGTCTTGGGCAGCACCCCTCCTTCTCTCCTATCAAATCTTTAAGGAGGGTGGGATTTGGAGTAAACCTGTCCCCGTTGATGAACCATACCTGCTGTGGCGAGCTTGGCTTGCTATCGCTCGCGGAGAGAAGAAATACTACGACGCCAAGTTTTCGTCGTCTTCCTCGGGAAGTAGTAGCACATCAATTTCCCTTCCGCCAGGAACCCTTCACGGCGAAGAGGCAGCCATTAGCAAAGCCGCTTCAGAAGTGCCCGTTCAAATAGTTTCCGCCCTAAAGGATGCTATCGACGTAGACCAGCTTATGGAAGTTCTCAAAGAAATGGGAACAGAGTAATTACCGCTGTGCCCTCCGCTTGAAAAGAGTTAATTTCGACGCCGAAATTAACTCTTTGTCCGCCAGACAAAAAATAAAATGCGCCCAGCCAGGCAAGTGCCTGGCCAGGCGCAAGCAGACCCCCAATACCACTTGCCACAAATTACGGCTGCGGCCCCAACACGACGCCCTTCAACACGCCGATAAACTGCGGCGCTCGCGGTGCCAAGACCGTCGAGGTCATCGCCAAGATACGGTGGGCAGCCGTGAGCGGCGCCAAGAACACCACTTGCGGCGGGATCAGGTCAATCATGAACGCGCCCGCGTTGCGAGGCTCGTTACCCGCAACCGCCTCTGGCAACTCTACCTGATCATCCATGATAATGATATCAGTAACCGTAACGGGCTCGCCACCGACAGTGATTTCGTAGACAGGCGCGAAACGGGTCAGCACCAACTCCGTCGTAACATCCCGCCAGAACAGCGGGAAGCCACGAAGAATGGTGCCAGGATAGTCAATGCCCGCTTCAACGCCGACAGCGGTGCGGTACAACGCCACCCACATGCGGGTCAGCTCAAATTGGAGTCTTGGGTGCGCAATCAGCACACGAGGCAAAGCACCAAAGTTGGTATAGAGCGTGTTGATCAGGTCATATACATCGTTGAGCGTCAATCCTCTCACAGAATCGGCGCCGTCCTGGTTAATAAATCTAACGACACCATACTGGGTAGCCCACCGGATAAGCCCATCAAACTGGTTAGGGTTAACAGACTGATTACCGTTCAAAACGAGCCACTCTTGGCGCAAGCTCAGGGCGATCATGGCGTTGGCAATTTCCAACGAAATCAAGTTGGTGAAGTTCGCAGCGGCAGCAACGGCTTGGAACGACACGGACTTCAATTGGTGAACGAACTTGTAGGGGGCAACATGCTCACGATAAGTGGTGTCCATCTCGGTAAGCGTCGGCACTTCGCCCGTCTCGAAGACGTTGGACATTTCGTCGGGCCGGCCGAAGCCGACTTTCTCGACGACCTTCCAACGAGCATCGGGCGCTTGACCAGGAATGCGAGGCAACCGGTTCAACACAGGAGTATCCTGCGGGTGAACGCGGGTTACCTCAGGCAAAACAAAATAGAAGAAAGGTAGACCAGGAGTAGTAGACAAAATGGTCTTCAACAAGTCGTCAGGACTACCACCAGCCGCTAGCTCCTGGAACGCCTTCGCCAACACGTCAAAGTGGGTGCGGTAAGTAACCTCCGCATCCCGCAACTTCTCAACGTCGACCCGCTTCTGCCCCTCACCGCCCAATGCCTCATCCACCCGCTGCCGCGTTTCCTCAAAAATTCGTTCTTTTTCCTCAGCAGGCAAATTGCCCTCAATATGATTTAGCAATTTCGCCATCGTTCTCTTCCCAAAATGCGATTACCCTTTTAGCGCCTACCTTCGTTAATTTGCCCCATCATCTATTTTAGGATTTTACGATGAGCGTTTTGCTTCGTCCGTCAAATTAACAACTTTGCCGGTAGCCCCCTTATTGTTCTCTTCCAGATGTCTCTTGACGTGCGGCGCTAGCGCCTGTGAAAACAAAAAGCCGACAACTAACATCTGGCCCACAAACGGGGCATTGGCTGCTAATGCAGCATTAACGGTTTGTACCAGCAAGCGATAATCTTCTCCTCTAAACCCCTCTTTCGGTTCCGTAACTTTGATCTTCCTAAGGGCTTCCTCTGTTAAGTTTCTTCCGCGCTCCATCATTACTTTTCTCCCTCCTTCCTATTAGACTTAGAAGCGGCTCTTAGGTGCTTATATACCTCCGTATCCTTCGCGGCACCCTTCACCTGTTCAGCAACATTACCCATCTCTTTAGGAGCTCCCTCGTTCGCCGGCCCCTTCGCCGCAGCCACAGGCGAAGTCAAATCCTGCTCGACCTTACCGGCTCGTTGGAGCTCTGCCGCCTTCCGCAGAATGGACGAGGCAACCTCTTGGGCAATATCAAAGGGGGTCTGTGCTTTTACCTGGCGAGGCGCACTTTCCGCTCTCTTCGCTTCACGAGTAGCCAGGACGTCCTTTGCCATTTGAGACAAGTGCCGCGCAAATGCCGCTAGGAACTGAGGGGAGAACAAAGCAGCCGCAGCTCCTTCCTCTCCCCCCAACGCTCCAAGACTTGGGCTGCCTCCCTCCGCGCTTTTGAGTCTCTGGGGTGGTTGTACCTCTTCTTCAGCACCTTCAGGGGAGGCACTTTGGGGCAAAACTCCTGGAGCACCACCTTCAACCGGCGCTGCTTCGCCTCCTAATTCTTCCCCAGCGGGGGGTGAAGCTCCCTCCGCAGGTCCAGCTTCCTCTTCCTCAGCGGTAGGGAAAAGTTCCTCAGCAGCGCTGGGACCTTCCTCCGCAGCAGCGGGTAGCTTCTCGACGAGTTCGGAAAGCCGTTCCCCAAGCTCATCCAACTTGTCGCTGAGCTTCTCGTGCGCCTCCGCCAACTTGCCTGCAACGTCAGAAACTGTCTGGAAGAGCCCCTCAGCAACGGAGGCAACCCATTCCGCTAGCTTCGCCGCAAACTCCTCAAGGACACGACTTAGGTGGGACGTAACTGCCTCAATGAGGTTGGTAACGGCAATCTCCTGAGTAGCCGCCTGCACTTGCGGGACGCCCGTCAACCAAGCGGGAGGGCGAGGCACTGTAACGACGCCGGAAACTGAAGAGGCAGTAGGCGAGGGCGCCCCAATCCTAGACCCAAAGGGAACAGCAGGCGACGGGTCCCCCGCACCTACCATAAACTGCTTCCGCAATTCCTTACGCGCCTGATTGAGCACGTGCGACCGCCCCGCCGCCAACCACTCCTCCAACTCCTTCAACAAAATTTCGGCATCCCGCTCGCTAACGACATCACTTGCCGCCTCGCTTTTCTCCGCCACAGACTCCTCAAGAGCCTCGGCGAGATCCTCATCGTCAATATGCACTTTGATGCCTTTAATCTCCAACGTTTTCATTGCTCCTCTTCCTCGTTCTCTTCTTCAGCATTACCTTCGTCAGCGCTACCTTCGGCTTCGGTTTCGACGAGATCGTCTATCCAATTCCGCCACTCCTCACTTGCCTTCTCACGCAAAGCACCATAAATGGCTTCTAAGATTTGCTCCTCGTAATCGCGCCCCTCCGGAACGAAGGTCTCTATCGCCGGAATGCGAGCCTCCCATTCTACTTTGATCTCCCCATCGGAAGTGACCCAGTAGGGCACAAGATACTTGCCGTCATCAGTGACAACGCCCGCATAACCAGTGCCGATGACGACGACACCGCATTGGGCGCCTTCGTCACGGCAACCGCTTCGAATCGCTTCTGCCAAGTTGAGATGCGCCAGATCGTCTTTCTGTAGAATCATAGGCTTTGGTGTCACCGTAATAAATTGCGCCAAGATGTACTCGTCACCTTCGGGGCGAAGAACGAATTTCCGTAAGACCTGATCGTCCTTAACGACTTCTATAGTTACTTCGCCTTTGTCCGACTTCTGCAAACGCAACGACCCGCCAAGCTTCTGAAGCTTATCCGCCAAAAAGTCAATCGCTTTTTTGGTAACCGCCGCGATCGGGAAGCTGAGATCAGTTACTGGATAAGATACCTTCTTACCTGAGAACGTCGCAACAGGACAGACATAGGTGATAGGTGGTATATCAATCCCTTTCCTTCGCCCTTGCGGGGGTTTGGATGGCTGGCCAATAACCCACGGCACGAAAGGACCTTCCACGTTGGATGTAAGGACCTTTGCCAAGTAGTCTGGGTTTTGTCTGACGACAAATGCCTTCATAACCTCCATTGCCTGAACAGCTTCATCCGAAGCAGTTTCCTTCAGGAATTCCATATGCTCATTGCGCAGGGTCTCCTCCAGCTCAGCAGCCTTCTCCTCAGGAACAAGGGGTGCTTTAGCCAACAGCGTCCTATCTTCCACCGCAATGAGGTAATCCAGCGGATTTTCTGGGTCAAACTCCTTCAAACAACCCAATTCCTTTGATTTAGACAACAGTCGCCGATAGATGAAAAGCTGTGCATGAGGAGGGTAGAATTTCCGGTCTGCTAAGAACTCTTCGAGGGACGCTTGAACTTCCTCCGCCGTCGTCATCGGATAGAGATAGGATACAGGGTCAGCGTAGTCCTCCGCAACATACCCATCGTCAGGCGGAGTCAAATAACCTTTCGGCGAGAGGTAATATTTGTAAAGTTCCTCGCGCTGGAACAAATCCGCCAACGCATCTAAGCCGCTGTCCAATACCTGATAGAGAACATTGGCGTAGGGAATATCGAGGGTGGACTTGCGAATTTGCTTCCGGCCACGGTTGTGCTCTCTATACTCCCTCTCCAAGCGCTTCTCCATTTCCTCTCGCTTCTCTGGAGTATCCTCGTCCTCATACTTTTCATAGCCGACCATCCACCGCTTCAACGAAGAAGGCATAAGCCAATCCAGCGGATTGTCGGGGTCAAATCGGTGGGTATGCCCATACTTCTTCATTGCCCGAAGAATGCGCTCATAGATAATCTTCTGCGCCTTCGGGTCGTAGACATTGCGGTTTGCAGGCTTTAGGAAGTATCGGATGGCAGCCAAAACATGTTCCTTGTCCACAGGGTAATTGTAGCCGACGGGGTCAGCAAATTGGCTTTCGGGGATGTGGGCATACTCTGCAGGCTTCGTCAAATGAGCGTTGGGGGCTGGACCGTAGCCATACTTCTTCGCCCTCTTTAGGAGTTCGTTTTCTGCTTGTTTGTCACGGGCCTTTAGCAAGTTCAAAGAAACTTGCCCCGTGCTGACCCATTCATCCCAGCTCTCCATTTTCTCCAGAGCTAAGGAAATCTGCCGATGCAAGTCTTCGTTTATCGCGCCGTCCGTGACCTCCTTTGCGGTCTCAATATCTACATACCACACAATCGAGGCAAAGGGATCAAGAGGAACGTTATATTCCTTTGCCTTCTGGCAAAGCCGCTTCAGGACAACTCGCAAGCTGGAAAAATCAGGATAGAAGCTTTTCAAAAGCAAGGGTTTTTGCTCCCACAACTTCAGGTAAGTTTCTACATCTTCAGGAGACTGCACAGGAAAGATATAGTTGACAGGGTCGAGGAAATGTTCGTCGGGGATACCAGCGAAAATAGCAGGCTTTACAGCAAAACCCGAGGGCGAAACGGCAATGCCATACTGGCGGCTCCGCTCCGCCTGCCTCTCCAAATCCTCCGCCGTCGAGCGCATCTGCCGCCGTTCCACCTCAAGGCGATCTAATATCTCCATCATCTTCTTCAAGGTGCCCTTTGGAGTCACACCGGCGCTTCCTTCAGCGGGGCTCCTTTCTCCTTCTACGGGTCTCTTCATGGTAGGACCTCCCTCACTGGGCGATAAGGAAGAACCTTCGGGTTCCTTATCTGCCTGTGTACCGTCGTCTGTGTCCGTCTCGCCGTCAGGCGACTCGCTCTGTAGATCATCGCCCTTCTCCTTTTTAAGCTCCACAAACCACCCCGACTTCCGCATCTCCTCTTCCCAAGCGTAAAGCGCCTTTAGAATTGCCTGCACAAACCCCGTTCGGGGGTTAACCGCCATCCCCTGCCAAGTCACAGCAACATGATTAACAACTGCATCCGTGATAACCCGCACTACCCCCCACTTCGGGTCAGATTTATACATGTAATCTTTGATCTTTCCGCCTACGGAGACTTGATAGGGAGCATTCCCTTTCATCACAGCCTCAAATAGCTCGTGCGATTGAGGGTATTCGGGCTTTAACATAAACATCAAATAAAGACCGACCGACCCATCTTTCTCCACCTGAGTCCAGCCGTCTACAGATTTACCAAACCCGAAAGCGGTAAAGTGGCTTTCCGTCAAAAGAATTTTCCCTTCCTTCGCATCCGCAATAACTTTCTCAAAAACTTTAGGAGAAATGATATCCTTTTGCAAGTCTACGCGGTCATCACTCGCCTTTACAACGACGTAGCGAGTTCTTCCGTCTTCCCCAATAAAAGCTTTGAAAAGAGCCGCACTCGCCTCAAAAGGGACGTCTATCTCAGGCATACCGACCACCACTTACCATTTTAGGATTTTCTGCGGTAGAATTTAAGTAGGTTGGAAGACAAAGCGGGCAATCATATTGGTCACCAATAAAATAGGAAGGAGGGGAAACAAAATGTTGTCACTGGAAGAGGCTATCACTTGGTTCAATGCTGTCGCTGCCAAGGTGAAGGATGTTCCAAATTACAACAGACGGCGTCAACTCGCTGCCATCATCCTTAGCCTGTTTCAGCGAGCGTACCACGACCTCGTAACGAAGAAATACCGCTCCCGTTCCTATGTGCCTATCGTCCCATCGTGGGAAGACTATAAAGCCGCAGAAGAAGTCGCATTGATGCTCTTTACATTCTTTCGAGACGAGGAGGAAAGAGCCGCCCAAATAAGTAGGCTCTATAGGCAGATGCTTTATTTCTTTGATAACTTTCAAAAATGGAACCTAAGTGCGAAGGATGTGCTTAGCTTCGCTACCTTCCGAAAACTAGCCATGGATATCAGCCTATCCGATGAGGCGGCTCTGTCCCCTCATACGGAGAGTTAATTTCGGCGCCGAAATTAACTCTCAAAGGCAGCTGCGACAGTGGCAAACCAAGCTATAATATAGTGTCAGAGGGAGTAATAACTCCCGCACAAACACAAAAGAGCGACAAAAAGGAGGGACCCTAAGATGCGCTCGTGGTTAACAACGCTTCTGGACGTGTTGCACGTCCTGACGGCGGTGGTAGGGTTCATCGTTAGCGTGGTAGAGGCACTGAACGAGGGGGTTTCAGGCATTGGTGACCAGAAGAAGCAAGAAGCCCTTAAAATGTGGTCGCAAGTCCGAGACATCCTAAGGAATGTCGTAAAGGAAGTGCTGGGGGACAAGGCCGCTGGCTGGTTCAACTTTCTATCTCAAGATAAGGTGGTATCCATTTTCATTGACCTGCTGGTTGCTTACTTCAACCGGACGGGATTTTTTCCTAAAGGGAAGTAAACCTGACCCGCAGATGGTCACAGGTGTCATAGGGAGGCTGCTTCGGCGCGCTCTGAATGACTTTCTGTGGTTACAACTACGTCCAATTCTTGAACGGCTGGCGTGGCGCGCTTTTTCCCTAACGCCACTCTACCGATCGCCCTCTGGCGATTGGATGATCTACCTGCAAAAGTTGACGGATGGATGGATGGTTGGAGTGCTAAAGCGCTTCTAATTGCCCCTGCGTAAATCCTAGCTAGAAGAGGGCATTCTTGCGAAGGAATCGGGCGCGAAAGAACTCTACGAGAGTAGCCGCCGATACCTCGTGATCGGTCTTTAGCCCCTGCCAGCCCCTTCCCTTCAGGATTTTCTTTTTTTCGGACAACTTGGGTCGTCCGTAGCCATAGGCCCCTTTATTCGCTTGAGACGGTGGGACAGCACAAAGGTGGTCGCGATAAAAGTAACGGATCAATCCAATGAGCTGCCAAATGAAAGTTGCAGAGGGATGCTGGATAAAGGTCATCTCACAGATAATATAGGTTTTGTCTGTTACATTCTCCTTCAAGTAATCAATAACTTTCCTAAGCATCTCATCAAAATCAGCAGCTGTCAATGTAAAAGTTGTTTTTTGATTTGATGGGATATCCCACACAGCAACTCCTGTAAAGAGTTCGCCAGGGTCAAAGGCAATGACCTTCTCTGCATCTTGAGGACGACCGCTAAGAGGTTCAATCCGCACGTGCTCTGCGATGAGATAGGGCGTAGGCTTACGCCCCACCTTCGTCCACCCCCCAAACGGATGTTTCCATAAGAAGCAGGTCGAAAAGGGCATTCAGCTTCCCTTCGTCGTCCAACCCACTTAATTCGCTTGAAAGGCGCTCGGAAAGATGTATAACTTCTGGATCCACACCATCGGGGACGGGGTGCCCCGTCAATTGCAAAATAAGCAGCGAAGCCGCCTTCCTCAGCTTCCTTTTATCGGATGATAATAGAATATCTCCCAATGTTCTCTCATCATCTATCAACATCTTCAGCAATCTCACCTCCAGCTGGGACAAACTTCCATCGGGTCTCACCATCCTCATACTCCACGACTAATATTTTGCCGCACGGCTCTAACTGCCACTCCCTGATATACAACTGAATTGGGAGGCGGGTTGCTATCTCGGCGGAAACAAGAAGAGACCAGCGCCTTATAAAGTCATCCGCCGCCTCCCTAATGCTATTTCCCCGACCTAAGGCATTTTTGTTCATTACCACATATAGCGAGGGGGTCCGTTGTGAGGCGTAAACAACCGCTTCAGTATACCTCTTCTCTGCAGGCGGTTGCAGTTTCTTTGCCCACTGTTTTTGTTTGATAGGCAGCATCTTAGCAAAGTCCTTCTTCGCTGCTAGCACCGACATTCTGGATCGTATCGGATAAAGAAAGGTGCTAGAGCCCCGCTTGCGTTGATAAGAAAAAACCATCCCAACATTAACATTCTTCGGGTCAAGAACCACCCTACGAATATAATCGTCTGAAAGGGACGGTAGAGCGGACGCGCCATACCTAAAAATGGGGCGCATCGGCGGGGGCAATTCCTTCTCCGAGGTAGCGCTTAAAACCATAAAGAATTGCAAGATTTTTGACACCCAGAAAATACGATGAAGAACGGCTTGACGAACCTCCGCAGGCATTAAGCGCAGGGAGATAACTAGATCGCGGAATGTGCCAACCATTTCGTCCAATTCATCCTCGCTCAAATAAGAAAAGCTCCCCCGTAAGAGGTCCAATAAAAGGTCCCTCGTCTTCATGGCGAAGGTGCCACCCGCTCATAAAGGAACGGTAAGACCTGCGGATGGCAACGCAGTGTCCCCCCAATATACCCAAATGTCCATTGCGGAAATAGTTGGGTCCTAAAAACCGGTTCCAACTCCCGCACCTCCGTAAACCACCAATAAGGAGGAACATTGTGATTATCCAAAATAATCATCGAAAACCAAGCCAAAGTGTTGTTTATCCTTTCTACCACATCGACGGCAGGCGGAGCAGCAACAATGATAAAGATTCGATAGTCTATATACTGCATCATAACGCCGCCGATGGCAAAGTCCGCCCAGCGAGACCTTCCAACGACGCCAATATGCGGAAAATAAGTAGTATTTTCCCTTATTTGCCTAAGTGCCTCGCCTGGGACGGCGCGACGGCCGCGAGGTAGCCAGTAGAAGAAGCTTGGAAGAACAGTCCAATAGCTGTCGTCATTATGTAAGGTTATTACCTCCCCAGGCGGGGGTGGCTTGGGCGTCGGCGAAAAAACCACCCCACGCACAACATCCGTAAGCTTACGAAGGATTTCTTCCACCGTGCGCGGAGCCTCAGCCATGTTGAATTACTAAGAGTGGCGCCTGCCTAACCGCTCGAGGCTGCCACTCCTACTTCTACACCTCCTCTTCATTAGGATTAGCATTACCCTCCTCAACCAAATTGACCTGTTTGCTCAACTCTACTGATGCGAAGGTCACGACCTCTTCATTAGGATACATCTCCTTTGCTCGGGCGGCGACTTTACCGCTATCTTGTGCATCATCGCTTGTCAACCCCATTACCGCTAATACAGACGCCTTTACGTTCATATTCAAGACAGAAAGCGGGCTGCCAGCCAACCAAACGACCGTTCCATTGTTTTCCCCACAGCGCGGGCAAAGCAGGGTCGCCCGAATAGTCGTAGCAAACTCGCCACGAAAGGCTTTCTGAATGAAAAACCACGGCGTTCCACGCTCTTCACCAACAGTCCACTCGACGAAGACAACGCCGCAAGACGAGCACTTATAGATCGGCAGCACGCCTAACACCTCCAAGACAATTTTAGGATACGTTGGGGTAAAATATCTTTGCACGGCAGCCCGACCGGGCTGGTTGACGGCAGCCCTATGCCAATCGAGCCCATACCAACCGCCGACTGGGGTAAAGAACGAAGGAGGTGAACGGGCGCAATCTTCTAGTTCCATGCGCCCAAGCGCTATGACGCGTGAAGACCTTATTCAACGCCTTGAAGATGGTCTACAAAGGCTGCTAGATAACGCGGCGCCGTCCTACGACTACGAAGATGTGGGGGAGCAGCAAATTCGCCTGTCTCTTTCGAGGCTGCGCAGCTGTCCCCGCCAGCTTATTTTCTCCTTCCTTACATCCGGATATGAAGCCGAAGATTTGGAGGAAAAAGAATATGGGGGAGCTGACCGAGGGTGGGGGGTCATGGCTGCTGGCGTTTGGTGGGAAGAATTTCTCGCCCAATATGTCTTCCCCGATTTTAAGCGGCAATGCAAGGTAAGTCTTTTAGGAATTATCGGCCATTGCGATTTCCTTAAACATGACGAAACAGAACAACGGGTTACTGTCTTAGAGATTAAGACGAGATACGAAACGCCAGATACCCCCCTCCAACACCACTATATTCAACTTAATGCCTATTTGCTAGGCATAAAAGAGAACGGGTATTGGCTTTCCGATGGTACCCACATAACAAAGAATATCCAAACCGTAGAGGGCTCGCTGATTTATCTCAATAGAGATAACCCAGCGGACTTTGCTATCTTCCATTTTCCTCAGCCGGACGAAACTGTAAGGCAAATCGTAGAGGAAGCAAAAAGACACATAGAAGATTTTCTACAGAACGGGGTAATCCCTCCAATTCCGAAGGGCTATCAGCCGTTCCGCTTTCCTTGTTTCATTGAGACACGATATGATGTGAAGTTATGCCCATTCCACATCAACTGTTGGGGCAAGGCGGAAGAAGCGACCGATGACATTAGCCCCCTCCTCGTGGAGGGGTTCCGCCGATGGCTCAGTTACAAGGAAAGCGAGGAGAATTATAAGCGCTTCGTCGATAGCCTAATCCGACCCCTCTTTTCAAATCTGGAAAAATCCCTTTCTTACCCTGTTACTTACCTCAATGAATCAGGCGTATTCAGAGTTATCCGTCGCAAAGGACAAAGGCGCCTGGATCCAGAAATCCTCCGACAAAATGTCGAACGGCTCATAGGGCGCAAGCTGACCGACGATGAATGGAAGAAAATCTACGAAGAAGCGATGGTGGAGGGGGAAGGCTCCACAGCCATTGAATTTCGTCGCCTAAAGGGCTAAAATCTTTTTAGGGCGAACGGCATGAAGCAAACGCAATTGATGTATGGGTTAGCAAGGGTCCGCATTGCTGGCTTGGACCTTACAGGTGAGGAGGTACTCGTCGCTCCGCCCTTCTTTGAAAGGCACCTCGTCGCCAAGGAGTATGAGCTTCAGTCTACCCTGTACTGGCAAACCTTCCGCCCCCTACCAGTCGGCAGAATCGTTACCTACCCCAGACCTGAATACTTCCCGACGCGGTATATGTTCCTCCAGAATACGGAGGATGGTAGACAAGTAGCTACGGATATGGCTTTTGGTGCCCCACCATTCACAGGGATGATCGTCGGCGAACCCATTAACGCCTATGTCCCTATTCCCTTCTTGGTTTACTCCGCTTCCCCGACCGATTATACTCCCGTTTCAAAATATGGCATCTACCCAGATGTTTTCCCGTATGCTATTCCTGTAGATTACACGGAAATTGACCGTCAAACGGGGGCGATACGTATTAAAACCAGGCCGCTTTTTGTGGCGCAGGAATTGCCGAGGGCACAGGGATTTGAGGAGGCAGGGATGCTTTTTCGCGGGTCATCGGCACAAATATTCCCTGTAACGAATATGTACATCCCTAAGGTATTGATGATAGGCCGAATGAGACTTGATGAATTTTTTGCAGGAGGTGGACTACCAGCACCACAACCATACCCATTTCCACAAGCGATGGTTGCATGGAGCGACGTTGTCAGACAAGGTGACGCTGCTTTTGAGCCACTACGCCAAACCATCGTTACCATACCAGCTGGAGAGGCTCTAGTTGGAACTCCACAACCAAGGATAATTACTGAAGTGGTGGAAGACCCAGAAACGGGACAGCCGCTAATATCAGAGATTATTGATGGTCGCCTCGTCGGCGTATATGTCGACTGGGTCTCAAAAGACACTTGGGGGAACCTCCTAAATAGCGGAGCGGACCTGCGCGATTTTACCTTCGGCTTTTACGTTGTGCCGCAAGCGCCTATCTTCCAAGACGTTGCACTCCTTACGAGGCTGTCGGTCATACGAGTCTTCTGGGGTGGCTACTATATGATAGAAATTCTCCCCCAAATGACTAGGTTCTATTTCATGAAGGAAGGCTATACTGTCCCCGACGACCCGACAATACCTGCCGACATATTCCGCATGAGCAGTGTAGATTACCTCACCAGTAGGAAACGCTTGGGTATTTTCAACTACGCTTTTACATTAAAATATTTCAGACCCGTCGTCAACGGACCGGTACTTCCTCCAAACGTCTTCGCGGCAACTGTAGAAAATATGACCTTCAAATGGGGGTCTAAAGGACTTCAAGCTGGTGAGGTACACGACACTTACGTCATTATGCACATACGCGGTCATGTCTGCATCTTCAGTTACAATAAAATCCTGCGCGCAGCCACGCTCGGAGACAAAGTAGAACCTCTCTTCGCCTTCAACCCGCTGGAATACATTTACCGTCATTACGGCAGAGACGAGGCATTGCGATGGTGGCGACAGAATAATTACGCCATTGCCCGCGCAGATTCCCCGCCCAAAATGTGGCTCTTCAACGTCGCTAGCAACGTCTCCATCCCCTACTTCGAATTTCTGGATACAGCAATAGCAACGAGACCATCTTTTATAGTACCTGCAAACCCAAAAATATATACCGACCCTGAAAAGTTTCAACATATCAAAGTCGTGCCGAGCGGGATAACTGCTCAGGATACGGCACCCCTGCCTGGCGGGAGCACATCGGTTAGCCAGAAAATTCCCATCGTCTTAGACATAAACGAGGAAATTCCGCCCGAATTAGTATCGCAAGAAGGAATGTTTTACGGCCCAGAAACAAATCCGATCCGAGAGGGGGTTGGAAGCTTAACTTTAACAAGAGGGAGTCACAGGGCATTCGGACAAGGAAGGGCCCACCCAGCTTTTGTGGGAATGCGGGTGTTCGTCGTCCCATCTCCATCCCCCGATTGCCCTTGCGTTATAGAACAGGTTGTCGTAGATGAGCCTGTAAAGAAATATTTCATAGGTGTGGAGGGGAAGACAACGGAAGGCGTCTTGAAGAGCAAGGATATCCTCATGACGACCGTCGTCTTTCGCACATCAGTGAAAGATGCCAACGCTGGACGCTTCTGGGGAGAAATTAGCGGCTATCTTCCTCTACCTCACGAACGGGCTGCAGGCCAACCCCTTATCCCCACATTTGATGGAGACGACGGTCCTTTCATAAATTACTTAGATTTTTCTAGAGGAAGAGTAATAACGGTCAAAGTATCCCCGCTTTTACCGAGGCCGCCCATCTTTGTCGGCGCAGACATCTTCCGTCTGCCCATTGTCGCCGTTTCCAAATCATCGCCGCCATCCATTCAATTCATTGCTCCAGCTCCCAGACAGTCAACCGTTGATACAAGCGTAGAAAGTATCAATGTTACTCTTTCCGAAGAACTAGGGAACAACTCTGCTACTGTCAAAATCGTTGTCGATGAATCCATTTTCAAGACACTCATAGGAACACAACCTATAGAGACCGCTCTTACGGGCTTCCCGCCAGAGATGGCTCATGTGGCGGACCTTCGCACGGAAATCCCCTATCCATCGAGGCTACTCTACCGACGAATAGTGATAGAGACTGGTTATGTAATGGAAACGCCCGGCGGCGGTGTCGATGGCGTTCTTTATCCCGTCTTTGACGGGATCATTACGGGTATCAGCACGAGGGTAGCCAGAGAAACGGCGACTGGCCGCCAGCTTGAAGTGACAATTAAGGCGGCAGACATCTTCACAAGATTGAGATGGGTGCCAGCAACAGGAAAAGATCCCATCTTAGACAACTGGACACCAGGAGCCGTCGCCATGTGGGTTTTGGCTGCGGCGGGGCTATCGCCTCTGCGCGCAAAGGGTATCAGCGGGTTGCCTATGGGCGCGCCTTTGAACTGGTGGCTTGGCAACGAACGAATCATTGCCTCAAACCTACTTGGCGGGTATGGTTTTCCCCTTCAAAACCTACCCGAAACGCCCCGCTTAGAAATGTCAGGCGGAAGCACACTCGCAGATATCTTGGAAAGAGTAGCCGGAATGAGCGGTTGCGAAGTAATTTCCCTACCATCACCCCTTCTCCTCTCCCACATGATGCTGAATTTCAATAACTTGTCCTTTGTGTGGCGGGGCTACCTACAGCCGCATGAATTTGACCTGTATAGTAGGCCGACAAGCGACTACATCAGCGAACAGCTCATAGCAAGAACCGGAGACTACTGGTGGAGTACCCCTTGGCGATCGACCTTAGGGATTATCCCGGCTGGTTATTATTCCCCCATCCCTTCGTGGACACTTATGATTGGTCCCTATGATTACACTAACCCCCGCCTCATCTGGACGGGAAAGGAGGAACGTTATTTCCAAGTCACTGTCCCCGAAGCGCCGTTCACTAGGGGGATACTGGAGATAGAGTCTGAAGATGGAATTTGGAACTTGCCTACATATGTCACTATCGAAGGACTTGGCATTACCGGCGTGCCATTCTACTACCTGTGGGCGGACATTAACAGGGAAGTAAATCCCTTCGCCTGGTATTACGGCGGGTTCAGGATACCAAAATATGTCCTGAACACCGATATTATTAGTCCCCAACAAGCGAAACTGGCTGCCTTAAGGGCATATTTCTCTGGTCGCCTTTTCCCGCCCAAAACGCTACGGATTGTTCTAAGCGTTGGGCTGCCTTTCCTTTACCCGAGACAAACCGTCAGAATAGTCACGTCGGACAAGTTTAGGGATACCCCGCCGTTGGGACGGAGTTTATGGGTTATAAAATCCGTAACGCATACATGGACCGCAGGAGATACGCCAAAAACGGTGCTAGAATTAAGTGTCCCGCACCTGTTTCCTATTGGTCTTCCGCAAGGAGAGCGGTGACCGCCTCCGATGGGTCACCCTAAGCGCAGTTACCTGCCAGCTAAAGCCGACAGCACCCTACGCAAGACTTCAGGTAAAATAGGCATTGGAAAGGAGGTACTCACGGTGCTCTCGCGGAAGGAAAGACAGGAGGACGAAGCACGGCGAAAATTCATTAGTGCCCTACGCCGCACCTTGCTGCGGCACAAAGTCGCCTTTGAGGTCACACTGGATAAGAACGGAAACGTAATCATCCTTTTGCCTGGGAAATTTAGGCGCCACGAGATTCGCCGCATCAATGCAGCCGCCGGCAGGGCATATGAACGCTTGTGGGAGCACTACCAGCAACGGTGGATCTACGCCATCCTGCATGGCGCTATTGCCCAATCAAGATTAACGAAGAAAACAAAAGGAGGAGTTCATTAGCACTATTCGCCTTTGTAAGCCTCTTTCAACTTTTCAACGAGGCGCTCCGCCTTTGACCCCCGTCCTGCTGACGGTAATTTCCCAAACTTTTCCTGAAGTTCGCCAATTATTTTTTCCACATCCTTCTTCTCCATTCCACCAAGGCGAAGTTTCATCCGAGTGAAAATACGTGACACAAGAGCCCAGAACTTCTCGCTGTCCTCCTCGATGTCTCGGTAGTTGTCTTTAACGATGCGCTTCGCCATTTCCCATAGGCGAGCATCCCGTGTCGTTTTAACCCGCCGTGGTGGTTCCGCCTTTTTCCCTTCCGGGTGATCTATTAGGCGCTCAATACGATGCACTAACTGACGTGCCCTTTCCATAGAAACTTTCTCGCCCTTATGCGCCCGCCAAGCTAAATCGACCAAATCATCGAAAGCATTGACAAGAGGTTCGCGATAACTATCATGGTCGAAAAGGTGAAAACGGGCGACGGCAAAATCATCTAGAGCATCCAACGCCCTCCCCTCTGATAGATGTTTAAGTCCTCTCCCCAACGCCCGCTTGGCGTCCGCAGCGCTGGCATTTTGTTCCTTAGCCTTCCACAGCAAGGAACCAAGGAGTTGCCACTTCACCAAGAGGTGTCGTTCGCTTACCATTCTTACTCCCTCCCCCCTCTCGTATGGCCGTTGTTACCGCCCGAACGGCCCCGTATCAACCTCCTGCCGTCGGCGCCGATAATAAGAGTAAACGAATTGAGCGCACTTCCTTAGCAATACCGACCGCAACAAGGTTCCCCCTGCAGCCCGTTCCGTATCATCCTCCGCCTCTTCTATTCTTTCCTCGCCGCCAAATAGGCCGGCCTCACTCGCTATTTGATAGAGGGCCGAATCTTTTAATGCTTGTTCAATTACCTCGTTATATAGCTTGCGAAGGCCCTCTAGGGTCTTCGTTCTACGTAGCCTGCGGGATAACTCACTTGCGTCGGACTTCCTACCTGCATTAGCGAGAGCGCTTATGTAAGCCCCCAGCTTTCTCCGTATGTCCTCTTCAGGACTGGTAGGTGCCTCTATAGCCTCTTCAGGACTGGAAGGTGTCTCCACAACTTCCTCCTCTTCTACTCCCCAGCCCACTTTAGCCTTTATCTCTTTCGTAATCTTCTTAATCTGGTCAATTATTGACCTTACATCTCCCAGCTCCCCCAATAATTGAGATTCAATCTCCTGCAATTCAGCCTCAACCTGCGCCGCTTCCTGGGGGTCTTTCTCCCACAACTCCGTCAGCAAGACTCTCGCTTCTTTCAGACTCTCTGCTACTGTCGTCCACACCTTCCAGCTATCGTGGAATCTGCCAATTCCACGGATCGGAGGGATGTTAGTAACGTCAACCTCTTCTTTCTTTGGTCCTGAGGGTTCTTCAAGCTCTTCGAAGTTCAGTTCAACATCATATTTTCCTTCCTCATAATCGGAACGCGTAAAAGTCAGCGTTCCGGCGAATTGCTTAACGGCTTTCGTTTCCAACGTCCTACCATAAGGAGTAACGAGCCACACTCTAAGGGAAAACGACTCAGGGTTTGATCCAACCAACTCGAGCAGTTGCGCCCAAGTCATCTCCTCAGGCGGAGCAATCATATGAACCTCAAGTTCTTCGCCTCCCGGCCTCTTCTCTACTTTTATCGCTCTAAATATGGCTTCAGCAGCACTGCCCCACCGATTCTTATATTCCTCCCTTAAACTGGCCTTAAGTTTCTCCAACTTCTGCTCCCATTCTTCTAGTGCTTGTCGCCTTCTTTCCAAATCCTCTTGGGTTGGAAGGCGCGGCATTCCCAATTCCCTTTGTATCTCCTCATCAGATAGCCTTCTTTGAAACCACGACTCCAGCAACTTAATTTCCTTTTTGATCGCCTCGATTTTCTTCTCCGCCTCTTGAACTTCAGGTGTCTCCCTCACGGCCGCCTCAATAATAGCATCGGGGCTGGTTGGGCTAGCGGCGTGCGGGCCCATTAACGTAGACAGCTCTTCTGTCCGCCGTACTATCTCCTCCCATTTGCCTACCTTTGCTCCCTTCAATTCTCCTGATAATGTAATTGCTTTTTCCATTACGAAGAATCACCTCCAATCTTATTTTAGAATCTTGGTGGGTTAAAATTTCAAGCGGGGTTGCGTATGCCCGTGAGACGCGCGATAAACAGCGGAAATTGGTCGTCTCCATCGACTTGGGAAGCCGGAGCGGTCCCGTCCTCGGGCGACGACATTATCATCACGAATGGGGTCAGCGTTACTTTTGATATTACAGCCTTCACAGGAGGGGCTTTAACATTAGAACCTTACGCATCGCTACTTTTTCCAACAACAAATACAGAGCGACGGATGGTATGGAGCGGCGCCGTGAACCTTCAACCTAACTCGGTGGTAGACGTAGCCGAGGGGGATGTCTTTGGCAGCGAGTTCCTTTCGATAAGTGCCTCCGTCCTTAGCATAGACGAAACGGCAACTTGGTTTGGAAGTCTTAGTCAATCCCCACGACAGACCAACCTTAATTCGGGCGAATGGGGGCTAACTGTCGCTTTCCCTACACCAGCAGGGGCAACCCAGCTGATCCTTCGGCCAGCCATCTTCTATACAATCAACCCCCCGATTGTCCAACTGCTAAGCGGAAAAACTCTCTTTATCGCCCTAGACGACGCTTTGGTCAGCAGCACCGTCTCATCGGCAACATGGGACGATACACAAAAAGTGCTAACGGTAACGCTTTCGGATCCTCTTCCATCAGTCCCCTCTGGAGTCTCTTGCCTTCTTGCACCCGACCCCTTTTCAACCCACGTCCACCTCACCCTGGATTCAGTAGCTGCCCCACGAATTGACTTGGCAGCGCATACCGTTCAAGTTTCTAATGACCCAGACCTAACTATCTTCGGGGACGGTCTAATCGTTATCAATACAACGGCAAGAAAAGTTTCTGGGAGAAATATCTGGTTTAATGATTTCAGGCCAGACCCCCCCTCAAAAATTACTTCGCTGCAAGCAAACGCTGTAGCCGTCTGCGACACTACCCCCATCAACTACAACATCCTAGCAACGAGGGTCGGAATTGAAGGGATCTACGCGGGGTTCTCCTCTTCTCCTATTATCGTGTGTGACTTTCTAAAAATCAAGCGAAACCACGCCCTCAGCGGCTCTACCTTCCACATTTCGTCTGAAACACTTGACGGCTACTTGAACCTGAACGGTAGCGCCTTCACCCTCGTAACAAACCAAGCCAACCTGCTTGGATTATCATGGGGATCGTCCTTTGACCCTACTGGCTGCCTTATCAGCGTTGGGTCGGAACGAACTTCCTCGTCCCTTGCTGATAGTAACTTCGATTGGTTCGCCTTTCTAGATTTTCTCGCTCAGCGGGATGGCACCGGCTTTGGTGGATTGGTAAGGTTCCTCAACTTCGGCGAAATGAAATCACTTGTCGCAAACTACCGCAGCCACGAATTCGTCATCTACCATGACAAGCTACGCCCCCTCAAAATAGACATTCCGATGACGCTTCGGCAGGCAAAAGTGCAATGGGGGCAAGCGAAAATGTCCTATTGGAAACAAGGGCAGGAGGGACGCACAGTTGCATGGGGGATGCTCTGGGAAAAGGATCCCAGAAATATAGACGCTGACCCGCCAATCTGCGAAGCAACCTTTACTGGAAACGTAGTATCCCTTCTTCCTGGTCGCCCAGATTTTGAAGTCCTTGAAAAACACGGCGATATATGCACCATCACCCTGCCCAGCGCAAACAGCGGACGCTTCTGGCTCTTCAATGAAACCGCCATCCGAGAGGCAGGGAACTTCCGAGAGCCGTGGGTCTACAAGGAAGAAGATACCGGCTATATTGGGTTCCATACTCCTGCTACCTCCGCTACTCTAACTCAGCACAAGATATGGGTCGCTACAACAGACAATGCGAAACCAGTCGGTTGGCGATGGCAAGCAACTTACCCCAATGATTTAGCGGAAATTAGGCATTTCGTGAGCCGATACGACAGAAACTACTACGCCGCTGTCTTTCTTACATATTCCCAGCGGGGTTGGCAATGCCACGCCATTCTTTGGAAGCTAGAACCAACCACAGAACCAATCAGAAAGACAATGACCTATCCGAGCCTTACCGTTATCTCACCGTCAAATATCGCCTTCGGGATCACCTGCCACGCTTTCATCAGGGAAGCAATGACGATAAGACGCCTCGCCTTCCAAATGAACCTATTCAACGGGTGGAACGATTACCCCACTCCATCCCCCATCCCCGTTACCGTAAAATATACAAACTTCTCCCCGCAGAATGCTTTCTTAGACCTATCGCAGGACATCCCCCGACTTGTTTTTTACGATGGCGCCTTTGAGCAAATATTGATCCTTGACGAAATATTTGTAGAATATGAGAAGATCGCGCTAAAATCTATAAGCGAGGTGATACGGATGTTCGCAGCGAACCTTAAAGCGAAGTTGATTCTAACTGGGACGGACACAGCAGGAAATTACAAGTCAGACCCAACAGATAAGTTCGCCGTCACTTGTATTGTGGTATCCGGACGGGGGAAAGTTTACTTTTGGGATTGGGTCAGCGGCACACGAGACCCTAACAACCCAACACACCTACAGCAAACAAGGCTTGTTATAGAAGTAAACGACACAACTCCAACCGTCGTCAGTTTCACCCCCATGATGTTTCCGATGGGGCTCTACATAGAGGCACGCAAGGACGCTACGGCCCCGTTCCTCGGCGTCTATGTCTATAGTGACTGATTGGTGAAGAGTTAATTTCGGCGCCGAAATTAACTCTGAGGTGCTAGGAGGGTAAAAGACGGATGCGTCCGACACCCAGTCGCTTCGCCGTAGAAATAAGCAGGCAGAAAGACCGCACCTACACGGCGACGACTTTCGCTATTCAAAGCGGCCCGACCCCAGCCGAACAAGTCCAATGGGCAGCCGTCATCCATCCTCCGAAGTCCCAAATATTCGTATCCTTGCCCTTAGATAGCCCTCCTGTGAGCTTCTTAAACTATCTGGATTTTCAAACTATATACTACCCCCATTGGGACGCAGTCCGAAGCCAAGTCGCCCCCCTACCTGTAGAACCCGACCCATCAACCCTTCCTCGCGAAGGATACATCATCCGGCTAAGCGGGGCGGATGTTCGCGGATTTAGCCTAATGCTCAACCTCACTCAAACAGTCAGGAATCGATTGCCTCGGCTGCGCTTTTCCATCAGACCGCACCCCCAATTCAACATAGCCAAAATGCTTCTAAGAAGCATCGGTTCATCAGTCGGGTTTAACAATATCCACAAAATTAAGGTATGCGGTGATCGAATATTTTTCTTTATTACTTGCGCAACGACGGCCGAGACCGCTCAGATATTAACGACCATCACCTCAATATACCAAACCATCCTTCTCCAACTTAGGCGGGAAGATTTCATACCAGAAAAGGTAACAAAGACGATAATCATTCACCGGAGCCGAAGTTAATGATGAAAGGAGGAAGCGGCTATGCACCTTGACTGGGAAATTGGATTGGTCACCAAAGACTGGTCAGAACAAAGTTGGCAGGAACTCGCTGAGTCATTGAGGTTGTTCTTTGACTCCGTTCGGTTTCACCATCCCGACGAGATACTTGCGAAGGGATTTCACCACAATTTCCTCATCACAGATAACAAGCACGTCTTTGTTAAGGCACAAGAGGCGGATATTGGTTGTCTATATCTGCCCATCCCGCCAATGCGCCACCACCTAGCAGAACTTTTCAAACGGATGGCATTTGGTTTTCTGACGCCGGATGCCTATAAGGATAAGGACTGAAGAAGGGAACGAGGAGCACAGCGATGGTTACCCTTAATACCATCATCGTAGGAGATGCCTTAACAACCCTAAAACAGATGCCCAGCGGTTTTGTGGATGTGACGGTCACTTCCCCACCTTACAACAAAGGTGAGCGGGATAAAGGTTGGCTGG
>JAVVGN010000008.1:0-39525 GCA_032249095.1 Candidatus Caldarchaeales archaeon | reverse complement strand
AGGCTCTTCGGACGGATAAAATCATTCAGAAGAATAATCATAAGGTATGAGAGGCCAGAATCAACATACAAAGCCCAAACAACAATAGCACCAATAACCATACACCTAAGATACGGAATTTAGAGATGAGTTCACGAATAAAACAACACGAGACCAAGGCCACAACACCCATACAAACAACACTATACGGATACCCGAGGCCAGACTAACAGACGACGAAGGTCTCGCCATTAATCCCTTCCCACAGAGAAGAGAGTCTGAAGAGGTTTATCGGGCGGGCAGACGCTGTCCCCATTTTTAAGGAGGTCCGGCCCTCATGGGGAGAAAGGCTTATACTAAATGTGGCCTACAAAGCGTGGGATGCAGGACAGGCTTGACACTCACATAACCGGCGGAGAAGCCCCGTTACTGTTGCTATCGTCCAGCTATGACGGCGAGAAAGGGAAGGCGTATCTAAAGCTATACAACCCAAAAAGCCGGAGAGTAGAGATCGTGTATGATGAGTCGGGGCATCTCCCTTACTGTTACACAAATCTGCGGCCCGAGGAGGCCGCCGAGGCCCTAAAAGATCTCTCGCCGAGCATCGTGGCTTTAACGGAGACGGAGAAGTTCGATGCTCTCAGACTAGAGACGGTTAAGGTCACGAAGGTGACTGTCAGAGACCCACTTACTATTGGGGGTAGAAGTGGCTCCGTGAGGGAGAGGATCAGTACGTGGGAGTCAGACATCCCGTATCACATAAATTATCTCTACGACATGGGGCTAATCTGTGGCTTGCCATACTGCATGGAGGACGGGAAGCTCGAGCCCTTGACGCTTTCACGGGAGGAAGCTATCGCCAAGGCTAAGAAGATATGGAAGCTGAGAAGCGAGGACGTGGAGGAGGTGGCGAATTGGATAGCTATATTGGAGGCAGAGCAGATAGAACCGCCCTTCTGTGCATTAGATATAGAGGTTCTTAGCGCGGTCCCGACCCGCGTGCCTGACGCATCCAAGGCAGAGGATCCAATAGTGGCCGCGGCGATACATGGATCTGACGGGAAAAAACAGGTCTTCCTGCTTAAGCGCGGAGGAGAAAAGATCGAGACAGAAGGCTTCAATTTCCTCGTAGCGACATACGACTCTGAAAAAATGATGCTTGAGGAAATCTTCGACGCCCTATCACGCTACACAATAATTGTGACCTTCAATGGAGACGACTTCGACCTCCCATATCTCTACAACAGAGCCAAGAGGCTAGGGGTAGCGAGGGAGAAAAACAGCATAGTAATAAGCAGGGAGGGGGCGACATTCATCAACGCGGTCCATATAGATCTTTACAGGTTCTTCCTAAACAAGTCTATCCAGATATACGCCTTTGACAACAAGTATAGGGAAAACACACTCGAGGGCATATCTCAGGCCCTCTTGGGGAGGGGTAAGGTGCCGATAGAGAAGCCAATATCAGAGCTCTCAGGCAGGGAGCTCGCCGCGTACGTCTTTGGCGATGCCTCGCTCGTCTACGAGCTCGTGTCTATGAACGAAAAACTAGTGTTGCGGCTCATCCTCGTCCTGTGCAGGATAAGTAGGCAGCCCATCGAAGATCTATGCAGACACGGCGTCTCAGGCTGGATCAAAAACCTCCTCTACTTCGAGCATAGGAGGCGTGGCTGGCTGATCCCGAGATCGGAGGACCTGCTCAGAGAGAAGGGCACCACAACGACGAAGGCCATCATCGAGGGGAAGAAATATCGCGGAGCCATCGTCGTCGACCCAATACCTGGCATCCACTTCAGGGTGAAGGTGCTTGACTTTGCATCCCTCTACCCATCTGCTTTAAAGAGGTGGAACCTGAGCTATGAGACGATCCGCTGCCCCCATGATGAGTGTAGGTCAAACGTCGTCCCCGAGACCGGTCACTGGGTCTGCACGAAGCGGAGAGGGTTGCAGAGCCAGATAATAGGCTCACTCCGAGACATTAGGGTCGGGCTATATAAGCCCCTCAGTGCCGATAAATCGATCCCTAACGAAAGGCGCGTCTGGTACGACGTGGTCCAGAAGGCTCTGAAAGTCTTCCTTAACGCCAGTTACGGCGTCTTCGGCTTCGAGGAATTTCCCCTATACTGTCCGCCACTCGCCGAGAGTACTGCCGCGATCGGCCGCTATGTCTTTAAAGAGGCGATAAATATGGTGGAGAAGCTGGGCGGCACCATAGTATACGGTGACACCGACTCGCTCTTTCTCGTGAACGCCGACGAGGGGCTTCTGAACGCTCTGATAAAGTGGGCGGAAGACATCGGGCTGGACCTCGAGATAGAGAAAGAGTACGTATACCTCGTTCTCTCGCAGAGAAAAAAGAACTATCTTGGCCTGACGACGAAAGGGGTAGTCGATGTGAAGGGGCTTACGGGGAAGAAGAGGCACGTGTTCAGCCTCGCTCACAGGTTGTTTGACCAGATGATTGAAGATTTGAAGCGGATCTCGACCCCAGGAGATTTCGAGAGATTTAAAGAGAGGCTTGCAGACCTGATAAGAAGCAGCTACAACAGGTTGATGAACAGGGAGTTCGAGGTCGACGAGCTTGCCTTCAGCGTTATGCTCTCTAAGGCTCCTGAGAGGTACGAAAAGACGACACCTCCCCACGTTAAAGCCGCACAGAAGCTCGAGACCATCGGTGTGAAGGTCGGCCCAGGTGACATAATACAATATGTTAAGACGAAGGACAGATTAGGTGTCACGCCGCTCCACCCAAAAATAGAGATAAACAAGGCCCAAATCGATGTTGAGAGCTACGTGGAGTATCTTAAAGGAGTTTTTCAGCAGGTGCTCGACAGCCTAGACATGGATTTCGACGAGATTATAAGCAGCGGAAAATATGTGAAAAAGACTCTCGACGAGTTCCTCTAACACACCACTCAGGCTTTAGTGGCTGAGACTATAGATATGACGTCGCCGGCCTTCAGCCTATAATCCGAAGGGAGCTTGAGCTTCGTTCTGGCGTCGACCGCGTAGAGATACCCCTCCCCCAGCTCGCTATGTATTTTGCTGGCGAGGTCGCGGGGCGTTGACCCCGACTTGAGTAGATATACGTCAGGGAGGACGTTTCCCTCCCGGTCTGTTAGCTTATAGTAGTCCTCGACTGGGAAGACTGGTATGTAGCCGAGAACCTCTAAATATGCCTTGTCTATCAGTTGCTGAACCCCTGTCCCATTATTCTTCTCCATAAATTCTTGGAGTTTCTCTAGCGCTGCCCTCTGGGCGGGAGTAAGCTTCGTGCTGTCTACGACCTCAAAGGTCTTGTCCCCCGGCGTGTATTTGATGTATCCGCGGGCGGATGCCAACCTAAGTATTCTCTCAGCCTCAGAGCTGCACGGAACAACCTCATAACCCGCGAGCCTCAGTCTCTGGACACCCTCCGAGGATCCGGGCACGTCACATTTGTTGGCGGCCACGATGATAGGTTTTGCTACCTTACGTAGGTTTTCCACAAAAAGCTCCAGCTCTTCTTGCCTCCAGCTCGTGGGGCGTGCAGAGTCGAGCCCAGAAGCGTTAATTGCGTGCTCGACATGAAGCCTCTCTACACCCAGCCCCGAGAGTTGCCTTGCGATCTCTTCGGACAGGCTAGCCTGTTTAGCCTCTGAAGCCCTAGCTATGCGGGGCCACTCTCTCGCAAGTATCTTAAGCAACCATCTGTCGATCTCCCTCTCAACAAGCCTTACATCCATGAGGGGGTCGTGGGATCCAACCTCCACTAAGTTGCCCTCGTCGTCCGTCGACCCTGAAGCATCTGCCACAACTATGAGCGCGCTCGCTTGGCGTATCTCGTCGAGGAACTGTAGCCCGAGACCTCTGCCTTGATGTGCACCCGGCACTATTCCGGGGCAGTCGATTATCTGTATCGGAATCAGCCTTACGCCGTCGATGCACCTAGAGTTTTTTGGGTTATCCCTCACCCCTAACTCTTTGCATACACAGCTGTATCTCAGGTAGGTTATGCCCCTGTTTGGCTTTTTTGTCGTGAATGGATAGTTGGCAATTGGGACATCTATGGCGGTTAGGGCCGAGAAAAGAGTGCTCTTGCCTACGTTGGGCTTCCCCACGAGTCCGGCAAGCTCCATCCAAGGAAAGTCTTCTCATGCATCGTAATATAATTTGTTAGCTCGTATTCATGTAGGATAAAAATATATAGAGTGAGGCTTTGAGACTCTTGCTGAGTCTTTGAGGTACGATCTCGCGGTCATCGGCGCTGGAATAGTCGGCCTAGCCACAGCTTATTACTACACGGAGAAGAGGGGTGGTAGAGTGCTCGTTATAGACAAGAATACAGGCCCTGCGCAAGGAAACACAGCGAGGAGCGTCGGGGGTTTTAGACTTGGCCTCTTCACCTCTCGCCTCAATAGAGTAGTTTCAGAGAGTAGCGTCCGATTCTACCTGGATCTTCAGTCGGCGGGCTATGACCTAGGTATCCAGCAAGTAGGATACCTAGTGTTGCTGGACGACCTGAAGTACTCGTCGTACATAGAGTCTGTGAGGGAGCTAATATCGACTGGGAAGGCCCTTCTAGTCTCTTCCGACGAGCTTAGAAAAGCCCTTCCTTTCATCAATCTCGATCTCTCTGACGAGGAGGCCCAGCTGATGGGGTTGAGACCTATAAAGGGGGCCATATTTTCACCCAAGAGTGGTTACTTGGATGTCGAGAAGTTAGCGAAATTTTACTATGAGAAGCTTGTGGAGAGGGGTGTCGAGTTCCTTTTCAACACCCGCGTCGAGAGGCTGGTTCTTTCGCCGGTGATTAGCATAGGTCATCCCAGGGAGCCACTGACGTGGCAGGAGAAGAGGATAGGCGGCATAGCAACTAGTAGGGGTCTGTTCGAGGCTGATGTGGTCGTTCTTGCGGTAGGTGCGTGGTCTCAAGAGCTTCTGGATCCCCTCGGAATAGATTCACACATCAAGCCGAAGAAGCGTCAGATCTTTTCTATTCCGGCTCGGGGGCGGTTGCAGGAGTTCTTCAATGTGGAGCGATTCAACGAGTTCAGGTGCATACCCATGACATTTGTGCCGCGCGGTCCTTATGTGGTTCCTCGCGTCAGGGAAAAAACTCTATGGCTGGGGATGAGCGACGACATTGGGCGTAAATGGGGGATAGACTTCGAGGCGGAAGACCACTTCTACATCGACAACATCTATCCGCTACTCTCCAAGATCTTTCCCATACTAGAGGGTGCTAGGCCTGAATCAAAGTGGGCCGGCTGCTACTCAATAAACACGATAGATGAAAACCCTGTAGTCTTCCGTGTCATGAACCTAGTCGTTGCTACGGGGGGGAGCGGGAGCGGAGTGATGAAGGCAGACGCGATTGGCAGGATCGCGGCGGCGCAGGCCCTTAACGAGCCCGTAGCCGAGCTTTACGGCGGCCTATCAGTCTCCTCAGATATCCTCTCAATAGCCGGTCGGCAAATAGAACCTGAGAAGCTCGTCTTCTAAGGATAATTTATAAAACTGTTTCAAACAATCCCCCAAACAATTCGAGCCGGGAGTCTTGACCTTTTTTTCTCTTCTTGAGGTTAGGGGCAGACGACACCATATGATATCCGGGCCTAGAGAAATAACTAATAAAGCCCCCCAGTGTAGATGTTAAGCAGATGAGTGGAGCGATACAGACGGTTCCCGAGCTCCGCCTAAGGGTGGCGGAGGCCCGTCAGAGAGACGTCGGATATGGTATAGCGAGGATCGACCGTGAGGTCGGAGCCTCTGCAGGACTCTCAACGGGAGACGTAATCGAGATCAGGGGCAAGAAGCTGGCTGTAGCGACTCTCTGGCTTGGCTACCTCGAGGACGAGAAGGACATAATAAGGATTGACGGCTACATTAGGAACAACGCGGGCGTTGCTCTAAATGACTACGTAATAGTGAGGAAGGCCCAGGTGAAGGAGGCGAAGCTCGTGACCTTGGCGCCGGTGAACAGCGCGATCAAGCCTGATGAGAACTTCACTAAGCTGGTGAAGAGTAGGCTGATAGAGTACCCTGTTGTCCAGAAGAACATAGTGCCTGTACTGTTCTTTGGGAATCTCTTCAATTTCGCCGTTATACAGACTAGGCCCTCGGGTGTGGTGAAGATCACTCCAAACACCCGTATAGTTATTCAGAGCCGCGCTGTTCAGGAGAAATATCTCAGCACGCACGTAACATACGAGGACATTGGAGGTCTCCATGAGGAGATCCAGAGGATAAGGGAGATGATTGAGCTTCCGCTGAGGTTCCCAGAGCTCTTCCAGAGGCTGGGGATCGACCCCCCTAAAGGCGTGCTTCTGCACGGGCCTCCAGGTTGTGGAAAGACGCTGCTGGCTAAGGCTGTAGCAACCGAGGCTGAGGCAAACTTCATACTAATTAATGGTCCCGAGATAATGAACAAGTATTATGGCGAGACCGAGGCAAAGCTGAGGGAGATATTCAGGAGGGCGGAGGAGGAGGCTCCGAGCATCATCTTCATAGACGAGATTGACGCTATAGCACCTAAGAGGAGCGAGGTTACGGGAGAGGTCGAGAAGAGGGTTGTGGCCCAGTTACTTGCCTTGATGGATGGGCTTGAGAGCAGGGGCCAGGTGATAGTGATAGGCGCTACGAATAGGCCGAACGCCGTTGACCCAGCGCTTAGGAGGCCGGGAAGGTTTGACAGGGAGATCGAGATAGGGATACCTGATAAGAAGGGCAGAAAGGAGATACTTCAGATTCACACCCGTGGAATGCCCCTGGCCGCTGACGTGGATCTAGACAAGGTCGCCGAGATAACTAAGGGGTATACGGGCGCCGACTTGGCGGCTCTATGCCGAGAGGCGGCGATGAAGTGCATCAGGAGGATACTGCCGAGCATCGACTTCAACGAGGAGAGGATATCACCAGAGATTCTCAATTCTCTGGAGGTTACCATGAAGGATATCCTCGAGGCTTACAAGGAGATCACGCCTACCGCCCTGCGTGAGGTTGAGATAGAGACACCAACGGTCCATTGGGACGATATTGGAGGTCTGCACGACATCAAGCAAAAGCTTATAGAGGCGATAGAGTGGCCCCTCAAGTTTCCCGACAAGTTCGAGAGGCTCGGGATTAAGCCACCCAAGGGCATACTGCTTTATGGCCCGCCAGGCTGCGGGAAAACCCTCCTAGCCAAGGCAGTCGCAACTGAGGCAGAGGCAAACTTTGTCACGATCAAGGGGCCTGAGGTCTACTCAAAGTGGGTGGGCGAGTCGGAGAAGGCTATCAGGGAGGTCTTCAGGAAGGCCCGTCAGGCATCGCCCTGCATCATATTTCTAGACGAGATCGAGACGATCGTCCCGAGGAAGGATATGCTTGACGACAGCTCGGGTGTAGCGCACCGCGTTGCAGCTCAGCTGCTCTCCGAGATGGATGGGATAGAGGAGCTGAGGGACGTTGTGGTCTTGGGCGCCACTAATAGGCCAGACCTGATGGACCCCGCAGTCCTACGTCCGGGAAGATTTGACAGGCTGATCTACGTGCCGCCGCCCGACGAGGCCGGCAGATACGAGACGCTCAAGATTTACACGCGGAACATGCCGCTTTCTGAGGAGGTTGACCTGCGAAAGCTTGCAGCCATGACGGAGGGATACTCGGGAGCCGACCTAGAGTCTTTATGCAGAGAAGCGGCCTTCGCCGCGCTGAGGAGAGACACCAACGCCAAGTATGTGAGTTGGGCTGATTTCCAGGAGGCCCTGAAAATAGTTAGGCCAAGCATAACACCCGCCATGCTAAAGGAGTATGAGAGAGTCGCTGAGCTGCTCCGCGGAAGCGAGAAGTCCTTACCGATGTTTGGATGAGAAGGGCCGCATGGACCTAGCCGCTATTATAGAGATGCTGCGGAGGAATAACAAGAGAATGATGGAGACGGCCTTACAGGAGGCCCTCAATAGTAGGGGGTTTGAGATAAGCCAGAAAGAGCTGCGGCAGGCGCTCCTAGTCCTAGAGGCGCGGGGGCTCGTCAGGCTCCACAGCTTGGATGAGGAGAAAAAACTCGTTATGCTTCTCGATGAGGGCGCCTAACCCGAGAGCCAGCGATCGAGGGAGGTGGCTTTACGCTTCTCAGCCAGTATAGCCTCCACCTCGTTCAACTCCTTCTCAACCCTTTCGGGTGAGAAGTCATGCTCGTCGCACAGGAGCTTGACCACTCTCTCCCTATCTATCTCCCTCCACTCCAGCACATAGTCCTTCTTAACCTCCGGCTCTAAGAAGAGTTTCCTGACGGCCTCTATATCGACTTCCGGCTGCTTGCCGAGAGCTTTGAGGGCAGCCTCAGCCGAGCCGTGTGTCTTGATTAGGTTGTATGCCTTCTTGGGGCCAATGCCCTTCACACCCTCAAAGTAGTCCGTCCCTATCAGTATGGCCATGTCCACGAGCTCCCTTCTACCGATGCCTAGAGATGAGAAAAGCTTCTCCGCAATTATCAGCTCGGGCTCTATAGAGACATACTCGTTTCTACCCGGAAGCTTTCTTCTGCCGACTATCGAGAGATTCCGGACGAGCCTCGGTGTTCCGAAGAGAAGTGAGTCAAAGTCCTGCGAGGCAGACGCCCAGGTGTCGCCACGTGCAGCTAGGTAAGCGGCCTGCGCCTCTCCCTCTGAGGGGGCCACGATGTATGGAATCCCCATCGCGTCTAGAAGCTTGGTCGCTGTCTCAACCATGTAGCTTTCGAGGCTTGCGGACTGTGCAGCGTATTTTCTCGCCTCCTCTAGCTCGCCCGCGGCTAGGGCCTCACTGTAGAGCCTTCGGGCCTTCTCTCTTAGCTCGAACCTCTTCCTAAGAATGGCTTTCTTAAGCTCGGGGGGCTGGCCGTCAAACACGTAGACGACCCTCAGACCCTCCTTGATCATGTTGGTGGTCCTGAAGAATAGCCCGCTCAAGTGGCTTGTTACGCGTCCCTTTCTGTCCTGCAGCGGCCGGCCATCCGGCCCTCGTATGATTGAGAGAAACTGGTATAGAGTGTTGTAGCCGTCGATGGATATGGCCTTTCCCGAGAGATGCTTGAGGCTAATCACCTCCAAGGCCTCTGGAGGTATGATGTCAGCCAGCTTAACGCCCATTCTTACACCCAGTATTCGAGGGGATTGGGCGCGGATAAAGTTTCGCGGGGCGGCCCTCGCCATAATACTGGACTTCCATTACTATAGTTCGGTGATATATATTAGCTCACGTCTCGTATCTTGGGTATCCGTATAGTGTTGTCTGTCCGTTTCCCCTGAATATTACCTCGTTTCCCCACTGGCCTAGCTGTATTGGTACGTTGCCGTGTGTCTGGGGTTCCGAGACTGTTGAGGTCCAGCCAACCCAAACCCCTCCCTCAATCCCCCTTTAGTCTTAATCCTTATAAAGGTTGGAAAATGTCCTCTAAAGTTTCCCCATAGAGAGGCAGGCCAGCCGAAAAGCCCGCCTACCCCCCACCTATCTTAGTAGATCTCGACATCCGCTACGTGAAGGCTCTTTTTAGGCGAGATGGGCCTCAGCCTCTTGGCTGAGACTGAGCATGAGGCCCCAAGACTCTTGACCCTTTCCTCCACGAGCCGCCTCCAATCATCGGGGCTTTCAGTGAAGCCGTAGAGGTGTATTGTACCCTTTTCCTTAAGTATCGTTAGCGCAGTATATAGGAACGAGAGTGGGTCGCTCGGAAAATTCATTATTACCCTGTCAAAACGCCTCTTAACATACCTGAAGACCTCTCTACAATCCCCAAATAGTGGCGTGACCCTGCTTGACAGCCTGTTAGCCTCGATGTTCTTGACGAGCAGCTCGTAGGCCGCCGGGTTTAGCTCTGAGGCATATACAATGGCTCCTGAGTGTTTCGCGCAAGTGATTGCGAAGGGGCCTACACCCGCGAACATATCCGCGACAACCTCATCACTCGAGACAAGGGACGCGATCCTCATTCTCTCGCCCGACAGCCGCGGCGTATAATACACTCTTGAGAGGTCGACGAAAAATAGGCAGCCATTCTCCCTATGTATTGTCTGGGTCCTCTCCTCGCCTGCCAAGTGAATGTATCTTCTTACCCTGTAGGTTCCCTCGACCCGGCCTGACTCGCCTAAGACTACCCGAACTGATCTCTGCACTCTCAGTATTGCCTCTCCTATAAGGCGAGCCTTGGAGGCGAGGCTCTCCGGTATATGGACAACCGCGATATCGCCTATAATGTCAAAAGATGATGGCGCATCCTTCAGCTCCTCATCAGTCAAAACCCTCCTCAGCTCATCCTTAAGGCTGGTCGGCCGCGTGGGGCGACGGCTAAACTCGAATTCTAAGACTTCCCCTCCAGCGATATCGAGAAGCTGGTTTCGCGGCATACTCGTTAGGGGGAATACAACGAACCCATTATCTCTCTTGGGCGCGAGCCTCGCATCTAGGAGCCCCTGTTCTAGCAAGATGCGCGTGGTCTTCTCCGCCATCCTAGCTTGGACCTTCAGACCAATTGCACGCGTCTTCCCTTCTTCAAGCATACCTCACGATTCTTTTGACAACCCCTATGCCCTTTGTCCTGCCCTCCCTCAACACAAACCTGTCCGAGGCGAAGATGAGCGTCGGCGAATACTTAAACTCGAGGACGGCGTTACCGGTCTCCCCCGGCCTTATGTAGTCTTTGTCCAGCTCCACTATTTTCACGCTCTGGGAGATTGTGTGGCACTGTAAAACTGGCTCGTAGCCTTGTGCAAGCCTGCTTGGGTGTCCCAGAGCGAGAATCTCCGCCTCGAAGCTCCAGACAGCCCTAGGGCTGAGTTCTTCTCCGCAGAGTGCCATGCCCCTCCTGATCTCTGAGTGGGGGACGCCCCGTATAGCCACACCCACTATGTATCCGGCAGCCGCCTCGTCGACTCTGGCATGATAGATCTCCACACTTCGCGCCTTGACGCGTTTAAAACTGCCATCTGGGTACGGGCCGAGCAGCAGGTCGTCACCCGCTCTGAGCCTACCCTGACGCACCGTCCCCGACACCACGCTGCCAACACCGTCTATGTCGTATATTCTGTCGATATACAGCAAGAGAGGCTTGTGTACCTGCCTCTCCCTGGGCGGGAGTAGGCTTAGAAGCCTGTATAGCCGATCAAACCCTTCAAACGTCCTTGCAGATGTCTCGATTATTGGAACTATGACGCCGAGCTTGTCGTAGACTAAGTCTGCGTCAGAGGGGTCCCGCAGATGGAACGGTACCCTCCCAACCTTTTTCAAGAGCTGAGCGACGTCCTCGACGACCTCCGCTTTCCTCCGCTCCGAGACCTTGTCTCCCTTAGTTATACACATTATGACGGGGAGGTTGATCCCCAGCATTAGACCGAGGTGCTCCTTCGTCAGGTGCGTCACACCATCGTCGGCGGCAACGACGAGGATTCCGTAGTCAACCTCTTGACCCACCAGCCCCCGTATTGTTGTCCTCAGCCAGGGCTCGTGCCCAACGGTGTCTACAAAGCTTACCAGTCTCTCTCCCTCCTCAACTATACGGGCTCTCTCCGACTTGTCGAGCGGGTTGGCCATAGGTATTGGACGGCCGTTCTTGAAGCCCAATATTGCGAGGTGTATGTCTGCCGACAGGTTCCTCGCGACTTCGTGGGGTAGGGTGTCGAGGTAGAGCCATTTCATACCGTCGTCACGTTCGCCTGACAGTAGGCAGGCTATCAGGGTGGACTTTCCATGATTCACGTGGCCCGCGACAGCCACGGTTATGTGCGGCTTGGAGAGAGTGGAGATCTGCTCTATCACGACCCTCGCGACAAAGCCCCGCTCCATCTCGTACTTTTCAACACGCTTAATCTTAGCACCACACTCCGCGGACACGGTTGAAAGTACCGACAGACTCATCTCGAGATCATACTCGCTCAGGCCAATGACCCCACCGTCATCAGAGACACCGAGCAGGTAGACTGCGACGCCGTTCCCCTCAATTAGGTGGGCCTTCAACTGAGTGCCTAGCTGTTGCCGCCTCTCCTCCTTAAGGTGGATTTGAGGGATGAGCCTCTCTTTAAACTCTATATGACGATCCTCTGTCCGCGGCAGTGTGAGCTTTTTCGTCACTCTATATTTTGATTTGGGTGGGCCGATATAGTGTTATCGGGTCTCTCCCGAGGGGCGGACCATGCTTCGAGACGACTGGGCGTTTCAAAGCTACCCAGGAGCACAGAGACGCCCCTTAACGAGAACTCCCTCCATCTGCATCACTAATCTCCGAGCGAGAATTTTCTAGCAGTTGCTATGCCGAGCCTCATGCTTTATTAAGGCCTCTTTAAGCCTTATGCCCGCACTGAATCCTCCTAGCCCCATGGTTGACGCGACCACCCTGTGGCAAGGTACGATCAGCATCAGGTGGTTGGCCGCGAGCGCTCTGCCAACAGGCCTCGCATAATTGATGCCTAGCTGTTCCGCAACCCACTTGTAGCTCCGTAAATGGCCGTAAGGTATCTGGATGACTATGGACCACACCTTCCGGCTGAACTCTGTGCCCATCATTCTTACGGGTAGATCAAAGGTCCTCCTCTCTCCCTCGAAATACTCTGTGATCTGGCGTGAAGCTTCTTCGAGGAGACTACAACTACGGCGGGACAGCTCTTGATAGCCCTGCCGCCTCAGAAATGATACGTAGTCTCCCCCATGACCAACCCCGACAAAAAGTACATTCTCCCCGTCAGCCGCAACGATTACATCGCCTGCCCATGTCTGCAGCCTCCTAACAAAAGCCTGCACGGCTGCTACTGGAGGAGCGTATAACGATTTATAAGCTTATGGTGCTCTGGGTAGTGTGTGGCGCGAATCGGCTTCATCGGACTTGGGCTTATGGGCAAACCGATGGCTAAGAGACTTCTGGAAGCTGGGCATCATTTGAGGGTTTACAACAGGAGTAGGCGACCGATCGACGAACTCGCCGCCCATGGCGCGACACCTACAGGCTCTCCCAGAGAGGCTGCGTCGGGGGCGGAGTTCGTAATCCTGATGCTTCCTGACACTCCGGAGGTCGTGGAGGTTGTGCTTGGTGTGAACGGGGTCGTTGAGGGTGCCTCTCCAGGAACAACAGTGATCGACATGTCTACAGTCTCTCCCGAGACTGAGCGAGAGGTCGGGCGACGCTTAGCGGATGTGGGGGTGAAGTATCTTGACGCGCCCGTCACAGGAGGGACAATAGGTGCTGAGCAGGGAACACTTACCATTATGGTGGGTGGGGACTACGAGGCTTTCAGGCGTGCCGAGCCGATACTCTCGCTGCTTGGAAACAAGATAATATATATGGGGCCGTCAGGATCAGGCCAGCTCGCGAAGCTCTGCAATCAAGTCTCAGTTGCCCTTTCACTCCTCGGAACATGCGAGGCATTGTTGCTTGCCTCCAAGGCGGGGCTTGACCTTAAGAAGGTGTTAGAGGCAATATCCACAGGCGCCGGCTCGTCATGGCAGCTCGTGAACCTTGGTCCGAGAATCATGGCTAGAGACTTTGATCCAGGCTTCAAGGCAGAGCACCTTGCCAAGGACCTCAGAATAGTCTCTGAGACTGCCCACACCCTATCCCTGCCTCTCCCGGGGACAGCTATAGTGTACCAGCTCCTCAAGTCACTGGTCGCGAAGGGTAAGGGGGCTCTAGGGACCCAGGCATTAATAACTGTTCTCGAAGAGTTAGCCTCACACCACCTGGCGGGACACCAACCTAGCCTCTCAGGAAGCGGAGATAATTCTTGTAGATCTGCGCCACCATATACTCCTCGTCCACGCCCTTCACCTTCGCAATCGTTTTAATCAGTCCATGGATCTCCGAGGGGCTCAAGCTGAGCTCCCTATAACGATAGGGGCCGTCGCTCTCGGTTAGTAGTATCTCTGGGCTAGCCTTGTCCAGAATGCGCATCTGCCTCTGCTGAATAACCACCGTTGGGTTTATCGATATGAAGTAGCCCGAGTCCTCTATCACCTTCAACAGCTCTACCGGCCCAGTGTACCAATGCAATAACATTGACCTAACACCCAGCCGATTGCAGATGCTGATCACGTTCCCCCACTCGCCGAGCGCGTGGACATTCAGTGGGAGGTTAACCTCGATTGACAGTTGGCAGATCTGCGTGAAGACCCTCATCTGCTCCTTTATTGGGCTCCTCGCGAATCTAGCATCCACGCCAACCTCTCCTATTCCCGCGAACGACCCGCTCATTATGAGCTCTCTAAGCTCCTCAAGCCTGTTTATAGTCCTGTGTAGATACCATGGGTGAAAACCAACAAAAGGGTCTATGTTGTCAAATTTCTTCGCGAGCTCAAGTGTTTTCACCGACGACTCTATATCTAGCGAGACTCCAACTATCCTTATCCCTCTAAACTCCTGTATCTCCTTCTCATCATACTCGTGGACGTGGCAATGCGAGTCCACGATCGTCAAGTGTCAAGCACCACGCTAGGCCGCTCTTATTTTAACCTCACTGAGGCATGCCTCGGCGAGGCCTCTGAATACCGGTGAGGGCTTGCCGGGCTTGGACTTGAACTCGGGGTGGAACTGTGTTGCTATGAAGAATCTGTGCGTTGGCAGCTCTACGATCTCTACACGGGTGTTGTCTGGGGAAAGGCCGGAGAAGACTAGGCCCGCGCGAAGTAGTGACTGACTGTATGCCGGATTCACCTCGTATCGGTGCCTGTGTCTCTCATACGCCAACTCGGATTCGTAGAGGTGGTGCGCAAGTGTGCCAGGCTTTATAACTACTGGGAGGGCGCCGAGCCGCATCGTGCCACCCATCTGGTTTACGCCCTGCTGCTCAGGCATCAGGTCTATGACTGGGTGTGGAGTGGATGGGTCGAGCTCGGTAGAGTTTGCTCGCTCGAGACCCAGTACGTTTCGCGCAAATTCCACTACCGCCAGCTGCAAGCCGAAACAGATTCCGAGGAAGGGCTTATTCTGTGTCCTCGCATATTTTATCGCCATGATCTTACCCTCAGAGCCGCGTCTCCCAAAGCCACCGGGTACTAGGATCCCGTCGGCCTCGAAAAGCTTCGCGAACTCTTGGGAGTCGCCTCTCTCAAGCTTCTCAGCATCCACCCAGAGGATCTCAAGCCTAGCCCCCTCGTAGGCCGCGGCGTGTTTAAGCGCCTCCTTTATGCTCACGTAGGAGTCGGTTAAGGCAGTATACTTCCCACAGACCGCCACCTTTATTACTGGGTCCTGCACCTTAAATGTATTTACGATCTTTCTCCACTCATGGATCGCGGGGGTTGTCAGGGGGAGGTTGAACTTCTTAAGCATGTATTCTCCCATTCCTTGCTCATACAGCATGAGGGGGACCTCGTATATCACGTCGGTGTCGTAGGAGCAGAATACGGCCTCGGGGGGTAAAGTTGAGAAGAGTGCGATCTTTCTCTTGGTTGCCTCATCTATCGGGCTTCCACTCCTAGCAACCACTATGTCGGGCTGAATTCCTGTGCGTCGTAATTCGTTGACACTGTGCTGTAGTGCCTTAGTCTTAAACTCCCCAGTAGCATTCAGATAAATCACTAGAGAGACGTGGACGAAGAGGGTCTGCTCCTCGAGCTTCATCTGCCTCGCAGCCTCGTAGAACGGCTGTCCCTCAATGTCTCCGACCGTTCCGCCGATCTCCACTATGACGAAGTCGGCATTCCGTCTCTCTGCGACGGCTCTGATGCGCCTCTTAATCTCGTCGGTGACGTGTGTCACGATCTGGACACATTGGCCGAGATACTCGCCCGCTCTTTCCCTCCTGATCACCTCTAGGAAGACCTGTCCGGTGGTAAGATTGTTCATCTTCCCCATAGGAACATCAAGGAAACGCTCATACCATCCTAGGTCCAGATCCGTCTCTCCACCGTCATCAGTTACATAGACCTCGCCGTGGCTGTAGGGGTTTAGTGTGCCCGCGTCGACGTTTACGTAGGGGTCGATCTTGAGAAGGTCGACGGTATAGTTATGCCACTGTAGGATCTTTCCGATCGCGGATGCGACGGTTCCCTTCCCTACTGACGAGACTACCCCTCCTGTGACGAAGATGTATTTCGGCACAACAAATTATGGCTACAAACTTATTATATGTTTTCCCCTTCCACGGAGTAGGATATTTTTCACGTCTTGGCCACGGCTACTCGGCCAAGTAAACCTCGTCACCAACTATCACGGCTTTGTAGGTCCTCAGGGGAGGGATCGATTCGGGCGGCTCGCCCTCCGGCCCCTCGACAACGCCTCCATCGCTAATTCTAAAGCGAGCGCCGTGCAGGGGGCATCTGACTACATCTCCCTCTAAGATCCCCAGACTTAAATCCGCCTCCTCGTGGGTACAGAGATGGTCAGCCACGTAGACGCGGCCCCCAACCTTAGCCACCAGGACCTGCTTTTCTCCAAGATCTATTTTAGTCATCCCACCCTCGGGGATGTCCCGCAGGTTGCAGATCCTTCGCACGTTGCTAATGACGACGTGTCGCCTTATTAATACTTCTGAGGGACAACTAGTCCGCCCCTAGGAATTCCAGCTCGGGCCTCTGCTGCTCCTGTTCTTTGAGCAGCTTGAGCAGCTCTTTAGCCCGCTTCAGGACTTGGAAAGATGTTTGAGAGATGACTCCCACTATACCCTCGGTGCCTCTCTGATGCGTCCTCAAGACTACAGCCCTTACTGGGGTCTCTCGTTTTTCAAGCAAAATTTTCGGAGGGCTTAACAAGTAGCTGAAAAATCCCCCGCCCTGCTTGTGCCCCTCTAGGACCACGTGCCCGCTGGAAGCTGTCTCGAACCTCTCAATTATTACGTACTCGATCGTTGTTTCGGGGAGTGTTGTGGAAGGCCTTATATCCGTTACGAGGTCTATGCTCCCTCCCTCGCTATCAATCTTATCGACTAGGCAGGCTACTGGAGAAGCTACTCCAAGCCAATCCGGCGGCTCATGGATCACAGCATCGAGAAGCTCTCCACCCGGGGTTGAGATTATGAGTCTGATGAAGGTGATCCGCCCCCGTAAGAGAGGCTGTAGACCGACCAGGTATCCCAGTATTTCTCGCCCCAAATTTCCACCAGCTATCATGATGGTCTGATGGGTTTAATAAGATATCTAAGAGTAATTACCGCAGGGATTTGGCTAAGTCAGAGGGCCACAGGAAGAGTAACCGTCTGGCCAGCTCCACCAGCCCATACCTCAGGCTCCACGCCTATGACCCTGTCGATTGGTATCCCTGGGGTGAGGAGGCCATAGCGAGAGCGAGAGAAGAGGATAAGCCGATCCTACTGAGCATAGGATACTCCTCATGTCACTGGTGCCACGTGATGCACCGCGAATCATTCCTGAACCCAGTCATAGCCGACCTGATCAACAGATACTTCGTTCCCGTGAAGGTTGACAGGGAGGAGAGACCCGATATTGACGCCATCTACATGCGTGCAGTCATACTCATGACGGGGCAGGGGGGATGGCCGCTTACCGTTTTCCTGACACCTGACCTCAAACCCTTCTTCGGAGGCACTTACTTTCCTCCAGAAAGGAAGGGAGGGCTGCCGGGGCTAAAGGAGGTTTTGCTGGCGGTTAGGGACGCTTGGGCCAAGAAGAGGCAGGAGATCCTCGAAAACAGTAACAACCTGTTTAACGTGATAGCGGGGTATCTCGCGTTAGGTCCGTCGTCCGACCATGAAGTCAACATCAACGTTTTATCGAATGCTTATGACCAGTCTGTCTTGATATTCGACGAAGACTTCGGAGGAATAAGGGGCGCGCCGAAATTCCCGAACCCGCTCTACCACCTCTTCCTTCTCAGATATTGGAGACTCTACGGCGAGGAGATGGCGCTGAGGATGGTGGAGAAGACTTTGAGGCTGATGTGGATGGGAGGGATATATGACCATGTTGGCGGCGGCTTCCACAGATATGCGGTGGATAGGAGCTGGTCTGTCCCCCACTTCGAGAAGATGCTCTATGATAACGCCATGCTGACGAGATTGTACGCCGAGATGTACGCTGCGAGTGGGGTCGATCTCTACAGACACGTGGCCAAAGATATTGCTCTGTGGCTTTTGAGGGAGATGTCTTCCCCCCTCGGTGGGTTCTGCTCTGCTTTAGACTCGGAGAGCGCTGGCCGCGAAGGTGGATATTACCTCTACAGCTGGGGTGAGATTTCATCGGCTGTGGGGGAGGAGGTTGCGAGAATATTGGGATGCAGCCCCGCCGGCAACTTTAAGGACGGTCTCAACATAGTCAGGTTGACCTCGCCTGAGCAATTGGCGAAGAAGATGGGTGCCCCCCTTCCCGAGGCTATAGACATTATAAGGGAGAGGCTCTGTCAGCTGAGGAGAGTAAAGGAGCCCCCCACGCGCGATGATAAGGTGATAGCCTCTTGGAATGGTCTTGCAATCGAGGCTCTCGCCTACCTAGGCGCGGTCTCGAGGGAAGCCAAGTTCATCGAGGCAGCCGCCTCGACGGCGGACTTCATCCTGAGGGAGCTTTATGACGGCGAGGAGCTGAAGAGGTACTGGCTAGACGGGCCGTCGGAGGCTCCGGGCCTACTAGAGGATTACTCTCTTCTTGGTTGCGGCCTCCTAGAGCTCTATCAGTGGACCGGCGCCGCCAAGTATCTGGAGGCAGCCCACAATCTGGCAACGGATATTCGAAAGAAGTTCCTTTCAAGCTTTGGCGGCTTTTATGACACAGCTGAAGGGCGCGATGTACCAGTCAGGCCCATAGTCGCGGAGGACAACGTTTATCCAAGCGGATACGGCGGGGCTGTGCTCCTATTCAGCAAGCTCTATCAACTAACGCTTGAGGAGGAGCTTATTGAGATCGCGAGGCGTGCTGTGAAGTGTGTTTGGCAGCGCCTATTGGATTCCCCCCTGGGCCACCTCTCCCTAATTAGTGCCCTCCCCTTCCTTACCGGGCATTGTGGTGAGCTTGTGGTGGTGTCTCCGCAGGACGATCCTTCGCCCGTTCTTACGGAGCTCGCTGGAAAAATATATGAGCCCTACATAGTGGTTTCGGCTGGGCACAGCGAGGTCCTGAGGACACTCATGGAGGGTAAGGAGTGCGTCGACGGCCGGCCAACCTTCTACCTCTGCAGGGCGTCCTCATGTCAGAAGCCCACCACAGAGATATCTGAGCTTATTAGCCAGCTAAGAGGCTTCACCACAATATCTGCCTGAGCCTCCGAAGTCCAGGCCTGCCTCCAACCTTATTATGTTATGTTTGTATTATTTTTGAAAGGGGAAAGAGTGGGGGAGGGGGCGGTTTTCTCCAGCCATACATTAGAGAGACCCAGGGCCAGAGGGTGATATTGTGGGACCACACCACCCGCTAGGGGTGGTAGGTGTATCCCCTTAGCCGCTCCAGCCTTCTGGGTCTTTTCTCCGTCAGGCTGGAGCGGTAATCCCGGCCTTCTGGTCCTTCAATGTTATCCAGATGGTCTTTAGGACTTCTTTGAGTTCTTTTCCTCTTATGTTGTATCCCTTTAGGCTTATTGTACGCCTTTCAAGGGCCTGTCTAGCGGTCCTCGACCTGTGGAAGCGTGTCTTCCTATCTCTCCTCCATAGTCCGAAGTAGTTCTTGGTTCTACGCCACGAAGCCCACTCCGGCAAGACAAGGACCTCGGCGAGAGCCTCCAATGCCGACGGATTACTATCTATCCCCAGCAACTCAACAAGCCTATTATAGGCCTGATATCTTTTACCAGCCTCCTCAGCAATCATCCCAGCCATCTCCCCCAACTGTTTTTCGATAGAGGAGATGACTGGTTTTAGTGTAATCCTCCCACTCTCCGACAAAGATTTAGCCTTATTGACGAGTTGCTGATGAGTCTTCAATAGAGACCTAATAGGCCAATATCATCCTACGCACGACAAGGAAGTCTTCGGTAACCCTCCTGAACCACCTCTCTTCTATGCTCATCAATGCCTTGATGTCTCCCCTAGCGCTCTTCGGCAGCCTAAGCTCTCCGCGCACCTTCTTAAGCAATGTAAGTCTCCTGAGATAGTATACCTCTACCCCTCTCCTTAGTAGTTCTATCGCGCCGTCCGTGTGCTGGGGTGGTAGTGTATCCATGAATAGCTTGTCTCCGGGTCCTGCCGGGATCTCGCCGAGGCTGTCTACGTGTTTGAAAGCTGTTCCGTCAGTAGTATATGTGATTCTGTATCCCTCGTCGTTCCTCTTACTCCTATGGACATCCGCGTAGAACTTCAATATCCCTGCACCTCTCCATCAGTCTTTATCTCGTATGGCCTCGCCACCAACTGGAACCTATCCACCATCCCACTCCAACCCACCGGCCCCGCATATAAAAAGTAATGGCCCCAATAATCGGGCCATCCCCAACCACGCACTCACTAAGAGCTGGACAAACCACGCATAAGGATCGCTCCAAACCCCGTCCTGAGGAGAATAGAGAGAGTAGAGGGAGCAAGAAGATAAAGGTCAAGATACTCTACAGCAAACACTACTGGGCAATAAAATACAAGAAGAAAAACCTACAGATGGATTGAAACATCCTATACCTCATAGAGAGAGCCAAAGAACTACCACCAGGATACATAAAGACATCAAAGGGACTAATACTCCCAAGAGAAATCTACTACACACTGACAAACATTAAGGGCTTGGAGAAGGAGATAGGAGTAGTAAAGAAGGAGAAATCTAAACTAAGACACATACTAGGCATAGAACACGGAAACATACCGATACAGTTGGACTTGTGGGGAAACGAGGTAGTATTCAGAGGAAAAGGACAAACAACTTTATACGGATACCCAAGATACAAGACATAAGCTGATAAAGCCGCTGCTTATCGGAAGGTCTTAGACATATCTCTATAGGCTGGGCTGTCCTTGTAATCCTCCCATAGTTTCCCCTTAGGAAACTATGCGGTCAAAGTTCTTCATGACGCGCGGGATCATCTCGATAATGTCCGTAGGGAGGATATGTAGCCCCAACTCCCGCATAGCGGCGTCTCCACAGACCCCGTTAATATAGGCGGCAGCGGCGGCTGCCTCTGCAGGAGCTACGCCCTTAGCCATGATGCCGGCGACTAGGCCAGTCAGGACGTCGCCTGTCCCACCTACAGTCATGGCGCAATTCCCAGTCCTGTTGATGAACACTTGCTGTCCGTCCGTTATCACGTCTATCGGGCCCTTGAGCAGTATCGTGACTTGGTGGTCGAGGGCTGCCCTCTGGGCGTTGGCCACCCTCTCCTCCAACCCCTCCCCCGGATGTATTCCGAAGACTCTCTGAAACTCGCCCGTGTGGGGTGTGAGGACCACCCTGCCTCCACGCACTCTCCCCAAGATTTGGGGTTGTAGCGCCGAGGCGTCAACGACGAGGCCAAGACCCCTCTCTAGAAGCCCTGAAAGTAGCTCCAGAAGCGCCTCCTCCTTCGCCAACGCGAGACCCGGCCCCACCGCCGCAGAGTTCGCCCTAGGGAGGGAGCTCAAGATGTGTGCGGCAACCCTACGCGTCAACTTCAAGTCAGTGTAGGGCATGACTATCAGAGAGGGGCTGAGCGCCCTAAGTGGTGCTACAATCCTCTCGGGGGCGTAGAGGTAGGCCAGGTCGACTCCGGAGCGCATCGCGGCCATCGCGGTGAGAAAGGGAGCCCCATGATAGGTGCCGCTCCCACCGATAACCACGACCACGCCGTTCTCGCCTTTCCTGGAGCCCGCCCTTCTCGGAGGTATGACGCTACGGACCCACTCGCCGCTAACTTCCTCCAACGGCACAAAAAGGGGCGCGGTGGAGACGCATATAAGGGTCATGAGGGGCCTCAGGAGCAGGATGAGGGAGCCGCTAAGCAACTACCCCTAGCCGCCAGAGGGCCATGTACACCCACTACGCCCGGGTCTTCGCCCGCTCAACCGCCCTAGCCCTCATACTCGCTGTTCCGCCACTCCTCGGCCTCCTCTACATCAGGGAGACAGGCTCCAAGAGCCCCCTCCCCATCGTGGCGTGGCTCGCGCTGACCCTCCTCTGGAACGCCCTAATAATAACGCTCTTCGTCCGGGGAAAAATGCTCAGGTAGCGGAGCTAGAAGGAGAGCGAGAGGAGAGAGAATAGGTTATGAATACGATATAAGATAAGGGAAACAGGGGGAGGGGGTATTTGCGCTCCTACCTGACATTGGAGAAACCAGGAAGGCCGGAGAGAGCAGCGGCTTAAGATATAGTCGAGCCCGGATTATCGTTTAAATATTAAGCCAAGCTATCTATTCCGCACGGAGAGCGAACTAAAGGAGGTCCAGAGAGTTGGCTGCACAATCTATCTCCACAAAATACGTGATAGAGGCGAGGATAGAGGTAGACGGCATCGTGGATAGGAACGACGTGATCGGTGCAACCTTCGGCCAGACAGAGGGTATATTCAGCTCCGAGCTAGACCTCAGGGAGCTTCAGAAGACGGGTAGGATCGGCAGGATAGACGTCATACTCCAGAATCAGGGCAACAAGACAGTCGGGAAGATAATAGTGCCGAGCAGTATGGACAAGTTTTACACATCGCTGGTCGCGGCAATGATCGAGTCGCTTGACCGCGTCGGCCCATACCCTGCCAAGGTAGTCATAGATAGGATCGAGGACCTCAGAGCTGAGAAGAGGAAGAAGATAGTTGAGAGGGCTAGAGCGATTCTCTACGAGTGGGAGAGGAAGAAGATTCCGGAGGAAGACGAGCTCCTAAAGGAGCTTGAGGAAGCGGTCAGTAAGGCCCACGTGCTTGAGATTGGTCCTGAGAAGATACAGGCGGGTCCCGAGGCGCTAACTTCAGACGAGGTCATACTAGTTGAAGGCCGCGCAGACGTCATAAACTTGATGAGGTACGGTTACAAAAACGTGATGGCGGTGGGCGGCGTAAAGGTCCCACCCTCGATCCAGGACCTGCTAGTGAAAAAGAAGGTGATAGCTTTCTTGGATGGTGACAGGGGAGGCGACATGGTGCTTCGGGAAATCTCCCAAGTCATTAAGATAGACCTCGTAGCGAGGGCGCCCTACGGTAAAGAGGTTGAGGACTTAAACGCGAAGGAGATCGAGGATGCCTTAAGGAATGCGGTCCCCCTCGATGAGGCTATTCGAAGGATTCGGGGTCATCAGCCCCCGGTGGCAGAGATACAGGAGATTCCAGCCGACAAGCTTGAAAAGTATGTGCGTGAGCTTGAGGGGACTCTGATGTCAGTTGCCCTCGATAAGGACTTCAACGAGCTGTGGCGCAAACCTGTAAGTGAGCTTGCTCAGCAGATGTCAGAGGCGCGCGACTACCGGTTCGTCGTGTTCGACGGAGTCGTGACCCAAAGGTTAATTGATATAGCCGGCTCAAACCCGGGCGAGATATACCTCATTGGGGCGAGGCTTGGCGAGAACCTGTCCCTAAAACCGAATGTTAAGGTACTCACGATGGATAAGATTAGGGCTGGCTGAGGCTTAGAACCTATCTCCCCCTTTTTATTCAGCAGACCTGAAGCCGACGATCGAGCCCAGAGCCCCGACCTTCTCAGCCGCCTCCGTCCCAGGAAGCAGTATCCTTAGACCAATGGCCCCTTTCTCATAAGCATCAAGGATGCTGTTCAGCTTCTCAGAGTCAAGATTTTGCCAGATGAAATCCTCTGTAACCAGAACCTCCAGTCTCTGCCCAGCCCTGCAGGCCGCGTAGACCTCCTCTACACCCATGTAGACTTTTTCAGGCCTCTTCGTGGCCAGCTCAATCAACCTCTCAACCGCGAGCGCGTCTGCGAGGGGCTTCAAGTCCTCACCGAGGACACCTCTACGCAATGCCTCGCGCAGCCCGTCGAGGCCGCCTATGTTTGTAGTGACGCGCCTCCTGATGAGGGTGGCCAGCCCAGCATCCCTGCGCTTAACCTCCTTTACGAATTCGTCGGCGTGGAGTGATGTGCCGACAACTACGACCCGTCTCACGCCGGCCTCAACAAGTCTCTTAAGCTCCTCGACCACCTCGTCGACTGCCTTTGAGTCCTCGCGGACCGCGTAGCCGGGGAGTTTGGCTCCTCGACCCCACTCGGCGGTCTTGACGATCCTGAGCCCCTCGTTAGAGATGCGAACGAGCGCTATGTTCTCGTCGTCGACCGATATGGCTGCGACATCCCTCTCCACTCCCGAACCGCTCGACTCGGCTATACGCAGCAGGTAGGGAAGCCTCTCCCTGCTCTCAACCTCGAAAACACTCCCCCTCTCCAAGTGCAGAGTGTGATACTTCTTCAACACATCGATCTCTTGATCCACATATACTATTCTGCCCCTGAGGCTCACTCGCCGCGTCAGCGGGTCGGCACTCTTGTTCTCGACCTCTATTCCCAGCTTGAGGCTGCGCCTCTCGCTGTCAATTTCCCCAGAAGCTCTCTCCTTCTTGACTTCCCTCGTTGTTTCTTGGTAGACCACGTCGCCCGGCCTTATCTGTCTATAGATGTTTAGGAGATCGATGGTGGTGGTCACGGCTATCCTGATCCACCCCCTCTTCTTGTCGAGCCCCAGAATCCTCATCTGGTGAGCCTCCGCCTCAAGATGGGGTTCTGACTGGCTAGCTCTGCAAAAGCGCTGGTAAAGCTCTCTCCCTCCGCTAAGCTAATTGCGCGGAAGACGCCAGTTCTGCCGTGAATCCTCCTTCTCGTCAACACGCGGACTCTGTTCCGAATTGTGATGGGATCCACGCCGATCAGACGTGCAGCTAGGTCTGGATCTCTATCCGCGGGGAACTCGGCGTGGCCGGCTCGTGTGGGGACTATCACGATTAGGCTCTTATTCATCCCTGGTGCCCTATCGCCGTTTAGGAGACCTTCGTAGCCCACCATGCCGGCAGTCTTATAAAATGATTCCTCTTCGGGCATCATTTTTAAGAGGGGGAAGGAGATGGTTGTCTTCTCATCCAGATATATGTAGGCTTTCGGCACGTAGGCCGGTGTAGCTTGGACCAGCTCCCTCCTCTCCCACCCGCCGAGCTCGCTCTCCACTATGGCCTCAATTAGCGCGGGGTTTGGGGGGACGGGGATAAAGACCTCGACGTCACTCGCCTCATGAACATCTCCCCTCGCAACGCTCCCATAGACCACGGGTCCGAACCCCCGCACAACAAAGGGCACCATGACACGCTCAGCAACCCCCCTCTTCTGGCGTAGCAGCTCCCAATGATCCTCGTCGTAAATGACCTCCTTATACAGGACGCCGTCCGCGGAATCCTCGCGCCTCACTCCGCCGAGATCTCGGTCTCCAGGCTATATATCCGCGGCTGCCACTGCCGGCAGGCACTTTCAAGAAGCCGCGACAAACATAGTACAGTGTAGGGCTGACTCGTCCTCGCTGTGGCCCTAGGCCTACCCCTTTTTATCCGAACAACGCGCTGAGGCCAGCCAGCGCCTCTTCTTCCTTCGGCTTCTCCTCCTTGACCTCCTTTGCCTGCTGTTCTGGCGCAGCAGCCGGTGCTTGGGTCGGCGCGGGTGCTGCAGTAACTGTGACCGGTGCGGTAGTGGCCGTCTTCAGGATCTCGTCGATGTTTACGCCTTGGAGTGCTGCGACAAGCGCCTTGACCCTCACCTCGTCGACCTCCCCTCCTGCGGCCTTGACAACGCTCGCTATATTCTGCTCCGTTATCTCCTTACCAAGCCTGTGAAGCAGTAATGCCGCATACACGTATTCCATACCGCTCAAGAATCAATCTACATCTCTATATTTTAAACTTACTTCTATCTTGCGCCGGTAGTGTCTGGATAAGCATTTTCACCCACCTTCTGTCCTCGCGGCCTGGTAGTATAGTGTAAATAGGCTTAGGAATAGCTTTAGGTTGTTTATTCCCTGTATGTGGTTTCTCGCGCTCATCTTGTGGTGGAATACCATCGTCCTCTCCTTAAGGTATCTGAAGAATCTTTCAACCCCGTTCCTAACGCCGAACCTCTCATGCCCATACTCTAGGCCAAGCCTCTCCAGAGCCCACCATACCACGGATCCCCATCAACTATGACCTTGGCCTCCCCACCTTTTTTTATTACGCCCAAAACAACTCGAGACCAAGGCCACAACACACATACAAACAACACAAAACATCCGGCCTTTAAATATAACGCCTTATCAGGACACTATCTCTTGCGCCTTCCCCAACAGTTAAAAAGACGTGCCCGCACCTGATAAACCGATGGGGGACGTCGAGGAGGTACTGAAGATCGTGCGGAGCGTGGAGGAAGAGTTGCAGAAGCTGGAGGGAAGGATCTCCGCGATCAGGGCCCAGCTGGAGAGGGCGGTCGAGGAGACGGTGGCTGAGATGTCGAGGGAACTTGACAGGCTAGTGGAGGAGGAGAGGATAAAGGCCCTCAGCGGGGCCGAGGCGCGCGCCAAGGAGGAGGCTGAGCGGATACGCGGAGAGTATCTGAGGCGTGCGGAGGCCGTAAGGTCTCGTCTCGCGGAGGAGAGGCAAGGACTTATCAAGTTTGTTGTGAACCAATTGCTTCAGGCTGGGGTGTAGGGGATGCCCCCCTACCTCTTGGCGAAGTTATATGCATGGAGAGGCATGCTCCTATCGCCGCAGTTCCTTCAAGAGCTAGCCGGGTCGAAAGATCTCTCCGAGCTCGCCAACGCCCTGAAGGCGACCCACTACAGCGCGGAGATCGCCCAGATCCAGCAACCATACACCGCCCTCAAGCTCGAACACGCATTACGGAGGCGGATCATCTGGATGCACTATAGGATCATGACATTGGTCCCCAGGGACAAGGTTATACAGGCCCTCTACCTGCGCTACATTGCCCGTAACGTCAAAACGGTCCTGCGGGGTCTCCACACCGGTCAGCCCGCGGAAGATATTGGGGCGCTGGTGGATCCCTACGCCGAGGAGCTGATGGGCGTTCGCGACCTCCTCGCCAGGCTTCTAGCTTCAGACTCTCTTAAACAGGCTCTCAATACTCTCGGGAGTTATTACCCGGATTTGAGGGGCTTCACGCTCTATGCGGCTACGGGAGAACTGTCCGCGCTGGACGGCGATGTGGACCGATGGTTCTATGGCAGGCTGTCGGACGCCCTGCAGAAGACGCCTAAAAGCTATTGTAAGGAGGCTCAATACCTGCTGAAGCCGCTGTTCTACGAGTTTGTGCTTGAGACGATTCTCCGCGGGAAGATTTGGGGTCTCGAGGCGCGCATGATCAGAAGTTTCGTCGAGAACCTCGTCGAGCCGGAGCTCGACCCGGTTATATCAGTGATACTCGAGTGTCAGACGCCCACCGAGCTTAGGAGCGCCCTCTCCGTAGTTAGGCGTGAGATGGTTCCGACGATCTCTGAGCCCACCTCCATGGAGGAGGCTATCATGGTGTTAAAGAAGGGGTACCGACTGATGCTGAGAAGGAGGGCGAGAGGGTCCTTCCTCAAGACAGTCCGAGATGAGGTTTTGGGGGTTGCACTCCTACTCTTGTTTGAGGACGAGCTTGCAACTCTCGTCGGCTTAGCCTCGGGGATTGAGCAGGGCTTATCGTCTAGAGCTCTCCTGGACCTGCTCCCGCTCTAGCCCGTTAATCAGTAATCTCGAAGCCTACAAACTCCCCCCTATAATCCTCCCAAAAAACCTCGACCTTTGCGACCCGGGCAAGGGGTGGCCCCTGCTTGGCCCACTCGATCATACGCATGACCGCCTCTCTTGGGCCCTCAACCAAAGCCTCGACCCGGCCATCCCTCAGGTTACGGATCCAGCCGCCTAAGCCCAACTTATCCGCCACCTCCTTTGCGGTCTGCCGGTAAAAGACCCCCTGAACCCGCCCGTAGACATAGATATGGGCCCTCACTTTCTCAGACACAGGAAAAATGCAGGCATTCACCCATATAAGCGTGGACACCAGCCTCGGCGACCTATATTAGTTTCATATATCGCGAGAGGGGCGGAATCTATGGAGACCGGTTGGAGTTCGGCGCAGAGGCTTACAGTATAGAGTTTTTCCGGAGAGAAGGCTATATTAGGCAAAGATGCGGTGCCTGCGGCAAATTCTTCTGGAGCCAAGTCCATAGGGAGAACTGCGGCGAAGCTCCCTGCTCCCCATACACTTTCATAGGCAACCCTCCGACAAGGCGGAGATACAGCATCGGTGAGATGCGGAGAGAATTTCTCAGGTACTTCGAGCTCCACAACCACGCAGTAATCAAGCCGTACCCCGTGGTGCCTAGGTGGAGGAAGGACCTTTACCTAGTTTCTGCGAGCATAGTGGATTTTCAGCCTCACGTTACTTCTGGAGCCACGGAGCCCCCTGCTAACCCGCTAGTCGTGAGTCAGCCCTGCATCAGACTTGTAGATCTGGACAAAGTCGGCCTAACTTTCGGGCGGCACATGACAATCTTCGAGATGGGTGGTGCCCACGCCTTCAACTCTCCTTCAAGAGAGGTTTACTGGAAGGATAGGACTGTGGAGCTCTGCCTAGGGTTTATGGAGGGACTTGGACTTGATCGGCAGGACATAGTTTTCAAGGAGGGGGTTTGGAGTGGAGGAGGGAACGCGGGTCCATGCTACGAAGTGATACATGGTGGGCTCGAGGTGGCCACGCTCGTCTTCATGAGCTACAAAACGCTCGACGGTGGCCTGGAGGAGATGCCCTACAGGACTGTGGACACTGGGTACGGAATTGAGAGATACACCTGGCTCTCCCAGGGCACCACGTCAGCTTTCAGCTCAGTCTACCAAGACCTATTCAGGAAGTTTGCAGAGCTCTTAGAGGTCCCGCCTGAGGAAGATGAGAGGTTACAGAGATACGCAAAGTACTCGGCCTGGATACAGCCTGGGGGAGGCATAACTGCCTCTGAGGCACGCATGACCGCTGCGAGGCTGGCGGGTGTTGAGATCGGTGAACTGCTGCCCACCATAGAGAGGCTTGAGACACTGTACAAGGCTCTCGACCACACAAAATCTATCGCCTTTATCCTCTCGGACGGGGTCGTCCCATCCAACTCGAAGGTCGGCTACCTTGCGAGGCTCCTAATAAGAAGGATTGTAAGCATCCTCACGAAGCTGGGGGGAGCGAGCCTCCTACCCGACCTAGTCTCGATGCAGATAGAGTACTGGGGCGCGGACTTTCCACACCTCAAGGAGATGAAGGACGAAGTCATCGAGCTAGTTACACACGAGGTCAACAAGTTTGGGGAGACCCTCTCGAGGGGTATGAGTTTCCTCGAGAAGGAGTTGGCAGAGATCAGCAGGGGGACAAAGACGCTCACACCGGACTACGTCGCCAAGCTGTACGAGGAGAAAGGACTGACGCCCGACATAGTTGTTTCAGCGGCAGCAAAGGCAGGGCTGCAGGCACCATCCCCCGAGGAGGTCGAGGAACTGATGGTGTCCAGACACATGAAGGCAGTGGTGGAGAAGGAGGAAGATGATATACGCCTCAGAAACGCCTCACGGATTGTTAAGGGGCTTCCAAAGACGGAGAGGCTCTATTACGAGGATCCTTACGCCTTCAAGTTCAACGCCAAGGTTTTAGCGTCGGCGAACGGCGTCGTGGTGCTCGATAGGACGCTCTTCTATCCCGAGGGTGGCGGACAGGTTGGGGACACTGGAACACTCAGCTGGGACGGCGGCACGGCTAAGGTCATAGACACTCAGATAGTGGACGGAGTGGTGGTACACATTATCGAGGGCCCACAGCCCCCTGCTGGCGTTGTCGTGACCGGCGAGATCGACCACCTTAGACGCCTCAGCATCATGAGGCACCACACAGCAACTCACATACTGATAGGCGCTGCCCGCCGGGTTCTCGGTCGCCACGCCTGGCAGATGGGTGCAAAGAAGGAGGCCGAGGTGGCGAGGCTAGACATTAGTCACCACAAGCCCCTTACGGTGGAGGAGATAGAGCGGATAGAGCTTCTAGCAAACGAGACGGTCTCCAGACGCATACCGGTCAGAATCTACTGGCTCCAGAGGAGCGTTGCGGAGGAGAGGTATGGGTTCACGCTATACCAGGGCGGGGAGGCGCCGCTAGGAGAGGTGCGGGTTGTTGAGATTCCCGGTTGGGATGCAGAGGCCTGCGGGGGGACCCACTGCGCCAACTCGGCCGAGGTCGGCCTGATAAAGATAATGAGGGTTGAGCGGATACAGGATGGCGTGGTGAGACTTGTCTTCACGGCAGGCCCCAAGGCCCTCGGCTACATAAACCAGCGCTTGGCGGAGCTACAGAGAAGGGTGAAGAGACTCTCGGAAGAGGAGTCCAGGCTCAGGCTTGGATACCACAAGCTCATAGAGATTTACCAGACAAGACTGCTAGAGAAGATACGCAGCGCGGCCGAGTACGGGAAATCCGCCAACCTTGAGCGCCTTTTTGACGAGCTCCACTCGATGGCCGCCAAGATATGGAGTACTGCGAGGTTTTATCAGAAGGAGGAATACATCAGTGGGGTCAGAGTGGTCTTCGATTTCAGGCCAGTAGCTGATCCACGCTTCTTCCGGGCACTAGCGCTGGAGGCTGTCTCGCATCAACAGCCCTCATTGTCAGTCATAGCCGGGCAATCTGGGGAGGGGCTGCTAGTGGCTCTCGCCCTTAACAAGAAGGCGGCTGAAAAGGGGCTAAGCCTAGAGAATAGCGTTAGCGAGCTTTCCATAACCCACATAGTTGAGGACGGGAAAGGGGTGTTGGTGGGAGTGTCCGCGGTGGCAGACCCGAGGAGGCTCTACGAGAGACTAGCTAAGATGCTCGCGAGTCTACAACGCTTTTAATAAGAGACGCCTGCCTGAATGCCTGGGCGAGGACCTGCCCTATGTTCTCTCTCGTCACATAGCCCGTCTGGGTCGACAAAGCCAGCGCCCCTAAATATGCCTCCCTGATGATCGCGGCGGCTGTCTCGGAAACGACATAGCATACCCTGATTGCAAGGGTTAGCGCCAGGCTGTAGGCATCGGCAAGAGACTTTTTGCTCCCCTCAACATCTATGTGCAGCAACTTACTGGGAATCTTGATGTCGCCGTCAAACGCCATGATAAGATTTATGCTCCTGTAGACAGCGCCGATCTCCAGCTTAGCTAGGAGTGATGCGAGTGTAGGCTGAATAACCTCTCCAGCCTTCGCGACAACTGTCTCCCTCGCGATCCAGATAGTGCCCCCATCTATTCTAGTCGGTATCTTCATCTTTCCGAACTCTGACAGAATAGGGCCTGGCTGGAGACCCGTGTTCATCGGTGGGATAATCACGTCAATATCTGCCCTTTCGCCCGGCTTTGGCGGAGTCAGCAACCTGCTTCTATCAAGTTCCAGCTTGAGTGTAAATGGACTCATATTTGTGAAGATGAGTAGGAGGGGGTGACCCATCCGGCTGAGCTCCTCGGCGATATAGCCCCTCCCCGCGGCCTGCGCCGCCTTAATCGCAAGGCTCTTTTTGACGCTCTTCAATACTGCAACTCCCCGAAGCCTTGCCCTCAATGAGTGGAGGAGGTCTGAAGAGGTGCGCGTTAAATCGACTATTCCAACCACTGTGTACTGCCTATAGAGTCGCTCAAGCTCGCTGATTCTGGCGGCCTTTACCTCTCTCGGGCGCCTTAGTAGCGATACCCTCTCCATTCACCGTATTCCGCCCAAACCATCTATTTAAGTTGCGCCCGAGCCATCCAGAGGCGTGCTTAAGGGGGGAGACAAAACCCTACTGTCCCAAAAGCTCAGTCAATTATGCTTGAGCTTCCCCAGCCTCCCGGACTTCTGCGAGAGGTGCCTGCGGAGCGAGAGATGGGGCGGGAGCGTGGTGTTAATGGTGGTTGATGCAGCCCTAACATCAAGCGGGCTTAACTATTTCACGGCCGTCGTCCCCAAAGTGAAAAACTTCTCCGATAAGTTCGTCAAGACCGGTAGGATACGATCCCTCCAAGACCTGGCGGCCCTACCACAGGAAGAGTTTGCAGAGATCTGGAAGAACGAGAGACAGTGGCTTGTAGCCCGAGAGATTGCGCGCAGGCTCTCTATCTTCAGTAGCGATGAGCGGGAGGCGCTGAGACGCTGGGCTAGAGGCGCGAACCCTAAGAGGATGAGGGAGGACCCAATCGGCTCGATTAAGGGTGTGGGGCTGGTGACTTTTCAATATCTCCGAGCTATGGGCGGAGTGGATGTGGTCGTGCCGGATAGGGTGGTCAAAAAGGTGATTAACAGGCTGTTGGTGGAGGCCGGTTTCTCGCCGGCCTGGCGTGATTGGGACTTTATCCGTGCAGTGGAGGAGCTTGCCGAGCTCACGGGTCTCCGCAGGATCGAGATCTGCTGGCTAACCTGGCTACTGAGTGGAGAAAGCGAGAGGATGAGGAGTATAATGTGGGATGGGCTCCTTGCCCAGCTATGACAACAGCAGTCGGGCGACATTATAAACCTATTAGATGCCTCCAAACAGACTTCAACAGGGTATGTCGGTCGTCATAGAGCTGGACAGGGGAGTAAGAGAGGCCCTCAACGCGAAGAAGAGGTCGTTCACACAAACATTAGAGATGGTCATAAATCTTAGGGACGTCGATGTCAGTAAGCCTGAGAAAAGGTTCAGCGAGGTAGTCGAGCTCCCTCATGGGCTTGGCCAAAAGGAGAGAAAGATAGCGGTCTTCGCGACTGGCGACCTGGCTCTCCAAGCCTCACGCTCAAAAAACGTCGATAAGGTTCTGGAGAGGAGCGAGGTTGAGGCACTCATCGGGAACAAGAAGGCAGCCAAGAAGCTTGTCAGGCAGTACGACTACTTCCTAGTCGAGCCGCAGCTCATCCCCCTCGCGGCTAGAGCCCTCGGAGCCGCCCTAGGAGGTCTCGGGAAATCACCCATACCGATTCCGCCCAACACAAATATCGACGAGCTGGCCGCCAAGTACCGTCGAAGCGTGAATGTTAGGGTGAGGAAGGTTCCTCAGGTTATGGTGCCTATAGGGACCGATAATATGGGGCCTAAGCAGCTCGTGGAGAACGCGAGAACGGTGATCGACAGGGTTGTCCAAAAGCTAGAGGGCGGCTGGTCAAACATCAAGTCGATATACTTCAAGCTTACTATGGGCTCGCCGGTTAAGCTGCAGCCTGAAAGGAAGAAGTAGCCTCGCTGAGGACCATATCATACTTTCCCTCATTTACTTCTTGAATGAAAGATTTGGGATCCTTACCGGAGATCGTTATGCCCATACTTACGCACGTACCCGCGACAGTCAGGACCGCAGCCTTTAGATTCTTGGCTCGAAGTTGAGGCATCTTTAACTTAGCGATCTTTACTAGAGACTCAAGCGATAGATCTCCTTGGAAGCTCTTCTGCGGGGTGCTCGAGCCCTTATCTACCCTCGCCTCCCTCGCAATTAGAGCCACCGTGCTAGGTATACCGACCTCAGTCTTGAAGGTCTTTGTCTCGGGATCAACATAGACGTAGACGGTTACAGGCATACCGCGGAAATCGGCCGTCTTCTGGTTCAACTCCTGAATAATCTCGAGGACGTTTACCCCAAGCGGCGTGAGGGCGGGGCCTATGGGTGGGCCGGCAGTCGCCTTACCGCCCTCGATCAAGAACTTGAAGGCCCGTTCGGGCATTGCTTGGAAACTATATCCGCCGCAATAAATACCCATCAGCCCGAGCTAGACGCAGTGACTGGTCTGAGGTGCCTGGCGGGCACAGAGATTGGGAGCGGGTACGTGCTCTCCAATAGCTCGATTGTTACCGAGTCTTTCTGCTTATCGATCCTCAATACCCTCCCAGTAACCCCGCGAAGCGGGCCGGAGATCACCTCCACAAGCTCACCCTCCTTAAGCGTCTCTATCGCGGGCCTAGTAACTAGGTGGCTCTTGAGCTCGTCGAGGGAGACCTCGGTCAGAGGCCTAGACTTGACGTGCGGGAGGCCTTGGACAATCATAGCTATTTTATCCCTGTCGCTAGCCTCTACGAAGACGTACCCCCTGAGTGATGGAAGTATGAATATAGAGGAGATCTCGCCTGAGTCTTCGTCGACCCTGTTGCTTATCATCCTAGCTACGTTCTTCTCCTGCCCCACAGTGGTTCTGACGGCGTATATGTGGAAGGTCTTCTTAACCTGCTCGCTCATCATAATCCACCCTGGAGGGCAAGGGCGAGATAGCGAACTATGAAGGATATGGCTCCTAGGAGAAAGACCCCTATTAGGACTATGCGGGCCAGAACCATAAACTCATCACTAGTAGGCTTTCTAGCAACCCTGAGCGTGACTATTACCGACTTGGCGAATTCTTTAAGCCCCATCTACATAGATTCAGACCGAGGAGCCGGATATATATCTTGACCTAGCGGAACTAGATGAGGCCCGCTAGCTTCGCGAAGAAGAAGATAAGCAGTAAGATTAGCCCTATCGCTACGCCGCTTATATTGATGTTGCTGCTGCCGGTCTGGATGTATCTGATGGCCTCAACTATTTTTTGGAACGCTCTCGCCGACGCATAGTTGAGTCCGTCGATAACACGAACCTCCACGTGGTCTCTCACGACTCTTGATAACGCAGTCACGCCTTCGACGAAGACTTTTCTGTAAGCCGCGTCTATGAAATACCTGTTCTCTATGAGTAGGTGAAGCTGCCTAAGGATCGGCCTCGTCCTCACCGCCTCCGTTGAGACTGTCCCCCCCATGTAGAAGAGGTATGCGACGGCGAGCCCCACGGCTAAAATGCTGAGGGATAAGATGTAGGTGAGCGGGGATACGCTGCTCTTCTCGTGTATTCCGACAAGTTCGTGCAGTAGCTCCTCGAACGGTGGAAAGCCGCTCAATGTCAAGGCTGAGAGCACTATTAGAGGGGCAAGCATCGTATAGGGGGCTTCGCGGTGGTGAGCGTGGCCTCCGCTGAGATCGCTCTTTGGCTCTTTTAGGAAGACCTTCGAAAGCCATCTGAAGCTGTAAATAACGGTCAGGATCGACGCCAGAACTACGAGGGCGAGTGGGATCGCGCTCTCTGCCTGTAGTAGTGAGTTGAGGATAAGCTCCTTGCTAAAGAAGCCGTTGAACGGCGGTATGCCCGAGAGGGATAGTACGCCGACGAGAGAGGTGTAGAAGGTTATAGGCATGTGCCGCCTAAGCCCACCCATCTCGTCGATGTTGTTTGTTCCAACGTAGTGTATGACTGCTCCCGCGGCGAGGAATAGTAGAGCCTTAAAGATGGAGTGGCTGATGACGTGGAAGACGCCTGCAAACCAGCCCTGAGGTGTTCCGACGCTTAGTGCGGTGAACATGAGTGCGAGCTGGCTGATGGTTGAGTATGCTATAACTCTCTTAATGTCGTTTGAGACGAGACCCATACTTGCCGCGAAAAGTGCCGTAAACCCGCCGATGAGGCCTATAGTGGTGTACCATTGCGAGAGTTGTGCCGCTGAAAAGTGCTCAAAGGGAACAAAGGTTAATGAGTACCTAGCGACTAGGTACACCCCCGCCTTAACCATTGTGGCTGCATGTATCAAGGCTGAGACTGGGGTCGGGCCCTCCATAGCGTCGGGGAGCCAGACATGGAGAGGAAACTGGGCCGACTTCCCCACAGCACCGCCAAAAGCCAGAAGCAGTATGAGCGTGAGCAGACCAACGTCGAGAACTCCCGCCTCAGCCCTCCCGACTACTATTCTGTGCAGATCCTCGAGCTCCATTGTCCCGAAGTTGATGTAAGTTAAGAGAATTGAGGCAAAGAGCATGACGTCTCCAACCCGCGTGGTTACGAAAGCCTTTATGGCGGCCTCCCTTGCTTCTTTTCTATGAGTATAGTGGCCTATAAGGGCGTAACTGCACAGCCCCACTATCTCCCAGCCTATATAGAGGCCAAGCAGGTTTGAGGACGTGACGAGAAGTATCATGCCCCCTATGAATAGGGTGATGAAGAAGAAGAATCTGGCAACGCCCTCCTCATGCTCCATGTAGCCAATAGAGTAGACAACTATCAATGTACCAATCCCGCTAGCAATTACCGCCATAATAACCGAGAGCGGGTCTAAGAGTACTCCGAAGCTTATCGCCCCGCCATCACGCAGGGATATCCATTCCCACGACACGTGGATAGTCTTTCCACCGGCGACTCTCGGAAGAAACTGTAGAGAGAGTCCGGCAGACGCCGCTACTGTGGCTACGGCGAAGATTTCGCCCACTCGTCGGGAGATCTTGATCAGTGGCGGCACCGCAAAGGCGGCGAGTATCGGGAGCAGCCAGATTAGCCAGGCTTCAAGCATCGCCAATATGGTTTGAAGAGTCAATATTTTAACACACCTCTAGTCAGCCCTGCGCCTCGATCGGCCGACTACTCCCCCTCAATGACTCCCTTAATGGCCTGAAGGAATGCTTCAACGCTCATCTCCGGGGAGACGAGGTACCTCAACACATGTCTCTTATCGGCCACGTAGACCACCGCGCTATGACTTATGTAGTACTCTCCTCTGTTGTTCCTAGCTCTCCATACATCCTCAGGGTCGGCTACCCCGTAGGCTCGCCAAACCTGGGCCAGGTCCTCATAGCTGCCGGTAAGCGCTATTACGCCCGGGTAGTTCCTCTCAACCCACTTTCTCAATACAGGTGGGGTGTCTCGCCATGGATCGACAGTCACGAAGATTACGGCGATCTCTCGGGGGCCAATACCGCCCGCGTCCAGTGCCTGGCTGATCTTCCTCATAGCCAGTGGACAGACATCGGGGCAGTTCGTGTATCCGAAGAAAAGTATTACGGGTTTCCCGGACAGAGACTCGAGTCTGAATGTTTCGTTGTACTGGTCTACAAGTTGGAAGGGTGGTAGCGTCTTCTCACTGGCCACTATCAGATCGTCTCTGGATGGCTTGGAGAGGGGCTGGAAAAAGAGTATGGATAGGGTGGCCGCGGATACTACAATTATTATGGCTGAGACTAAGCTTCGGCGCCTCAAGAAGCTCTTCTCTGGCGAGAGCCGACGGACACCACTAATACCACCACGCCTATACCTAGGAGAAACGCCAACAAAGCGGTCAAGTCGATGCTAGGTAGGCCTCCCGCTACAGCTGTGGGCCTATAGACAATGATTGACCCCTTCATGTACGGGTGGACCCCGCATATGTAGCTGTAATTCCCCTCCTTGCTGAGCGTGTAAATGAAGGTCTCCGCATTCTTCATCAACTGTGAGGTGAACTGCTCCGGCCCTGCGACTACTGCGATATTGTGCTGCCCCGTGACCTCTCCAGCACCAACCCCTAACACATCCTCATTAACCCACCGGACCTTCGAACCAGCTGGGACGGCGGCGACCTTAGGATAGAAACTGTTTCCGAGAATCCTGATGACTATTGGCTCGTCCTGTCTATACACCTTGGGGGATGAGATGTCCTCTGGCGTGGGTTCGAAGGGTGCTATGACCCGCTTCATGTTGGTTATAGTTGTCGGAGGTGCTGGGCCGTTAGGCAATATGATCCTTGAGACATCGTTCCCAACCTTTGAGGAGAGGTAGCCGGCCGCCCCCTTCAGTGTCTGCGTGCCGAACGCGTGGGTTACGAGTAGGAAGTTGCCCTCAGAAGGCACCCGCCACTCAATGACGTATGAGTCTGTTGGGCCGGTCGTGACTGTCTGAAGCCCCCTCTCCACATTGTGTGGATTCCCACCGTGATACACATACTCCCATATTCCGCCAACTACGTGGAAGCTTGAGACCAGGTTTGGTCCCACGTTTAGGAAGTAGAACCTGACATAATCGCCGGGGCGGGCCTGTATAGGCTCGACCAAGTAGCGAAATGCCTTCCCGTTGAACATTACATAGGCTGGCACTCCCCTAGCGAAGTCATCACCTGTTGCGTAAATCTCGTGTTGGAGGAGGAAAACAATGATGTCAGGCTCCCTGCCCAGCTCCTGCTCCAACCTGTACTTAGTGGTCTTTGGCTCGACGACTATCATGCCATACATTCCAGCCATGGTGTGTGTCAGTATGCCGTGGCCCCCGGGGGCGCAGTGATACATATACACCCCTGGGAAGTCCGCCTTAAAGACCAGGGTCTTCGCCTCACCCGGCGGAATTCCGCCAACAAACAACGAGGTCTGTGTGTTCGCCGCGTGGATCGATGCCCCATGCGTATATTTCCCCACGTTCTTGATGGTTATCTCGACAACATCGCCTTCCTCGACGTATATCAGTGGGCCAGGCACGGTACCGTTAAAAGTCCAAGCCCTAAGGACGACCCCATCGTCAATGAGAACGTCGTTCTCCTGTGCTATCAGGAGGAACCTCTTGTTCGGCTCAGCTCCAGGTGGGGGGTTGCCGGGAACGTCGGCATAAACGATTGCATGCACTGTCGGCGCGATTGTTAGAGCTATTGCGAGGGCCAAAAGGGCGCCTATCTCTCTAAACCGATGCGGCAAGCCTCTCACACCAAAATAATATGCTACTGCCGACGTATCAGCCTGCATAGCAAATGCTGTTGCATATGGCGAGGCGTCAAACTATATGATTGCATACATCTACATACATCTCCATAATCTACATAACACGGTGACCCTGCACCAGCTTTCTAAGTGGAGTGATGCTCAGGTTATTCTACACATAGGCTGCGGCGAGAGGGGGAATGAGGAGGCGGAAGTTCTTAAGGAGTTCCCCGAGCTTACGGACCCTTACTCCGGTAGGCCCTTGATGGAGAGGACCATTCTGATAGCGAATACAAGCAATATGCCTGTCTCCGCCCGAGAGGCGAGCATCTATACAGGTACGGCCATCGCGGAGTACTATCGCGACATGGGATACGACGTGCTACTTGTGGCAGACTCGACCAGCAGATGGGCTGAGGCGCTGAGGGAGATCAGCGGAAGGCTTGAGGAGATGACTGGCTTCAGAACCTCCTTCTCAGCCTCAGACAAAGCCCTGTATTTATTCAATAGTTGCTGATGAGTCTTCGATAGAGACCTATAGGCCAGAATCATCCTCCTCAAGACTAGGAAGTCCGCAGTAACCCTCCTAAACCACCCCTCCTCAATACTCATCAAGACCTTGATGTCTCTCCTAGCGCTCTTCGGCAGCTTATGCTCCCTACGCATCTTCTCAATCAGCGTAAGCCTCTTAAGATAATAGACCTCTACCCCCTTCCTTAGTAGTTCTATCGCGCCGTCCGTGTGTCGAGGTGGTAGTGTGTCCATGAATAGCTTGTCTCCGGGCCCAGCAGGGATCTCGCTGAAGCTATCTACATGCTTAAAAGTTATTCCGTCAGTAGTATATGTAATCCTGCATCCCTCGCCGTTCCTCTTACTCCTATGAACGTCTGCGTAGAACTTCAATATCCCTGCACCCCCTCGTTCTGTGTTTTTATCTCGTATGGCCTCGCAACTATGTGGAACCTCTCCACCTGCTCCCTCTCTAGGACTATCGAGTTGAGTGGTGGTAGGTGGTAGATTCTCGGCGGCGTCTCTCCAGCAGTGGCCTCATGTATAAGCCACCTCAGCGTCGCGATGGAGGGTATCATCCATGTCCTCAGCCTATCATCACACTCGTTCTGCACAATAATTATTCCGTCTGGAGTCGGAGTAATGTTCAGAACCCTATCCACAGGATATCTAAAGACCTCTAGGAATCTCTTGGATAGCTCTCGCCACGCCTCAGCGATGAATCTCTGCATGATTAGGAAGGACTTGTAGTGCCGCGTGCCCTCGTCTGCCCCGTAGTCCCTGAAGACCATGTAGTAGCCCTCATACCTCC
>JAVVGN010000007.1:0-41598 GCA_032249095.1 Candidatus Caldarchaeales archaeon | reverse complement strand
TACTCAAGGAAGCGAACAAGGGTGCGGGAGTGAATTTTGGCGTTGTAAAGGTTGGGGCTGCGTGGGTCGGGAACTACTTGAGGCTCGACCCCAAAAATTTCCTTTGCCAGCCGACAGAAATCTTCGAGAATTTCGCCTTTCTGTTGAGTGAAGGAAATAGTGTTACCATTGGAGAGGACGCTACCATCGCTCAGCAAATAGCCGAGGAAGCGCGCAAGCGGGCGGGTAATTCGTTTGGGGATTTTGATTTCCTTTGCGTTGGTTTTCCTTGCGGCGGTGAACGGTTTCCCGTAGATTTTGCTTAGTTCATGAATATTGCCCCATTTGTTCAGCCCCTTTCGCATTACGACGAACTCGCCTTCTTGAATTTCGTCTAACCGCCGCCACACTAGCTCATAATCCTTCGTAAGAGTGAGGACTTTATGGTTGGCTGTGCCTTCTATGTAATAGTGGCCTTCTAGCTCGATGCGGTAGACTGGTTTTACTCCGTTGTAGTAGAAGTGGGTAGCGGGTGAGAGGCCGTAGGCGTTGATCACTCGCAAGTCTTCTATCGGAACGAATTCTCCTTCTCGCCGTTCGGAGCAGATAGTGTCGATATAACGAAAGCCTTTGTCTGTGAGGATCAAGTTATTTCTGGTCAGGCAGCTACTTATCGCATTGTCGACGAATGCTTGGATAGTTGCTTGCATTTCCACACGCATAATGGGGTCGATTTCGTGCGCTGTGACCAAGTGCGGGGGCAATTCTTTCTTTCCTGTCACTTTGAAGTAGTCGTTTACTGTCGGGTGGAAGACTTCGAATTCTTTTTGGCTGAGGCTTTCGGAGCGCCGGTAGTATTTGACTTGGAAGATAGGTTCAATTCCTGTTGAGACCCCCGCCATAGTGCCGATTGAGCCTGTCGGGGCGACGGTAAGGAGCGCCACATTCCTAATCCCGTGCTTTCTAATCCGCTCCTTCAGTTGGCGGGGCAGCCTCTTAATAAATTCTGATTGGCTATAGCCTTCCCAATCAAACGCTGGGAATGGGCCTTTTTCGATAGCGAGGTTAACGCTTTCGTCGTAGGCGGTATCTCGCATGACGGTGAAGACTTTCTCGGCGAATTCTATGGCTTCTTCGCTGTCATACTTGAGTCCCAAAGCGAAGAACATGTCTGCCAAGCCCATAATGCCGAGCCCGAGCCTTCGCTCTCGGTTTTCCGTTTCCCTTTGGGCTTCGAACGGGTATTTGTTTTTGGCGTCGGCATAGTCAATAACTGCGTCTAAGAAGCGGACGCCGAGCCTAACTGCTTTTTTGAACTCTTCGAAATCGAAGTAAGCGTGTTCGGTGAAGGGGTTCTTGACGAACTTGTAGAGGTTGATTGCTGCGAGGTTGCAAGCCCCGTATGCTGGCAGCCCGATTTCGGAGCACGGGTTAGTCCCGAGCAGCGGGTGGAAGTATTCGCTGTTGCTATTCCTTTTCATGGTGCTCCAGAAGATTACTCCAGGCTCAGCCCAACCATGCGCTGATTTTACGATCTCGTCCATTAATTCTCTGGCGTCTATTTTCTTTTCCACTTTGAAGCCTTCGCCCTCGAACCTAAGCCACCATTTCCGACTGCGCTTGACCGCTTCCATAAACTCGTCGGAAATTTTTACGGAGATATTGGCGTAGCGGACGCTCGTCAAGTTTCGCTTAATTTTCACGAAATCCAAGACGTCGGGATGCCAGTCTTCAATGGTGATCATCAGTGCGCCCCGTCGGAAGTGTTGTCCGATCGTTCCTGTCGTCAACGAATATAGTTCCATGAAGGAGACGGCGCCTGTGGAGTAGCGGGCTGTATTTTTTACGGGCGCTTGCGCCGGTCTGAGGGGAGAAATGTCCGTTCCCACTCCGCCTCCATAGGAATATGTTCGTGCCATTTCCTTTGCGCACTCGTAGATTGCTTCAATGCTATCTTCTTTTATTGGAATAAAATAGCAGTTGAAACACGTGCATTTTTGGAACTCGTTACCGACAGCGTGGAGAATACGTCCGCCGGGCACAAACCGAAAATCGCTTAGCAGCCACCAAAAATCGGGGTTATCGTTGAGCCCGAGCGCCGCCAAAATCCTTCGCCACATATCTTCTGGGGTCTCCTCGAGGATATTTCCCTTCTCGTCCCTCAGCGCATACTTTTCCCAGAAAATCCGGGCTCTCAGCTCGTCGCCCCCAAAAAAATCTAAAGCCTTCTTCATTGCGCTTACCCTCCTCTCCGTGTAGGGTTACCTTGCCTCTTAAATTTTATCCTCGTTGGCGGTTGTGAGGTAAAATTTTATTGGCGAAGGTTTGCCATTCTAACCGCACTGGAGGGATAAAAATGAAGGATTCGCTGGGAACCATGACGAAAATTCTGAAGATTATCGCCTGGTTGAGGGATGAAACGCAGAAGGGCAATCTCAAGTGGGAGATGAAGCAGAACGGCATGGCGGAGGTAGTTTCGAAAGGCTATACCTTCCGTCTTATTGCTGCGGAGGTAGAGGTGCCTGAGGAGCGGAAAATTGAAGTGCCTTCTGAACTTGGGGCTGGCAGGACTTTCTCGTTGCGTAAAGTTTCTCAGCTTTTCGTTTTGCGTGGGGATATTCTCATCATGCACATTGCCAGTTTTCTTCATCCTTTGTTGGAGAGGGAACTTTCTTCCCTTGCTGATGTCGTAGTCAATCAAATCGCCCAGCATAACGAGGAGCGGCTCAACCAATTGCTTGTGGATTTGGGAATAGTCTCGTAAGGACGCGGAGGTATTGCTGAGCTCGGGCTTCCCAGCTGAACATTCTTTTTTCTTCTTCGCTCGGAAATTGTGGCTCTAAGTTCCCCCGCCGAAGTAGCTCTTCAATTCCTGCGCTCAGTTCATCCAAGACTTCTCCTTGCCTGTAAATGATTGTCGCTCTTTCCCCAAGCCCTGACCAAATGTTGACCCCGACCACATACATTCCGAGCGCCCAATATTCGTAAACTTTGATGGGGTCAGCGAAGAATGCTGCGGTGTTGAGCGGCTTGAACGGGACGATACCGATAGCGGGGTATCTAATGAAGCTTTTAATTCGGTCGAATTCAATGCCTAAAGGCGAAGTTTCGACATGAAGGTTTTCGGGTATTTCTGGGAAAAGCATTTCCGTCAGCATGTCTGTAGCAAGGAAGTAGTAGAACTGGCATTGCGGGAAGCGCTTAGGTAATTCCATCAACGCGACGGTGTCCGTCCATGTTTGCCCCGTAAAGTGGCTGCCCCAGTAGTAGACATGGACTTTATCGTCCGAGACAGCGCTGGGCGGGGTCAAGGCTTCTTCCCTCAATCCATTTCCAATAACATAAATCGGTTTTTTATACTGCACATACTGGCAGGCGAGCTGCCAGTTGACAGTAACGAAAAGTTGGCTTTTCTCAGCTATTATTTTGTCTGCTTCCGCCAAATCTATGCCTGCTATAAGCTCATTTCCCCGCCAGTAATCGCAAATGTCGTAGATAATTGGTGCAAACAATCTTCCCTCAAAGTTTTGGATGAGTTGGTTACCCAAGTCGGGGTAACCTATGATAATGACATTTGCGGGGTCTCCCGTCCAACGGTAGGGCGGCGGGGTTGTCCCGTCCACATACGAGTAGAATTTCACTTCTATTTCGGGGTTAATTTTCTTGAGACTTTCCGCGAGTGCTTGGTAGCGCTGGTTTCCTTGAGTTGCTCCCCAGCGTGCACCAGAGACCATAAGTATCCGCATATTTATCCCCCGCTTCAATTTTAGCAGGCCACTCTTTCTAAAATCTACTTGGAGGTGTCATGCCCAATGACTTGGGAGCAAATTCTCAAGGACGCGATTGAGCTTGCTAAGGAAAAGAAGGAGTTTGTTGAGAAAATCGAGAAGGCGCAGCAGTCTGTTATTGAAGCAATGGTCTCTGGCGACGCCGAGAAGTTAGCCGCTGCTGTGAAGGACTTTGCTTCTTTGGTTGGCGGCGAGGAGGAAGTGGCGGAGGAGTTGGTGGACGCCTTGAAGGAGGTTCCTGTAATTGACGAGCAAATGGCTAAGTCTGTTTGGTCGGTAATGTTGGAGCGGAGCGGCCTTCTCAGCGGGGCGAACTCGGTTTCTGAGAGGGAAAAGGTTATCCGTCGCCAGATTGCGCAAATGGTGCTGAAGGGTGTTTTCGGCGCCGCTTCGACGGAGGAGGACGAGAAGGTTGCTGAGGAGCAGTTAAAGGAGGCTCTGGAGAAGGCTAAGTCTATGGATGAGGTAATCAATGCGTGCAGGACTTATATCTTGGTTAAAGCCAACCGCAAAGCCCAAGAATTTGGCGTCTCTGGGCAGTTTGATGAAGACGTTCTTGAGGCGACGAGGGAAGAGGTGCTGAAGAGGTTCAGGCAGGCTTACAAGGAGGAGTTGCGGAAGGAAATCGAGGCTCGGCTTGGGGCGGGGAAGGACGACAGGATTACGAGGGGTCTCTTTGAGTTATGGGCGAGGGAGTATAGCAAATCGGCTGATGTTGAGAAGGTCTACCAAGTTTTGGCTAAGACCCGAGATTGGGAATTGGCTGAGGCGCTCCTGAAGGGAGGTAAGTGAGTTGACTTTCGCCGAGCTGGCTGACGCTCTAATGGGGAAAGACGAGAAAGTGCTGAGGGAGGCTGCGGAGAAGGCGGTGCAAGTGCTCAAGCTCTTTGATAAGGATTGGTTTAATTGGGAGGTTTTGGGCTGGGCACTTGCCCGCCTTCTGGGCATTTCCGAAGAGGAGATAAGTGAGAACCCTGAGATTGGCTGGGCGGTAAAGGGTTTGGTTGGTCACGTTTTAAGTCGCTCGGACAATAAGAAGTGGCGACTAATTGGGGAAACTCTGATTGATTTGACCGAGTTACCGCCCGAGCCGATTTTGGTGCGGTTCGGTCGGAAAGGTTTTCTACCAGCGCTCGTAGCGCATTATCGCATAAGCTGGAATTTTCCAGATATTCATGCTGAGTATCGGAAGGTAGTCAGGAAATTAATGGAGGGCGCACCATAATGGGCTGGTATATCCTTTCAGGTCGACATGTGAGTTTTAGGGTGGGAAAGTGGGCGTCGAATTTTCAATCGACCGTAGACGTCATTCAGGACGTTCTGGACGGGCTCGGTCCGACTGCTTTGCCTACTGGTGTGACCGAAATTCAGAACCCATGTTTTCTGAATGAGGTTGGTATCGAAATGTCAGCTGGTATCACTCCCATTGTGGCAATTGGTGTTGAGAACATTGCTGCTCTTGAAGAATTCATTGTCCGCGCCCAGAACATTCGGACGAGGTTCACTGTCCAGTCTCAGGCTGCTGGCGCTACTTCGGGTCCGATCGATTTCGTCCACGAGATTATGAAGGGCGCTACGAGGTTGGGGACTGAGCCTGGGCAGACGCTCTATCACTTGCCTCCTTACTTCCTCGACTTCTTCGTGATTGCCCCGCAAGTTGGTGGAGCTGGAGTTGCTAATGTTTGGCGTGTCTGTGCTCCATTTGCTTTCGTTCGGAACTTGCGTTGGACGCAGCGACCCGAAGATGCTGCTCAACTCGAAATTACTTGGTTTGTGCCCTATGTTCACTTTGCCAATATTGGCACTGCGACCCCACCAATGGTTCAATATAATCCCTCGGCTGGTGTCTTCATTGTTCGCGAGGTAGTCTTTAATGCGGAGGTTGAGGCTGGCACAGAGAACGTTCTTGACCTCACTGTCCTTTCTAACCAGCGGATTGTCACTGACTTTACCATTGAGATTAACAACGACTTGCGTGAGGTATTTACTGTCTCGAAGGGAACTGACATTACTACCGACAAGGTTCGTAGGACACTGCGAGTGTTCAATTCAATATTTGAAGGCCGCTCAACTATCACCTCCAACTTCACTATCGTTTACCCAGGCGGGTTGACTGGTTCTCTCAACCTCGCTTTACCTCAAGCACTCAAGAAGATTGCTTTCACCTACTACGAGGCTGCGGGGACGGGCGCTTATAGTGGGACACCCACACCTGTTTATCGGTTGACCTTGCGCATGGCTAAGGTTCTGGACAGCCGAGTTAACTTCGCTATGGAGCAGATGATTACTCTCGGTGTTACTGTTCAAGCGTTAGACCTTGACGCTGAGTTGCGACCGACTTCGTAAGGTTGGGGATATAAAATGGGCTGGTATACGCTTTCGGGACGCCATGTTGGCTGGGCTGCGGGGCTTCTTTCCAGCCAACCTCCTGAGCATTTTATTTACCCTAACTATCCTGCAAGTGTTTCTTGGTTTACCTATGTTCCTTTCCTGAATAACATACGCTTCCAGTTTTCTGGCGGTATCAACCCTCTCGAATTGCTCGGCTACAGGCACCCTGCGGGGTCGCTTATTACCCTCGTCCCCGCTGTCAACTTCACTCTCGATTTTTATCTCCAGCAGGGCACTGTTTTGCCTTTCATAGACGCCATTTTTTCCAATGCCCAGTGGGAGATCTGGGACGAGACGGCTGGGCAACCTATTCCTAATCTTCCCCTTCCTTTTACTTTTGTCTTTTCCGTCAGAGACCCTTTAGACCCGAGCCGGATTTTGCGTCAGGTGATTTGCCCCTACGCTTACATAAGCAGAATGCAGGGGTCAATTGAGGAAGGCAGCCAAGCTTTTCGCCTTCAGGTGGACTTTGCGGCGCCCCTCCTTCAGTTAATTTCGTCTGATTTCCTCGCAGTTTTCTCGTCTTATGACCCGACAATGCCTATTCCTATTATCCGTGAAATTACGACGGAAGATTTCGGTCAGCGTCAGGTCACCAACTTCAGTTTTGATTTAAACAATCAAATCGAATTTGTTTATTCTTCGTGGCGGACAGGTCAGCCTGCCGATTTACTGAGGACACCTGCCCGTCTCGTCTATCGGGGCAGCCAGATTCAGGTAAATGTCAGTGTCCTTCATCCATACTATACCAGCCCGCCCCTCTCTTCCGACTACTCGTATCCGCTTTTCGATTTTCAGTTCGTCATAAACTATCGCTACACCAGCCCTGCATTTGAGAAGAGGCGTCTAAAATTCTATCAAGGGAAGAGGGTTTCGATTGATATCGCTTATTCAATGGACGGCCCAGCGGTTGAGAATGTGAACATAATTGCAAGGTATCTCAAGTGGGAGGAAGTTAGGTAAGGTGCGGAAAACCAAATCGGCGCCTCTCAAGGGACTTATCAAAAGTAAAAAGGATTTGTTCAATTTTGCGAAAAGGGCGTTTGGGCTTCGTTTTGCCCGCTATCCTGTTTGTGAGCACCACCAAGCGCCGCTGGACGCCGTTTGGGATATTTACAGCCAGCAGGTTCGCGACGCCATTATTATAGGCTCACGCATGAGCGGTAAAACTTCACTTATCGCTTTCCTGCAAGTTCTTTTTGCGCTTTCGTATGACGGCTGTGAGAGCGTCTCGGTTGCCGCCCGCATTGACCAAGCGAAGCTTTGCTACGACTATATCCGCAGAATGCTTTATAGGCACGAGATTTTCGCCAAGTATACGCCGCCGCCTCAGTCGCCCAACCACAGCAGCGAGCGGCTGATATTGCATAACGGCTCTATCATTCGCATTTTGCCAGCGACGGAGAAAGGTCTCAACGCCCCGCACCCGCACAAGGTTTTTTTTGACGAGGTTGACCTCATTGATTGGGCTGTGCTCCAGCAAGGTTTGAGCATGGCTAAAGGCAATGAGGAGGAGGGTTTAGTCGGTCAGCAGATATTTGCTTCTTCGTGGAAGAAGAGTTTCGGGCCGCTCGCTCGGCTCAGCAAGGCAATTTTATCTGGCGGGGCATTATCTGAAGGTGGCGTTAATCTCATTGGCGGTAAAATTTACCGTTGGTGTGTTTTTGATGTCATGAAGCGTTGTCCGTCGCCCAGCGCCTGTGAGCAGTGCAAGCTTATCCGAAAGACACTGTCCAGTGGTGAGGAAATTTCCTTCTATGACATATGTCAGGGTCGAGGTCTTAAATCTGACGGTTTCTTGCCCCGTGAGGAGGCGTGGGAGCGGTTCATTCAAATGGACGAGGCGGTGTTCAAGAGCGAATGGCTTTCCGACGAGCCTACGCCCCTTTACGCAGTTTTCAATATCCCGCCGTCCGCTTTCCTGCGAAGCTGGGACGCTAACCAAGTGAGCGGTCGAATTGTGGTTGGTGTCGACGTTGGTGCGTCCGCCCCGACTGTTTTCCTTCTGCTTCAAGTTCTACCTTCAGGTATTGTCGTTGTTTTTGACGAAATTCGGCGCTATGGCTCAAGTATCAGGTCTATCGTTGAGGAAGCTCGCCGAATTCAGGCTAAGTATAATCCTGAGGTCTTTGTTATTGACCCACGCTCGACGATGGTCATCAAAGAGCTTCAAGACGCCAAGATTAGGGCAATGCCTGCTCCATTCCTTTTCGCTAACACTGCTGCCAAAACGCAGGAGAAGATTAATCGCATCCGCCTTATCCAGAACGCTCTGGATGTTTCCGCTTGGGGCTTTCCGAGGCTTTTCTTCGTGAGGGAGCGGTGCGAGCTTTTGCTCAAGGAAATGAAGGACTATTCGTTCGAGACTGACCCTGAAGGTAACCCTACCGACAAATTACCTGACGGCAACGACGACGGGATTGACGCTCTCGCCTATGCTTTCTCTTATCTCGAGGTTAACGGTTTCTTGCCGAGGCTTGTTCCAGCCGAGGTTGTTAAGAATGACTGGGAAGTCATTAGGCAGTTCGTTTTGAATGAGGAAGAGGTCGCTAAGATAGGTCAAGTTTCTGAGCCGCTTGTTCGGTCGGATACGCTTCAAGACGAAATTGCCCGCCGAATGCGGGCGCTCCTTGCGGAGCAAATGAAAAACGCCCAGCCGTTAGTCAATACGGTCTTGCCGTCGCCCGAAGTGCTGGACGAGAGGATAATGCGGAAGCTTTCTCAGATTGAAGAGCTACGGAAAATGGCTCAGAACCCTGATTTGCCTGCTGAGGAGAGGGAGAAAATAAAGAAAATTCTGGGCGAAATGCAGGAGGATTTGGAGAAAGCGTGGGTAGCCGCTGAAATTCAGGCTATTGTTTCGGCTCAGGCATTCTCTTTTAATGACTTACCCACTTTGTTCACGGACTTACTTTTCCGCCCAGGCGAGTGGTAAAGTAAGTTGTCCGCTGTGAGAAGGAATATATGCCCGAGCCATCTTGCGAGTTCGTAGTGCTCCGTGTCAGGAAATTTGAGGAAAGTTAGCATTCGAGTGGAGCCGTGAATTATGTAGGACTTTTGAATTGTCGTTAGGTAGATTTTATCTTTGCTTCTCTTCAAAATTGACACCATTGTAATTCCCTCAATTATTTCCTCTTTACCTTCAATCTCCTGCGGCGCAGCTGTCTCTTGGCTTATTTCGATTTTCTTCCTCCCGCCGAGCTCCCAAGCCTCGGCTGTCAGGAAAGCTAGCGTAAGTGGAAATGGGTGACACCAGTCGAGCCGTTGGGCGAACTTATCCCACTTTTCTCCAGCGAAAGAGGCAATTTTAGCCGACCATGCCTTTTCCGCTGTTTGAAACCGCCGCCAGCTGTTGCTAACACAGTAAAAATACGGGTGATAGTAGGAAACAGTCACGCCGTAGTTCGTTCCGTTAAGATAAAGCAGCCAATGGGGGCTGGGGGCAGGTGGGGGTTTCTCGGTTAGGTCAACTTCATCAAGCCCAAGCAGGAGGCAGTGGATAGTGAGGGGGTCGCAGCTGCCCCCAGCCCCGCAGGCATTTAGGAGGCAGAATAAGTCAAAACTCTTCAGTTTCTTGTCCAAGTTCATCCCCTTCATGTATACCTCCCTCTTGGTATTTGATCAATAAATCGAGGAGCGAAGAGAGGGTCGTGCAAATGTCTGCTACGGGGCTCTTGGCGGTTACCAGCATCGGTATCCTCTTTTTCATTTTGGAGGTCAAGCGGTGATAGAAGTCCCACTGCGCTGTCGTGAGGGCTTCAAGGAGGTAGTCGATAAATTCACCGCCGTAACGAATGTAAGCGTCGGCAGCTCGGATAGCGGTGTCTGTAAGTATCCGCTTCTTTTCTTCCTCTTTGGCTTTCTCTCTCAATTCGACTTCCTTTTTCAAGTCCACTTCGACCTCAACTTCGGGCTCGGGCTCAGGCTCAGGTTTTTCGAGAAGTTCTTTCTTGACTTCTTCCACAACGGCGGCTGTCCTTCCTCTTCCCTTCTTTTCGAGCGCTTCCTCACCCTTCTCCTTGACTTCCTTCAGTATCTTTTCTCTCCTTACTTGGCCTATCGCGTAGCGGGTTTCTCTGACACCCCAAGCGTTGTATTCCGCTTCCTTAGCAATTCGCACAACTTCGTTCCAATCAAGGTAAGCGGCGGCGTAGGCGAGGAGGATATGGTGGCCAAAAGATAAAGCGGGGAAGCGTTTAGATACATCTCCGAATACGGCTGCCACCCGTTTCAATTGCGATACTTGTGAGGGCTCAAGGTTGAGCGTCCATATGAGCCCTGCTTCAAGCGACGACAGCAAGTTTGGGTGGTGCTGTTGGAAGTGGTAGATAATGTCCACGATTGCCCACTGGGAGAGTTGGTAGGTGACATTAATGCTCTCCAGCAATGCCAGCGCCTCGTCGACGGTCTCAATGTTTTGAATTTTCTCACGCAGTTTTATGTAGTCAATATCCTCAAAGATTGAGACTTGGTTTGCCATTTTTGCTTCGACCTCCTTTCAGCGACTTTAACCACTGCTCCATTTCGAGCCATTGTGTAATGTCCAATTCTCGGCGCCGCTCGACGCCGTAGCGCAACTTCGCCCATACCCTCGTCCAGAAAATATAGGCGGGCTCACCCGCAATTTCTTGCTCGCCCCAAATTTCTTTTGCAAGAGCGTGAACTCGTCGGATAACTTGGTTCTTGTCTATCATTTTTACCCCTCCCAGCGGTAAAGGGGCATGACGATAATTTCGTCGTTGCCCCACTTGACGAGCACTATTTCGTCAATTGGTCGGAGTTTAAGGGTAAGGATTACTTTCTCGCCCCTTATCACTTCTTCTCTTTCCACTGGAAAGTCAGGCGGGGCGTCTTCACGCCTAATTGCAACTATCGGCTTTCTACTCGAAAGGCGTGTTCTGAAGACGACGCAAAGGGCGGGACACATCATTCTCATTTCGGCGCGGGCTACAATCTTCCGCCATAGGGGCTTGGTCACCCGAAAACTTTCTTTTGAAGTGGACTTTACTTCGAGAAGGAAATCTTTGCCCCAGCGCTTTACTGAGCGAATATCGAGTGAAGCCTGTATCGCTCCAGAGGCTGGGGTCAGCACTCCGCCGACCAAGTCCCTAACCCACTTTTCTGCCTTGAGCCCCTCTTTCTGCGCCGACATTCTCTTTTACCTCCTTAATTGCGTGCAATACTTCGCATACCCTTCTCAGCAGCACTATATCGAGCTCTATCCTTCCTCTAAGCTGGTTAAAGTAAATCGGTGCGTCTTCTCTTTCGCAGCCCAAGTATTTGCAGATATGCTCTAATGCGGTTTGCCAGTCCATTTGAGATGATAACACCAAGATACCATAGCAATCATGGGCATGATTAGGGTCGTCAGTTCGCCTAACGACGACGCCTACAATCTTATTACCCACCCAGTCTGCCCAGACGGGTATTGCGTGCTGGTGACACTTGGCAATGCTCTCAATCCTCCTCCTCGCTATCCAATTCTTCGTCTTCGTCCACAGTCGGAGTAGGCTCGATTTCCAATTCTTCGTCTTCATCTTCTTCCTCCTCTTCTTCTCGGAAAATTTCACGACCTTTCGTTTGGGCAACAAGAAGTTGTGAGATTTTTTGCTTAATGCGCTCCGCCGCTTCAGTTAGAAGCAATTCCCTCAGCTTCGGTTTCGTGTAAGCGTCGAGGTAGGAGAACCTAACTATTCGCTCTTCGTCGACGGGGAAGTAGAACACAGTGCCCAGCCCAGGTTTAACTTCTTTGTAGAGCACTTCGGTGAGGACGCCATAAACGAGGACATGGTAAATGTTATCGACGTCTCCAGCTCGCAGCCCGAGTTGCGGGATTTCGACGATTGGGTAGAAGAAGGAAATGTCGAGGTTGGGCGGGACTGCCGTTTGCGAGGCAAAGACCTGTGCTTTCTTGAACCCAATTCGGACTTTGTGATATGCTCCTTTCAGCGATACCACTTTATCTTCGCCGTCTCCTTCCAGCTCGAGGGCGGAAACGAAGGGCGGCGAAAAGACTTCGGGTGTGTAAAGTTGGATAGTTAGACGGCTTAGGTGTTCGAGTGCATAGAACTTGAACATTTTGAAAGGAGCGCCACGACCTCCCATTGATATGTCCGCTCGCATTTGCGTGGTAATCACTAAGGCGGCGTTGGCTTCGAGCAGCAGGTTAGGTAGTCCAGCCAAAAAGATTGAGCCCGTTCTGGCGAAAACTCCAATTGGGGCGTCGGATATAAGTCCTTTTTCACCAGAGCTTACCTCTTCCCACTTGACGGGCAGGAGTGAGGAGAGGCTATCGAGGATGATGAGGAACTTCTTCTTTTCTTTGTTGCTTTCGGCTAAGCGGATAAGCAGGTTCTTAATATCCGTCAGGCAGTCTTCGAGCATGATATAGTGCCTCAGGAATAACCTGTTGTCGAGCAGGTCAAGGGGAATTCCCATAGTCTCGAGGCGCTGCGGTGTGGTCGAGCCCTCCGTATCTGCGTAGACGGCAATCCCGCCCTCCTTTAGGTGGGTAGCGGTAAGTTTGAGGCAGAAAAGGGTTTTTCCAGAGCCAGGTAGACCGCCAATGAGGGTGATATGCCCGACGGGGACTCCGCCCACGACGGCATCGAAGGGCAAAATCCCTGTCGGGATAAAGTTTACCTTAGGCTCAACTCGTAGGGAGCGCTTGAGTATGCTCTTAATCAACTTTCCTTCTTCGCTTTCGGAGGTTGCTTCTACTTGCGGTTGCTCTGTGGCGGTGCGTGGTCTTCGCCCCACGCTTTACTCCTCCTTTCAGAAGGGGAATTCGTCCAACTCTTCTGGGTCTTCTTCTTCGGTGCCGAAGTCTTCTTCACTTACTTCTTCTTCTGGGGACACGACTTCCATAGACTTCCACAATTCATTCTGGATTTTCTGTTTCAGCTCGTGATATTGTGGTTGGGTCAATTCGGTAATTCTTTGACCTCGCTCAAGGAATTTGCGGGCGATGTAACGGAAAACCTCTCGCCTGTCCACAGGCTCTTCTGGGAGAAGGTCATACTCTCGGCGGTAGAGGGTTGTCGCTTGTTGCACTAAGTCGTCAATTTGGCGTTGCGTTATAGGCATTTTCGTCCACTTAACGAAGTCAGTCCACTCACTTTCGGAGAATGAATGTGGGTCTTTTTGGATGATTTCTGAGTAAATGAGAAGCCACTGGTTGAGGGTTTCTGGTGGGATAGAGCTCAGCTCTCGCAGCACTTCGGATTTGGATTGTTGTGGTTCTTGTTTTGTCACTTGCGGGGGCGGTGTAGCAGCGGGTTCTTCTTCTGCAATTCTATCCTGTTGAGGGCGACCGCTCAGTTCTTCTGGTGACACGAACCTATAGCTTCCGTCCCGCTCGATAATGGCTGCCCGTCCCACTCTGATAGCCTCATTCACGAAGTCGTAAATTACATCGGGTCCGTGATGAAGAAGGAGGTAGTTGATAATGCAGTTGCGGATAGCCTTGTGGAGTGCTGCGGCGGTTCCGTGCAGTTTGCGCTCCTCGCTTTCCGTCGTCTGGGTTATGAAGCCGTCCTGCCCGCCGAAAGCTACTGTCTCGTAGGAAGCAACTTCAGGGTCGTCTCCTGTTCCTGCCTTTCGCCTCTCCCTCACAAGGGAAACGATTACCGAGATAACAGGTGTCCCTTTCGGTGTGGTGAACGAATCTACTTTTTCCAGAAAGAAATGGGCGTCCTTAATGTGTCGTCGGTAAAGTTCATAAGCGCCTTCGAGCGAGATTTGAGGCACGAGCGTCCATGTGCCTGAGACTCGAGACCATCTCAGCCACACCCACGGTCGTCTCTCAAGGATACCTGCGGATAGGCGTCTGATGCTTTGCGTTTCTGCACTGTCTACACGGTTGACGCGCTTAAGTTCGTCCATACTTGTCTCCTCCTTTGTTTGGGGTTTTGCCTCTCATATTATACCCGCCGCTGCCACAGAAGGGCTACTTTGGGGAGAATTTATACGTATAAATTCTCGTTCAAAGGAGCGAGACGAATTCGGCTCGGCGGAGTTCGTCTATCAGTTTTTGGAGACCTTCTTTAGCGGGCAATCGTTGAATTCGGGCGATAGGCAGCATTTGTTGGTAAGTTCTGACTCGCTTAAAGGAGTGTCGGCGGGTCACATCGCCAGCGTCGTAGAAGTCCACGACCCTCACGTAGCCCCACTTTTTGGGGCGCATTCCGCGTCCGACCCGCTGGATAGCTGCCACTTTGCTTTTCTGCCCCGCCGCAATAATCAGCGTCTTCAGGTTTATAATGTTCAGTCCTTCTTTCCCGACGTCTGATAGGATGAGTATATCTATTTGTCCCTTTTCAAACTGCTCGAGCACAATCATTCGCTCTTGGCTTGGCGTGTCGCCGTGCAGCGCCGCTATTTTGACTTTAATCCCGTATTTATCTGCGAGCGTTTGGATAGCATTTGCGATGTGTTGGATGTGCTCAATTGCCCAGATAAGGATAACTGTTGGACGGTTCACAATGGCTTCGGCGGCGATAATGTAATTCCTGACTTTGTTCCTTACGATTTGGTCCATGTATTCTTCCTGCCAATTTCGGTAGGTTTTGGTATACTCAACTACCCCTTCTAAGTCGTAGACTACCAGCTCGATGGGGACGAGCCTCCCGATCTCGACCAGTTCGTGTGGGCTCACTTCTACAATGAGCGGTGAGATAGAGCACCACATATAGAGTTCTTCTTCGCCTGCTTCCCGCATAGGCGTTGCGGTCAGCCCGAACCTGACCCACGCTTTGGTGCAGCTCATTAATGTCCAGTAGAAAGTTTTCGCTGGGGCGTGGTGTGCCTCGTCGAGGATTACTGCGTCGAGCGAGCGCAGCCACGAGATAATGGCGGGGTCATTCTTTTCCTCGCCTCTGCGGGTAACCGTCTGGACCATTGCTACTGTGACCCTGCGGGGGTCAAAATCGTCTTCCCCGCTGATTGCTCCGATAGGCTCTCTCAGATTTTTCATTAAGCGACTATATGATTGTCGTAGCAAGGTTCTGGTGTGGGTGAACCATGCTACCTGCCAGTTGGGGGGCATAGAGGCGATAAGAGCGCTCCCGATTTCGGTTTTACCTGTCCCTGGCGGCGCCGAGATAATTGCTCGTCGGTAATTGATTGCTCCGTAGACAGCCCGCAACTGGTAGGGATACAATTCGACTGGGAATTTTGAGGGGTCGAAGTTGAGCGTGCCCTTCGGCGGGTATTCTCTAATGAGGTAATCCCTCAAATTTTTTCTCAGCTCTTCGTTAAACTCCTCTTTTCCTTTGACCAGCATTAGGATAAGCCCGCCGACGGGAATTCGGAAGAAAAGGCTGCCGCCCTCCAGCCACATTCGGTAAAGGCGGTATTGGTTGTAAGGTCGATAATAAATCCAGCAAAGGCTATGGGTCGGCTCAAAAATTGCATGCTGCGGGCAGCCAACAGACGCTGGCGGCATGACATTCCTTGGTAGTGCCATGAGAAACTTGTCTGACAGAACAAGTAGGTTTTCCCACAGTTCTCGCTCTTCCAACGGTATCCTGACGGTTAAGTAGCTTGCGTTGATTTTTACCAACTCCATATGCTCCTTTCCCTCCGATTGTGATTTTAAGCGCCTCCACGAGTTTATTATTCGTCGGTTTTAAAATTTTCGTTGGTGGTAGCTAATGGACTTGACGGCTAAGGTTCTTCCCAAAAATGCGCTTAAGTTTTTTGAGCGGATTAAAAACCACAGGTTCCTCGTTTACGGTGGTCTCGTTAGAGATTTTATCCGCCAGCAGCTTGGCGAGGATATAGGTGAGGCTGGCGAAGCCGACGTGGATATTCTCCTTCTTCACGACGATTTTGACGAGGCGGTGGATATGCTTTCCCGCCACACCAAAGCACTTTTCCCCGCCCTCATTAAAGAGCGGACTGTTAGAGTTGTTGTCGGAGAAGACGAGTCGGTTGATGTTGCTATTGTGCCTACGAGCGTAGATTTAACGAGGTATCCTTTCGATTTCACAGTCAACACTTTTTATTGTGACGGGCGGACGCTCCTTGAGGACGGCAAAGCCGAAATTTATACCCCGTTCAAAGAAAGTTGGCAAGACATTCAGCGCCAAGTCTTGCGAGCTCCTAATCCTCAATGGCTCAAGGAGTATCCTTTCGGGGCAATTCGTGGGATTAGGCTTTATTGCCAATTACCGAACTACAAGTTTGAGAAGGAGACATTGCGGGTTTACCCTTACGCTTTAGGCGTTGCTCGCTGGGAGATTTCGCCGCTCCTAATTGTTCGTGAGTTCGCTAAAGCGATTAGCCATTCCCTCCGCCGTTTCGCCGAGGCTCTTTACCTTACTCATGGTGACAGGATACTTTTCTCGCCTCTGCACAAGGTCTTGCGGGGCAAGGAGAGCCAGCATCTTTTCCTCGCCTTTAGTGCTTTTGACGATTTGCTTTACACCGACAGGTATGGCGAGCGCTGGGGTAAGTTCCGAGATAAAGCCCGCTCGGTTTTGGAGAATATCAAAATGGGGGTTTCGAAGCACCGAAATCTTCTCAACATGACAGGCTTTGCGCTACTTTTGCACGATATCGGCAAATCTGTGAAGGACGAGGGTCATGAAATTTTGGGCTCTCGCCTTGCCAATGAAATTACGGAGCGCCTTTCCTTCTTCCCCAACGAGCGGTGGATAATTTATTGGCTTGTTCGTTATCACATGCGGGTTCACGAGGCAGCGCACGGGAATGAGGAGGCTATCAGGTGGTTTAAGGGTATTCGTAGCGACGCTATAAAGTATGCTTCTCTTCTATTAGCCACTGCTGACGCTCTCGGTCATCCCGAGGCAGAAGAGCCTGAAGCAGTGCTTCAGCGCTTTTTGAAACTTGCTGCCCAAGTAGAATGAAGGCGACGAGGCGCTCAAGCAGGGGCAATCCGTCAGGTCTGAACAAGAGCCGCTCGAAGTTGACATATTCCTTCCTCTCGTCATCAGGGAGTTGCCTATATTGCCTCACCAGTTCCTTACTCGCTTCTATAAATTCAGGTAAGAGTTGGTCTAAGCCCAGTTGTTTCATTCTCGCTATCTCTCTGCCAACCGCTGCCCCTGGCGGAGGAGTGAAGTGAGGTTTCAAGTAATTATCCAATGCATTTCTTAACTTTATTCCTTTTTCTTTCCAATCCTTAACGGCGGGCTCGAGGGGTCCGAACACTGCTGGATCTAACCTATCGATAGGTATCCAGTCGCTATGGGGCGGAAGCGGCGGGAGCAACCAAAGGAAACCCCACAAGGCTATCAGTCCGTCATATAGGGTGAGAACATAGGTGGGATAGGAAACAACTCCTTGTGTTCTTATTTCCGTGAATATCTCCTTGCGCCTTTTATCTGAAAGAAATCGAAAAGCGGGTCGAGGCGGTCTTGGTTTCTTTTGTATCTGCCGCGCAGCGCTGAGCTTTGGAGATATCTTTCTTATGACTTCTCTTACTTTCTCTCGGAATCTTTTGCTAGCTGATTGGGTGAGGGGTATTCCCGTAATCCAACTCAGAATTTTCAGACCCCAGTGTTTTAACCCTTCTTTCCACTCCCTTGGCGCTTGAGACATTAGTTCTTGCCTAATGAACTGGTAAATTTCTAAAGTGGCAGTTTCCCCGCTATCCAACACATGTGCGGCGCGCACGATGTCGACATCCGTAATATTGTTCAGTCTGTCTCGCAAATCCGAGAGCACTACGAGCCCAAGCATGGTGATACTCGCCTTGAGGACTGATTCTGCTACATGCTGTTCCCATTTGTAGGTATCTTCTATTAGCCTTCTATGCACTTCCCTAAGGAACTCCTCCGCCTTGCCAGGAGTGTAGGCTAAGTCGGGGTAAAGTTTCCTAATTTCTGCTATCAATCGCCAAATGGTATTTTGCATTGGCGAGTAAGTGCTGGTGAGGAGACGGAGGTAAGTATTTTCGTCCACCATACCTGTGGGGATTTTGTCGGCGATATTGTTTAGGATTGTAATAAGTCTTTCGAAGGCTACTACGGCTCGGGTTAGTTGTTGAAGGTTGACTAAGGTTGGCTGTTGTGGTTGGGCTGCTGGTGGTTGCTGTTGTGGTTGGGCTGCTCGTGGTTGCTGTTGTGGTTGGGCTGCCGGTGGTTGCTGTTGTGGTGTTTGTTGAGCTTGCGGGACTTGTGGAGCTGGGGTTTGAGGGGCTTGGGGTTGTAATTTGTTTCTGATTTCTTCAATCTTCTTTTGGAAGTCGTCAATTTTTTGGTAAAATTCTTTGTAAACAGTTAGCTGAATGGTTGGCAAGTGCTGCTTTACTCTGTTTTCCTGCTCTTGGAGGGCGTCGCGCAAGTCATCCAGCGCTACCTTCAAGTCATCGAGGCTATCCACTATGCCCGCAATCGGGCCGGTTGCTTCTGGGTCTTGGAGTGCTTGTCTTACGAATAGTGCAAGGTTGCTTAGAGCTCGTTGGATGTTAGGTGGCAAGGTTCCTCCTCGAGATATCTCGGTGGTGTAGAAATTGTAAATATCGCCTCTTAGCCTACTAATTTCGTCTACAATTTGTTGAAGCTGCTCTTCGTTCATAGGGGCTATCACCAACTTCAATTTTAGGTCAAAATTTCTGGTGGTGAGTGGAAATGCTGTTGCTTGCAGGCAGGACTATAGGTAAAACAATCAGGTTCTTAATTTCTCTTGCCAAGTCGCTTGAGGAAGACCCTGAGCGGGCTAAGCGCATTGCCCGAATTTCGCTTAAAATGGTTCTACCCGAAGTTGCCAAAAGGCTTATCCCCAATCCAACCCTGCGGGACTTTCTCGCCAAAGCAATAAACTGGGATTTTCTTTTAAACCTCGTTTTGAATTGGTTTTTTGACAAAATTGTGGCAGAATTGGATTTGGATAAGTTTTTGCGGGAGATTTTGGGCGAAGTTCAGGAATTTTTCTTGGAGACTTCTTTTAGGTTGGCGGTGACTTTTGCAATGCATGCGGCTGGGGTCAATGTGGCGGTAAAGCAGCTTGGGAACGACGTTTATCTTCTTTACCTTGCTGGGTCAAAGGGTAAGCGGATAGTTCTTTCGTTTAGGTTTTGACGGTAAGCCTAAACGGGGGTTACCTGTTGCATGTCTTTTGAGCGGGACGACGATATTGCTCTTTGCCGTCGCCTACAGCAATGCATTTCCTACATTCTCAAGTGCTTCGACGCTTACCTCTCTGAGCGACACCATCAGCGCCTTCCTGTTCGGAAAATCGGGCATAAGAACATTTTGATTGAGCAGGTTTGGCGGGGGCGACCGTCGGGGGCGCTTGAAGTGGTGTGGACGAAGGTTCTAAATCGCACGGAGAAGTTAACTTTGGAGAATATCGTCAATTTCCTTTCCGAGCATTACCCTCAAGTTCGGAAAAAGTATGAGGAATTCCAAAAAGTTGCTGGGGTAATGATGGAGAGGCATAAAGGTTTTGCTCTCACTCTTGCCCGCAAAATTGCTGAGGAGATTTACCATGTGGACGAGGGGGATTTGATGGGGGAAGCCCTTCTCGGTGTAGTTTCCGCAGCCTTGAGATACAAACCTTCCCGTCAGACCAATTTCTCAACTTACGCTTACTATGTTATCCGCTCAATGCTAATTGACTATGTTTCCAGATCTCAAAAGGGGATTTCCTATTCGCCGTCCGCTTATGTGAGAATGAAGAAGGACAATAGCCGCCCTGCTGTTCTCTCCTTTTCCGAAATTGAGGAAGAAGACGACGACGGAGACATCTCCCGCACTGGCGACGAAGCGGCGGGAAGCCTTTCCCTTCAGCAGCTAGCCGATATAGAGGACGAATTTGCCGAAATGGAGATAATTGACGGGATTAGGAAATTGCCCCCGCCCTTCAATGATATTGCCTTTCTTGCCTTGAACGGGGAAATAGAAAGTTACAAGGACTTGCGCAAGTGGGGGATACCTACTGTTCTTGCAGCCAAATTGTGGGATATTCTCGAGCGTTTAGTCAAAAAGAACATTCTCTTCTCCTAGCTCCTCAGTGATAATTTGATTGCCGTAGTTGGCGACGAGTATTTGGTTCTCTTTGTCTGCGACAAAGTCAATTATGTTTACTGTCAGTAGCCCGTCCGCCGATAAGGAGAAGAAACCTACGCCGAGACCCCACATGCTGTTTCGCCAGTGAGGTCGTGGAAAGCACAGTGGAGGAAAGACCCATGCTCCGATTCTCTTTCCGTCCAGTGTATGGCTTTGCCAGCTTTGGCTCACATGCCAATGCCCGCAGATAGTGTTCATTAAAGTGCGCTGGTGAAGAAGCCTTGCGAAGTGGACAGCTCCTTTGGAAATACCCATTCCGTCTCCGTGAATAACGAGCAATTGGGGTTGGTGTTGGGCGTCGTAGAAATAAACTGACGGGAAGGCGCTCGTCGAGTAGGTCGCGTATTCCTCCTCGCGGTAAAGGTAGTATCTATTTTTCCCCTTGAAGTTGAGCAGGTTGGGGAGTTTAAGTTCTTCCAGTGTGGCGAGCGCGGACGCTTTACTGTAAATGTATTTCTGCAGAAAGAGTTCGTGGTTGCCCTCAACGTAAATGAATGGGGTATCTGGGAAGGAGTTGAGGACGAATTTTAGAAACTCGCGGCTTACTTCTATTTCGCGGTGAAGGTTATCTCGTCGGTGGCTCCAGCGGTAAGGCGAAACGGAGAAACAATCCACAATGTCGCCGTTCAGGATAACGAGGTGAGGTTTTATTAACTTGCCGATTTTAATTGCCAGCGAGATAGCAGGCGGGTAGAAGAAGGGCGAGTGTATGTCGCAGAGGACAAGGCACCGCAAGGTTCCGCTCAATACCCAAATGTGCGCCTGCGTGGTAGTTTTAATCTCGAGTTTCCACTCACAGCCCTTAGCCTTGTAGTGTTTTTCGTCTTCGCTCTTACCCATCAGGAGAAAACCGCACGATTTCACTAAATCCCATAGCTGCTTCACCATTTTGGTTTCCTCCTTTCGATTTTGAGTGCATACTTTACGTCACCATATTCGTGGTTGAGATATTCGTAGTGAAGCCAGAAGTTACCGTCTAACCCCCATTCTCTACCCCACGAATTTCTACAGAGGAAGGCATTTTTGTAGTCGCTGTAGCCAATGGCGACCACAGCGTGACCGCCGAGGATACGCTCTGAAGGTTTGGGGGGTTCGAGGAATACTTCCGCGCCTTTCAGCGAGCGCTTGAAGCTTTCGGGCACAGGAAAACCGAAAACCACAGGCACTTGGTGAACTAACGCATTTTTCATTTCGTCCACCGTCTTAATTATAGCAAACTTGACTGTCAAGCCGAGAGACATGGCGTCTTCGTAAGCTTCGGGTGACGGTTGGAGTGTTAAGTGGACGTAATTGTGCTCCCATAATTTCTCTCGGCAGACACCCCAGCGGACAATGGATATAATACCGTCAATCAAAAAGCAGCCCTCGTCCTTTTGGGTCAAGCCTCGGAGATATCGGGCATGCCAGTAAATATACATTGGCGAGAACACTTCCACCCGATTGGTTTGGCGGTAGAAAAGGTAAGAAAGATAGAAGGCGAGGGCTTGCCCAACGCACGAGTTGATATTCTCTTGGTCATACCACACTGGCGGTAAGTTCGGTATTATGAACTCTTTTGGCAACGTCTTTTTCTGTTTCAGTTTGAACCCCATTGTCTCTCCCCTTCAAGATTTTAACTAACCTTTGCAATATCGTTAGAATTATCGGTGGGGGAACCGCCATGAGGGAGCGCATTTTTGTTGCTCGTCAACACTTGCTCGCTATGGTTTTGGCGGCTCAGGAAATTTTTCCAAAGGAATGCTTTGGGTTCATAATAGGGCGCGATAACGAGGTTACTGGCATTTACCCGCTCCAGACGGTCACCAATAGACGCAGCAGTGTCGTTTTCGATTATGGGAACCTTCTCGTTTTCAAAGCGACTGTGGAGCAGACCTTAAAGCAGGACAAAGTAATTGGGACTTTTCATTCCCACCCTGGCGCTGACGCAGTTTTAACGCCGTCGGAAGCTGACAAGGAGAATTTGAGGTTTGCACCTTACCTTTTCATTGTCTGGATACCCAAGCGAGTCAGTGAAGTTAGGTCTTACAAGAATGGGCGCTGGAAGTTGCGCCAGCAAGTCTTCGCCCAGATTGGCGCTTGGAAGTTTAAAGGTAAAAGGTTAGTTCGGGTGAAAATTGAGGAGAGGTGATTTAATTGCAGCTGCACTACTCTGGGGCGATAGAACTCTGGGGGTTGACCATCCCGCAATTTTCGCGGGGTCGGTATATTTCCGAGCGTCAAATCGAGTTATACAATGTCGGCTTGCTTTTCCCGCCGCCAGTTCTTTCCCCCTCCTCAATTCACCGCTGCATTTTTGCTTACAATCCAACTGACGGAAGCGAATCTATCACTTTGAGTATTTTAGGGCCGTATCCGAGCACAAGACCTGAAACTCTGCAAATTGCCCTCGGCTCTTCAGCCCCCACTTTTTATGTCGATTACCTTTCCGACGAGAGCAATAACCCTCCCATTGTGGGGAGCTGGGGGACTTCTTTCAGTTTAAATATCCCTGCTAAATCTGCTCTCCCTCTTTGGCTTAGGCTGACCTACTCCAGCTCTTCCACGCCAGTCAGCGACGCTTACTTTGTCTTGCAAGCGGGCTCTCAACCAATTGCTTATATTGTCTATTCCTATCAACGAAACCAAGTAGTTTTGCCCGACGCTTTGTGGGGGGCGGTGCGTTCGGGGTTAAGGTTAAGCAGCGATATTTACACTACTGGCACAACGCCCTCGCCGATTTATACTCCAGCTGGGTTTCTTCGTTCGAGTTTTAGCAGTGTTCAATCTACTTATCCTTTAGTCGACGGTTTTGCCGAGTCGGATTACACCCAGAAAGCAATTTATGTCCTCGCCAATGCGATAGCGGAGTTTTGGCTGCGGGCTGACGCAGCTGCTCGCCTTTCGAGCGCGGAGTTTGCTACTCGTGGAGATGCAGCCTCGTTGTTTGCTGTTCCTGAAGAGTTGCGTGCGGATGCTGTAGCTCACCTTACTGACCTCATTACGACGAGGCGGGGCGACGCATTAGCCAACTTTGCCACCGACTTAGTAAGTAGGCTGGCTGATGCTCTCGCCAATATTAGCTCTGATGTTTTCGCTTACCGAGCTGACGCCTTAGCCCATATAGGTTCTGAGTGGGTGAAGCGTGGTGATGCTCTTGCCTATGTGGCTGTTGATGTTGTTCAGCGGCGTGGCGACGCATTCACACGGTTTCTCACTGTAGATGACATTTTGGAGATTTCACCTTTACCTTCCAATTCTGTGTGGGGCGTTTTGTTCCTTCCGCCGCTCTCCCTTTCTACGATTTCCGTAACTTTTACCTCTGCTACCTTACACGCAACGAGCCTAATCGAAGATTCGAAGGTTCGGGTGCTTTATTCCGATGACCAAGTTTTCTGGCGTCCGCTTGCAGTTTTGCCAGTTTACCCTTCCAAGTTCACTGGGACAGTTCAGCGCGGTTACCTTCGGTTCAGGAACGAGCGAGACGACTGGGCGGTAGTTGCGTGGGCATTAATTGGCGGATAAAATAGTTGAGGGTGGTAGTCATGTTTGAAATTGAGAAGGAGACGGGTCGCCCGCCGGTCATTTGCGATAATTGTCCCTCATGTCCTATCTGGCGTCAGGGTTTATCGCCGAGGCAAGTCCTGACTGTCCGTCAGCCTCAGGTTCTGCGTGAGCTCGTGGTTCTCTTTGTCGGTCAGCACCCTTCAAAGGACGAGTTGGAGAAGGACATGGCTTTTGTCGGCTACAGCAGCGAAGAATTTGTCAGCAAGCTGAGGGATTTAGGTCTTTGGGATTACTCGGTGCTTACCAACATTATAAAGTGCGCTATTTTACCTGAAACTCAAGTATCTGACGAAATTTTGCGTCTCGCTGCTAAGCATTGCTTCGTAAACCTGTCTAAGGAAATCCAGAAGTTCCAGCCAAAGTTTATCTGCCTTCTCGGGGCAATTGCAGCGGGCGAGTTCTTTAAAGGCATTCATGTTAAGCGTCCGCCTCACGGCGAGTTCGTCCAGTGGCGAGGCATCTGGGTCTGCTGGACTTATCACCCTGCTGCCGCCGTCCGCAACCCTAATCTCTGGGAACCCATTAGTGACGTCCTGCTCTCAATTAAGCGGAGGATTAATGCTTCTTCCCAGCAACTCTCTCATTCTTTCAATTACGAAGTCATTTCCGCGCCAGAGGAAATAGACCAGGTTTGCGAATATTTCGCCTCCCGAGAGGTAATAGCGTGCGACATCGAGGTTGACGTCATTAATCCTGTATATGCGGGCTATCAGCTGGTGACGCGGGGTAAAACGAAGGCTGCCCAAATAATTGCTTTTGGCTTATCGGATGGAGAGAGGACAGTCGTTATTGCCAATCGGGACGGTTCACTGGACTTTTCCCAATTGACTTCGTTGCGCAGATTAATTTTCAGCCCCAAACCGAAAAAGGTCTATCACAATGCTCTCTTTGAGCTTATGTGGTTTCACCGAATTTGGGGTGAGGTTCCGCACCCTCGCACTTTCGCTGACACCATGCTCATGTATTATGTCTTGGCAGAGGATAGGGAAGACCACGAATATGGGCTAAAGAACTTAGCTGTAAGGCTACTCGGCGCTCCAGAGTGGGCTGATGCCCGAATTCAGGAAGCACGCAAGACGGGCTTGAGCAAACTTTCGCTTGAGGAATTGTATGGCTACAACGCTCAGGACGCTTACTGGACGCTCAAACTTTACCAGTATTTGGAGCCGCAGGTGAGGGAAGCCGACTTGAATTTCCTCCTTTCCGAGCTTGTTTATCCGCTCGAGTGCCTTTATGCCTCAGCAACCGACCGAGGGATTAGGGTTAATGCCGAGTTGCTCGGGGGCGAAATGGCTAACATTGTCCGCCGTCGTCTCGATAACCTCGTCGCCGAAATAAGGCAACTTTCGAAGGGGTATATCCGCAACCCTCGCAGTTGGCAAGAGAAGAAGTTTTACCTTTACCAAGTTCTCAAACTCCAGCCTCCACAAGAAGGCGAGGAAACCACTCGCCGCTCTGTCCTGAATTACTTCCTCGAGCATTATCCTGAGCACCAAGAAATCCTTTCCCGCCTAATTGAATTCTCGCAGCTGGATAAGCTTTATTCCTCTTATCTCTCTCAATGGACTAAGTTTGTGGATATTGACGGCAGAATTCGCCCAGAGTTCAAGTTCTTCGGAACGAAAACTGGTCGCCTTTCAGTTGAAGAACCTCCGTTCCATAACTTTCCCTCCGAGCGAACTCCGTCGGGCAAGGAAGCCCGCCGAATTTTTATCCCTACCGAAGGTTACTGCTTTCTGGATTGTGATGCTTCGCAGTTCGAGGTTCGTGTAATGGCGGCTAAAAGTGGTGACCCCAACCTGATTGAGGCATTCTTTGGTGGGCATGACGTCTACACTGAGGTTGCCAGCATTATTTTTCAGAAACCTCCCGAGCAAATCGACAGGAAGACAGAAAGGCAAGTTGCCAAGCAAGTTGTTCTCGGGATTTTTTATGGTATGTCGCCAATTGGCTTGTCTCAACTTTTGCGCCTCAGCGAAGAAGAAGCAACGCTTTATATTAACCGCCTTAGGGAGCACTATCCCAAAGTCTTCGAATACATGGATAATGTGCGGGAGTTTGGTAGACAATATGGTTTCGTCCGAAATTGGCTCGGAAGATACCGCAGAGCCTACGCTGCTACGAGGGGTGACCCCCGCGCTCTGCGTCAAATCGGAAACTTCGTCATTCAATCGGAGGCTTCGGACTGGTGGCAAATGGTTACCCTTTGGTTCTTTCGTCTTGCCTATCACCGTTTGGGCAAAGGCGTAGTTTATATACTTGCCACTATCCACGACAGCATGCTGGCTGAAGTGAGGCTGGGTTATGAGGAGCAGGCGCTGGAATGTCTTAGGGACGCAATGATTTTGGTGTCTACTTTGTGGCAGTTGCAAGTGCCTATCGACGGTGAGTATCGCTTTTGTTATGAGTCTCTGGGCGAGGATACTGAGAAGCAGCCATTGGGGGTCACTCAAGGTTGGCGCGAAGGTCTTGCCGAGCGGGGCGAGCAATTGATGCGGGAACTCAAATTATCCCCTTACCCTCGGCGGGGCTTATAAATTTTGGTGAATGGGAAGCATACCTCAACGATTTCTTCTTCGGAGAAAAGTGGAATGTTGTAGCGCTTGAAGAAGCCGATAATTTCGGTTATCCGCCGCCCCTTTGCTACTGTCACCCACATTGAGTAGCCGTCATAGGAAAATTTCGTCGGGGTAAATTTTAGTTGCTCGATAAGGCTGGCATTTTCGTTGGAGGGAGGAGCGAATAACAAGAAACCAGCCATTCCTTTTCCGAGCTCAAGCTTGTAGCCCCAGCCATTCTCAAAGTGAGCCTGCGAGAAGGACATAGGCTACAAAAGTTCCTCCGATATTGCTTACCGTTGGCTCAGCAAAATTGGCATAGAGCGGAAAGTCTTCGACCACGACGACATTTGCTGCGAGCGAATAGGGGCCGAGCGTGCCCAGCAGGGCATACCCAGCGGGCGGGAAATCATTAGGGGCTGACGGGACATCGCTGAGGTCTGCGTAGATTTTTACGGTGACTGTTGCTGTCCCGCTAACCCCGATAACGACCAACTTTCGTTGGACAATGTAGAGCGGGATAGAGTTTGTGTTCATTCCTGCGGAGCCCGTGCTATCGAGCCGCCATACAACCTTCAAAATTCCAGTTTCGGTCGGAACTGCTTCATAGAGCTTCTGATTCGCCATTTTTATCACCACCTAAATTTTGACCTTTCTTCGTTAGCCAGTAAAGCCCTTGCAGCCCTCTTCCCGAGGGAAAAGCAATTTTCCCTCTTGGCAGTTGTGAAAAGTAGCCGACGAGGACAAAGTAGAAGACAATGAAAGGAATAGCAGGTAGCATTTGCACCCCGCCGAAGGGTATATAAGTCAAACTGAGGATTGCGAGGGTATATGCAATTAACGCTTGCCACCAGCGCATGTTGAAGTAGAGAATTAGGACGCCCATGACGACGAAATCGCCGCTGCCGAGGAAGGGAGCCCAACCGTCGCCTGATATGAAAGTTTCGTAAGTCGGGACGCAGAATTTCGTGACTACTTTCTGAATGTGCGGGTAAATGAATGAGACAAGCACGATATCCCAAATGGCCAACAACAAGAAAAGGAATAAGACCCATGTTGAAACTTTGGCTCGGCTGAGCCTGAATTCGCTGAAGGCGGCGGTCATTAAAGCTGCAGCTCCCAGCGGGATCAAGGCGGAACATAAAATGCTCAAGATAAAGAAGATAGAGGCATCGAATAAGAACAGGAAGCGGCTGTGTCGGTATTCCTCAATTGCAACTGCAAAGGCTAAGCCCCACAGAAAAAATTGCCAGAACCAATCTATGTAGATGATTTTATTTTCGAGCAAAAAGGCGACAGCAATGGCAACGGACAGCATAAATTGCACCCCCACACAAATTTTAGGTCTGCTTTAAAATTTGGTGGTGGAGGTGCAGCGACGAATGGAGACCACTGTCGTTATCCCAGTTTGGGGCGAGGAAGACGAAGAGCGCCTCAAACTTTTGCGCCTCATGAAGTATCACGAGCAGGTAATGAATGCCCTTTACCACACCGAATTGTGGATTAGAAGACCTTATCGGGAAATTAGAGACCACTTGGATAGCCTTTTGCGCCAATTGACGGCGTCCAAGGAGGCTTCTTATTCCGCTTATATGCCCGCAGTGAAATTGGGAGAAATTCCGTCGAACCCGCACCCCGTTCCGCCTTTGCCCGAGCGTGACATAGAAGTTATTTCTGGGCTGGATGTCCAAGTGTCGGAAGATAAGATTGTGGTTTCGGCAGGCAAAATTAAGGTTCGTGGCGGGGAGATAAATGTGGAAGAGACAGTATTGGATAAACCCGAGCCGCCGTTCAAAGTTGTCGTGACTGGCACTGGCGAAGTTCTCGCTGTTAGGGAAGCGGCAGGATTAGTATACACTCTCCTCGAAGTTAATGAGAAGAAAGTGGAGTGATAAAAATGCTTTATGGAATTTCGGGGCGGGACTGCACAGTCATTATCAATAACTGGTCGACCTATGCTTCTGGCATTCGTGTGGAGGAATACACTTGGTATGAAATGCCACCACTGCGGGAGATAAGTATCCCGCTTTCTTTCTTTACAGCGCCTGTCAAATCTATTGGAGCGGAGACTTATGCTACCATTGCGACGACGACCGTTCCGCCTCGCACTATCTCAGCGACTTTCCTGCTTCAGAGCAAGCAACTACTTAACCCCATACTTTTTCCTTTTATGCCCCGCAGTATCAGCGGGCTACCGCCTTTCTTCAAGCAAGGGCTTAGGGTTATATTTGCCAAACCGTTCATGAGCAATTATGCGGTCATGGAAATTCCAGAGGCGGTGCCGACCCGCTGGGAGCTCCAAATTCGAGAGAACAACCCCGCTGCGGTTTCAATTACTTGGTCATTTAACACTGCAAACCTCTACGACAAAACGATTCCAGCACTTTACTCAATTGACCCTAACGACGAGTTCATAACTATCCGCAATGTAACTATTGAGGCAGACCCGCCGCATTTGCCTCCTCACGGCGTTAGAGCAATTACTTTTCGAATTAACGCACCAGTTAGCTGGCGACACCGTGTCGGGCTTTACCCTGACAAAGTAGCCTACGATTTTACCATTAATCGCTGGGAAGTTGAGCTTCAGCTTACGCTGACGCCGGACGCACACTTATGGCTCGGTCGCCGGATTGAGTTAGCACCAGCGACCCAACCTTATATTGTTACTTTCAACCTTATCCCTCAGGAAGGACTTTCTCGACGCTTCCAACTTGTCCCTTACGCTCGGTTGAGTGAGGGTAGCATGACAGTTCGGGTTGAGAGCCCGCTTGAGCCGACGGTAACTTTTCGGTCAATAGACTTCATTAGCGAGGTGGTCAGGATTTGATTTTGTTTTCAGGCAAGAATGTTAAGGCGTGCATTATCAGGTGGTTAGCGGGAGGTCTCGTTCCTTTTAGAATGCCTATTACTGCTACTAAAGAGCGTAGGATTTTGGCTGTCGCCATGTCTTACGGCGTGCCCTTCAGGGCTTACGGTTACAATAACTTGGGGGTTAATTATTTACCTGCTCCGCCTTTAGAGAGTGCGGCGGTAAACACTGATTTTGGCGTTGCTCCTTTAGACCTTCTCGGCAAAGTTTTCGCTTACACATTTAAGCCGACGCCCATCGGCGGGCGCTCAGTTTCGCTCTCAGGCTCTCTTTCTGTTGAGTTTTTGCCCGAAATCCTTTCGCTCGTTTGGAATTTGGACGGCGGGATACCTCAAAGACGGACGAGCCGAGAGCCGACACCCGAGTATGGAATTCAATTGACCGCCACTTCAATGCTCCCTGAATTCGCCGATTATTGCTTTGTCGTTGAGACCCACATGGCTATCCCGACCCGCGTGAGCATTCAAGGCTCAACTGACAGACCTATCCTTTCGTTCAGCATGGACTTTTACACGCCTTACTTGTCATGGTATACCGACAGGATTACTTATCCTCCAGCATACAACTTGGCTGTGCCTCCTTATTCCGAGAACCTTTTGACGATTAGGGACGTAGGAATTAGTTTTCCGACGGGATTGTGGGCGGACTTGCTGGGGCTAATTTATGGTTTCTCCCTTTCGGTGACTAAAACTTTTTCTCCCGTTTACACTTTCCCAGAGGCAATTGATATTGGCGTCACTTATGCTGTTCCAACTATCCCGCTCGTTGCGGACGAGTGGGGCTCAGTAGCCCAGTCTATCAAAGAGGGGCCGGTAGAATTGAGGCTGGAGCTTCTCTGCGGTCTCGCTTCTGACATAAACCTTGAAGCCTTCCAAAGGCTCTTTGGCGGGACTAATATTTACTATTACACCCGTGAGTATTTCTTTGTGGACATCAACTTCGCCAACTTGGTCATATTGCGGGCAGCCGCAATGGTCACTGACTTGGCTACTTCAATTTCTCCTGACGACGCCTATATGGTTCGGGCGGTCTTGCGCCTGAGCGAGCCTATTTATGTCATTGCCTAAACTTACTTCTCTTCCCACTCGTAAATTCTCCAAGCGTCTGCGACCATTTCAAATAGTCCTGCTCTAACTAGCCTCTCGACATCTTCTTCCGAAAGGTGGAGGTGAGGGTCTTTTTCAACGCGGTATTTCCTGCCGTCCACCTCAAAAACTTTGCTTTCCCCAATAGTAACCCCAGCTGCTTTTTCAGGAATCCAATCTTCAGTAACTTCTTCCTCGTCACTGACAGGTATTATCTTGAACCAACGAGTCCGCTCAACAACATCCGCTGCAATGTCCTTAACTCCCTCGGGGAAATCTTCCGCATGCTCAAAGAAAAGGTCAACAGCTTCGTCGTGCCAATCTTCTTCAGAAGTATCAAATTCGACCTCATACTCTTCGCCATCTAAGTTGTATCTCACCCGAGCTCGGACATAGCGGGTCTTAGCGAGCATCTGCTTGTGCCATCTCAACATTTTGATTAGCTGCTTAATGTCCGACATTTTCAATCCCTCCATTCAAATTTTAGGACTTACCGCATAGCAATCAAGTGCCAAATCAGGGCGCCGAAGGCGGCAATCATTAATGCAAGCAAACTCCAGCCAGTTACTGGTTTCTCCCGCAGTGTCCGCCCAAAGGCTTCACTGAGGGTCTCTCCAGTCTTTCGCCAGCTCAGGTATTCGACAAAAGCCAAAACCACGCCAAGCAATGCCCACAGAAGCCCCCACCAATAGAGGGAAGCTACAACAAAGGTGCCAACCAAAAGGACGAAAGCGCCTATGAAAGAAAGGATTTCAGGGGAAAATTTGAGCTCTTTCTTTTCTTCCATTTCGTCGGGCTGCTTTTTCTCTTCGTCCATGTCGGAGCACCTCCCCCTCTGATTTTAGGGTGGAGCGAAAGTTAAAATCTAAGTGGAAAGAAGGTAACCAGCCCGGAGAAGGTGTTGCAGAATGGCACGCTGGACGGTCAACACTTCTGTTCTGCGGCTTCCTGTCACCGACCATCGAAGTTGGGACGCTGACGCGACTGAGAAGGAGTGGCGCAGGTGGGTTTCCGACAAAGACCCGTCCGAGTGGGGCGCAGCCGAGTGGCGCAAGTATAAGAAGCGCTTCTTGGTCTACGACGCCGAAGACCCTTACAAGTTCGAATCCTACAAACTGCCCGTGGTCGCCATTGTTGACGGCGAGCCTAAGGTCATTAGGCGGGCTGTTATTGCTGCCCAGCAAGCGCTCGCTGGCGCACGGCGTGGCGTTGACCTTCCTGCCGAAGTGAAGGAAAGGGCGGAGAAACTCGCCGAGCGGCTGCGCAAGAAAGCCGATAAGGTAGTGGGTAAGGAGGAAGAGGATTAATCTTGGCAGGGAAGATAAGTAGGGAAGAGGCTATTTCTCTCGTCAACAATGTTGCGTTGGGGCTCGCTCAGCTCGATATAGTTGGCGGGGTAGCTCTTCGCGAGCTTGGTTTATCTGAGTTGCCCCGCTACCTCGCTTCTTTTTATGCGTGGGGGCGAGGCTTGTCGCACGAGGTTCCCGAGCCTATCCCGAAGGGTTTGGTTGAGCGAGCGAAAGAAATCCTCAAGAAAAAGTTGGAAGAAAAGCTCGCTGAGTTGAAGGAGAGGGAGGGGGAGTTGCGGGAGAGCGGTTACAATGACAGGGAGATTAGGTTATTGGAGTCTCGTTACAAAGAAGGTTATGAAGTGGCTGTGGCGGCTTTGGACAAGTTAAGCCAAACTTTGTTGGGGTGACCCCCATATGACCAAAGAGGTGCTCAAAGAAATCGACCCGACGAAAGATTGGGTCGTTGACGATACCAACATACGACCCGACTACGAACTGACGATAATCAAGGAGCTGGCGAAGCCCCGCGTGGTAGTTCTCGCTATCCCTGTCATGTTCCAGACTATCGCTGGGAGAGCTCTCAAGTTGCTTTTCCCACAAATGACACCTTACACTAAGGCTCACCCTTACTCCCTTAGGTGGAACTCCAACCCATACTACTTGCATAATGGCTACTGGCGTTGCTCACCAGACATTGTGTTGGAAGTTAACGAAACTGCATTCTACACTTACTTGCGCTTTTATGTGAACGAGGAGAAAGTGTCGCCCTCAACTCTTTATGAGAATTTCCTGAAAGCATTGAGGGAAGCATCACGAGGGGTTATCTGCAATCTCTCCGCTGGCGAGGTCTTCTCCAGCGATTGGGAAGACGAGGACGAGGAGGAAGCGGCGGAAATTCCCACCTTTCTTCTCGACGAGGCATTTACTTCTCCATTCGAAAAGATTGATATAACAATGGATGAATTTCTTTCATTCTACCCGACGGAAGTCGTCCTTTCCTTCAAGCGGATTATTCAAATGGTGGACACAATTGCTAATGAGCCAGCGTCGGGGTTGCACTTCAGCGCTCTCATTGCAGGTCCCCCAGGCACAGGTAAAAGTTTATTCTCGACGCTCCTCGCCAAATATGCTGCTGAAGAGAAGAAAGCATTGGTAATTTTCGCTTCGGGGGTTAGCGGCTTTGAAGTCATTCACGACGCCATTAAACTCTTCCCCTTAGTTCTCTTCATTTTTGATGAATGTGAATTCCTTGCTCAGAACCGTGAGCAACGCCCGACAAAAGAGCTCATCCATCTTATGCAGATTTTGGATGGTTATGCCTACAAATCCTATGCTTCGTGGGGTATTATCTTTACGACCAACCGCCCGCACACGATTGACCCTGCCTTCCTGCGTCCAATCCGAATGGACGAGTTAATTGAGCTTTCGCCAATTCAAAACGGGCGCTTTGGCTTAGAAATTTTCCGCTACTATTGCAAGAAACTCGGGCTTGAAGCCGTTCCAGAATTGGATGAGAGAATTTTCGAAGGTCGCACTCACGCTGAATGTGCAGCCCTTGCACACAAAGTTTACCGCATGAAGAAGTTCGGGAGGGAAGTTTCGGTAGAAGAAATTAAGTCGCTCCTGAAGGATATTTCCAAATGGTCTCGCCCCCAAAAGATTAAGGGTAGCATTGAGGAAAAAACCGGCTTCTGAAGCGGATAAAATAATCTCGGTGGTTAGTATGCCTGAGCCTGTTATTACCGAGATACACGAATGGTTAAGAGAATATCCACCGCTGAGCCCTGAAGAGGAGCAAATCCTTTTCCGCCGCTACGGCTTAGCTATGTCTGTCCTTTCGGAGGCTTTTGTCGCCGAAGTGAAGGAGCGGTTCGGGAAGTCCCTTCGAACCAAAAGGATAAACGAGCCGTTGGCGTCTTATCTTCGTTATGCTTGTGAGCGCTTGCGCCTTCCTTATGAGAAAGTATGGGAATTGTTTTGGCAATCCAAGAAAAGGCTAAAGGGTGAGGAGTTGACGCTTGTTTGTGAGGGCGAGCGTATCCGCGAGAAACTTTTCAACCACAACCTCCGACTGGTAGTCGCTGTCGTGGGCAAGTTTCCCAAGTTTGCGGGTATGCAATTTGAAGATTTGTTTTACGAAGGCGTCATCGGTTTGGGCAAGGCGATAGACCACTACGACCTCAACGAGGGAACGAAATTTTCCACCATTGCTATTTGGTGGATACATCAAGAGGTAGGTCGGAAACTTCTTAGGTATAGTGGCGAGCATGGCGGAATCCAAATTCCCGTTAGGTTTCTCGAGCGCTGGTCGAGGCTGCGGAAATATCTGGCGGAGAACGGTATAGAGATTAACGAACTTTCTGAGGAGGAATTTGTGAATATCTTAAATCAAGTAAATCTGCCTCGTGAAGTTTACGAGTTGGTTGCTTCTCATAGCGTTCTCTCTCTCGAGCAGCCCGTCGAAGATGAGCTAACCGCAGACGACAGGGATAAGGTTCTCAGCGAAGTAATTGAAGACATGGAGGAACGGAGCATTGAAACTCTCATTTCGCAAAACCAGCGGCGCAAAGTTATCTTCAAGATGCTGGACGATTTATCCGAGCGGGAGCGCTCTGCCCTTCTTCTCTACTTCGGGTTTGAAGGAGAGTGTGCTGGCAGTTTCACCGCTGTCGGCAAGGTGTTGGGAGTGTCGAGGCAGCGGGCAATGCAGCTCATTAAGAATGCTCTCAACAAACTAAGGAAGCACCCGCTTTCCCGAGAATTGCTTGAAGTTTAGAGACGGAGCCATTCCCTTAGGCGTGCAATTGCTCTCTTGTGCACATTCTTAATATGCTGCGGACTGTAACCCAGAATTTGGGCTATTTGATTGAAAGACATCGGGTCGCCGCCGTCCAATCCGTAGGCTAAGGTGATAACCTGCTGCTCCAGCGGCGGAAGCCTGCGGATTGAAGCCCTAATGAGCCAACGGTCAGTGAGGGCTTTCCACTCGTCTTCCCCTCGTGGGTCGGGAATGTCTTCTATAGAGATAGACTCCTCTTCATTTTCAGCGTGGGATGCTTCTTCCCAGCCTATAAGGGAGTTCAGCATTTGCCTGAATTTTTCCTTTTCTTCCTCACTTGTTTTCTTCCAATCACCAAACTTTATCGGCATATACCTGGCGACTTCCTTGAGAAGAAAGTTGTTGACGACATTAACAAGAAGTGTCAGGAAGGAAGTATTTTTGCTGCGGTCGAAGATATTCGCAGCGACAGCAAGCCCCATTCGTGCGGTAGAAAGAAGGTCTTCAAAGGGCACGAAGTCCCGACCGAGTGCATTTTCCCACACGGTTTGCGCAAGTCGGAATAAGTAGTTCTCATAGCGTTTTAGCAAAATCTCGGCGGCTTCGCTGCGGGGGAATTTTTCTAAGATTTCTTCGTCCGACATTCGCTCAATTTCGTAAGGCAAGGGCATTACTTCTCACCTCTTCTTCCATAGAGGTATGTTGAAGAATACGGTTTCAAGTCGGTAGCGCCATACTTTTGGTAAACGCCGACGATAAAACTTACCCTGACAAGGCACGGCAGAATCATTGTCAGGATAAACAGAATAGCGAGAATGGTGAAACATCCCCGCCAATTTGGTTCGTTCGTTGGTTTGACGAGCACTCTTTTCCCCATGCGTCATCACCTCCGCCCTCTAATTATTCGGCGGAAATCTTCGCTTACATTAATAACGTGCCCCGCCAAAAATTTCAACCCAAAAACGGGTGCGGCAAAATATAGGTCAGCTACCGTCGGCTGAAGCCGACGGCTTGCCCAAACCCTGCAACGGGCTGGGCTTCAGGGGCGGCTGACAGCGCCCCACTGCCCAAGCCTTTCGGCTCAGACAGCAAAGTTTCTTTGGCACGGTGCAGGATGTTAAAAGCAGCATTAAGGTCAGCATGCAAGGTGAAGCCACAATGAGGACAACAAAACCGATGCCGTTGACGGTTGCCCAAATTGCCACAGCGAGAGCAAGTCTGAGAAGTGAAGGCAGGGTTGACGAGCAAAACTGGGACGCCCAACATCTCTGCTTTGTTGCGAATGCACCTAAGCAACAAACCATGCGGGAATTGGTGCAAGCGACGGTTGAGGGCTTTGTTCCCTTTCTTGCCCTGCTGAAGCTTCAGGTTTTCCAAAGCCAAGACAGCATCCGTTCCAGCCCATACAACGAGGCGTTTGGCAACCGTCTGGCAGTAGGTCTTGGTAAAGTTTCTTTGGCGGGGCGACAGCCGTTTCAGCACTCGGCGCACACTTCTCGTGTCCTTACGCTCCACCAACTTTCTCTGCAACCGTGCCACCTTCTTGCGATGCTTCTTCCTCCAAATCCGCAACTTCAAACCGCTTTCAAAAAAGACTTCACCTGTCTCCTTAACGGCAACAATCAAGTTCGTCTCGTTGCGGTCAACGCCGACCAAGACAGAGCCCTTAACAACAGGTTTCGAAAGGGTAACGCACAAGTAGCCGACAAGTTGACCGTTGCGCTCCTTGACCGTCAGGCTGTCAAAGGAGAGGGCGTTAAAAAAGTAGCCGAGAAAGTATTCAGGGACGGAAAAAGCCAACCTTTTCGCCCGCCAACCGTCCAGATGCTGATTGTGCCGTCTCTTTTGATGGCAGCGTCCCGTTTCCTTTTGCCGATGAGAAAGAGAGCGAAAGGCTTTTTGAAGTTGACAGGGCCAGAAAGTTTTTTGCGTTTTCGTTTGGAGTAGCAGGCGGCGACAAGGCGGATGGCAGTGGAAGTCATGTTGGCGCTGACGATGCCTTTAACTTGGTGGTAGGCATGTTTGTGAAGGGAGCGAGCGGAAAGGGGTTTGCCGCTATTCCAGTAGATAGGCGACAAGGTGTTGCAGACTTGCTGGAAGGTGTGGAGGGTTGTCTTCAGGTCATTATCGTGCTCAATCAGGATTGGGATAGTGCGCTTAACCGTTTCACTCATTGCCTTGCACCATTCCCAATTTTAACGTAACCAAACAAAAGGAGGGATAAGATGCTACCGCCAAAGTATGAAGGTGAGAATTACCGCTTGTGGGTTGGAGACTCGCTGAAAGTCTTATCGCCCTTTCCTGACAATTGCGTTCACTTGATTGTTACCTCCCCGCCTTATTACATTAGGAGAGGGTATTACAGCGATTTGCCTGACGACCTTGAGAACCAGCCCACTTGGGAGGAGTATGTGGCTAAATTGTTGGGCATCCTATCCGAGTGTGCCCGCGTTTTGGTTGCAGGTGGTAGGATATGCGTTAACATTGCTGACTCATGGACGAGTAGGAGATTTGAAGGTGTGAATAAATGCTACCCGACGCATGCTCGGGTTCTCCTCCATATGGTAGAGGAATGCGGTCTCATCTACAAGGGAAGTCTCATTTACGAGCAGATACGGGCACATCACGCTTCTGGCAGGGCGTTGTGCCTCACTGGCTCTTTCCCTTACCCACCCAATATCCCAATTTGCAACTTCTACGAGTATATTCTCATTTTCCAGAAAGAGGGCAAGTATCAGCCCGCCGATAATTCGCCTGAAAATAGGGAGGCAAGCAAAATTTCGAAGTGGGAGTTGGCCAATTGGGCGTCGACAGGGATATGGCGAGTTCCTTCTAACCGAGAGCGAAAAATCTGCCCTGCCCCGTTCCCTTACGAAATCCCTTATTGTCTTATCAAGCTTTTTTCGTTTAGAGGGGATATTGTCCTTGACCTATTTGTTGGAAGCGGGACGACTGTTTATGTTGCTATTCAACTCGGTCGGGTCGCTTGGGGCATTGATATAAACGAGACCTACATAGACTATGTTTACCAAAACATACCTTTCGTCTCAGCGAATTTATTCGTATAAATTCAGTCTCGGAGGTGAGCAAGTTATGGGAGTTCCTTTGCCACCATCACCGCCGCTACCTCCGCCTCCCCCAGAGATTGGGGGGCTGCCGCCGAAAACCTTGCCGTTGTCCTTTTGGGGGTTGCTTGTTGAGGGGATAGTATTGTTCGGTCTTGCTGTTTTCGCCTATACCCTAACTTTCCGATTATTGTTGGGCGAGTGGAGTTCGCTGAGTTGGCGGGAAAAGGCTGTGAATGCTGTTTTCTTTGCTTTCGTTGCTTTGCTAATCCTTCTTGCCTTTGTTGGGTTTGTTATTGCTCTCAGTAAGGAGGCGAACGCTATATGGAAGTAATCGTCGGCATTCAGGAAGAATTCAGAATTTACAAGCGGCGCAGCAAGTTCTTGGTGGGGCTTGCGGGCAAGCAGAAGAGCGGGAAGACGACCCTCGCTTGGGTTCTCGCTGGTCATTATGACGCCGTTGTAGCCCCGTTCGCAAGTGCGATTAAAGGCGGGGTTTCCTATTATCACTCATTTCTTGCCTTCAGACCTCAGTGGGTAACGGAGATTAGGCGTAGGCTACAGGATTGCGGAATGGTGGGGCGCTCATTGCTTATTCAAGGCAACTTGTGGATTAAATGTTGGGAGGCAAATTTTGGCGACTTACCTCGCTGTATTATTCCTGATGTTCGTTTCCCTAACGAAGTTGAGTTTATCCGCTCACAAGGCGGTAAGGTAGTTTATCTGAACTATGTCGGTGCTCCTAATGACCCGCATCCGAGCGAGCAGCTGAGCCCGCAAGCGTGCGATTATGTCGTTGAGGTCACTGACGAGAACCGAGGCTGGGTCTTAGGTCAAGTTCTCGATTACCTGCGGAATTTCTTCGGAGACCCGCCCGCCAAGCCTAAAGTTTACATTGGCGGAAACATTCATGGCGAGCGGCAGTATGAAAAGACATTTCTCGCTTTAGAGAAAATTGGCGAGGAATTTGGATTTGAGCCGCTCGTCCCGCTGGATGCCACCGACCGAGAGAAGTGGTCTAAATTGGTCTTGGAGCAGCCGTTTCCGATAGCCTCACGGGAGCTTGTCGTGGGGGATATTAGCCTTATCAGTCGCTCGCATGCTGCCCTCTTTTGGCTTGAGAAGCCTTCCATAGGCTCGGCGATGGAGATTGTCTGCGCTGCTATAAACGAGCGCCCCGTCGTTGTAGTTACCCCGCATTTGGAGTTGTTCTATCACCCGTGGCTGCAGGCTTTTGCGAGGGTAATCTGGAGCAGCGACCCTACCGAAGGCTGGGAATACCTTCACTCCTTGTTTTTCCCGACAATCTGAATGCTGAGCCGAGCCCGCAACTTCTCGAGCTCGGTTGAGCCGCTCAGGTTCGGCAGGATAGCAGCGAGGACATCATTGGACACAATGGAAAGTAAAGTCTCCAGCACTTTCAAATCCCCCTTACTTTCGGGCTGCTTGTAGTATGTGTCAATGATATGGGAGAGAATAAGGATTTGCCACACTTTGGTCTTCCGTTTCAGCAATTGCGGATTCTTCAATATCATTTTTACTTCGTCTTCGGGGATAAGGCAAAACTTGTAAAACTCCGTAGCGGTTTCTCTCCCAACCCAAAAGGAGCACCTGCGAGCCAACTCTTTTATGTCGCCAATCAGGTTGTCGGGAGTATTGGCTATAAAGTTCGTCCACGAGCGGGGCGTCGGGTAGGCTGCTGTTTTTCTTTTTATCGCCACTTCGGGTGTCCAACAAAAGTGCTGAGGGTGGCTCGTCAGGAACCCAACGACAATTTGGAGCAGCTCATCCTTTTCGGGGTAATTCCTTCTCATCCATGCAACCCAGTCTTCAAACTTGGGGGTAAGGCTGTAGTGTTTCACCCTATTGAGAATTGCGTAAGACGGGGTAATGACATAGGCAGCGTCTTCTTCTCGGTTCGTGGCGATAATGAGCCGTGCTTTCTTGGGCAGCTGAGCATCTCCAATGGCTCGGTAAGTCGTCAGCGATAGCGCTATTCGCTGCTGGTAGGGGTCAGCTGCGCCGAAATCGTCCAGAAAGACAATACAATCGTCGTTTTCGTGCTCTTTGAGATCAGCAATGAAACGGAGCGGGAGCAACTCAACCATTTTGCGAGGGACATTAGGAACGGGAATGCCTGAGAGAGCGTAAGGGTGAATAGTTGAGACTTCAAGGACAACTAAGTGGTAGCCGAGTTCGGCTGCAAGTTGCTGGACAATCATTGTCTTGCCGATACCTGGCTGCCCCCATATGAATATGATTGGACACTTTTCTCCCAGCATTAAGTCTTCTTTGAGATAGTGGTAAAGTTCGGACGGGGAAACCTCCCACATTTTACTCGCCCCCTCGCAGGAGTGTGAAGTAGGCTTCTCGCTGGGGGTGACTCGGCGATGTGACCCGTCCGACTTCCAGCATATTGCTGTTAGGATTAAGGGCAAATGCGAATTCAATCTCTCCTCCCTTTTCGAAAGCATTCACAGCGTTGGTAAGGCTCTTACTGCTAATCCTGACCATTGTCTCTCCGTTCGTTTCCCAAACCAAACTCCGAACTGGTAACACTTCCTCCGCAAGTAAGGTGCCGCCAAACCCATAAGCGGAAACGAGTATTTCCCCGCTTTCCCCTTCGGGCTGGAATCTCAGTTCAGTTCCGCCAGCCAGCTTAGCACTCCCGCTAATGTCTACAACGGTTTTCAACCGCTGAAGTGCTAATTTGAGGGTAGCTTTGTCCACGCTAAACCTCACTTTAAGATACTCGTCTTTAGTTTTCTCGTAGATTTTCCTGAAGAACCTGTGCTCAGCCACTTCAATTGCCAGTGCGGGGGTAAGAAGCCACCAATTGCTGCCAATGAACCGTGCGCCGCTGGCGTAGATTTGCATCTCAACTGGAGCAACTTTCAGGAGCGGTTTGATGTAGTTGTATGGTAGAAGGGTTTCCGCGTCAGCGTCACTCTCAATAGGGATTTTTTCAATCAGGGCTTCCGTGCGAGCAAAGCCGACGCCATAGCATATGCCCTCTTCGGCACTTATCTGGAAATAGACACTTGGCTGTTGAATGTAAGACGCACCTTCAGTGTAGGGAGAAACTGCGCGAAGGAAGGATTGAAAGGCTTTCCAGTTATCCCCGAGCGGGATAGAGGCAAGAATTTCTTCTTCCTCAAGCGGCGGCATAGGTAACTCGTCAACATTCATACGGGGCACATGCCAAGTGCTGCGCCCCGCCGAAATTTTCACCTCGCTTTCGTCCGCAGTGATTTTCACTTCTGCGCTCGAGGGAAGAAGTTGCAGCAGTTTGAAGATTTTAGTCGTCGTGATAACATTCATTTGCTCAGCCTCGTCAACGTTCTCAATTACCACTTCAGCGATAGCTTCCTGCGACGAGGTAGCCATCCGAAGGCGGCTACCGTCGCATTCAAGCGAGAAGTAGTTTGCGAAATACTTGCTTCCGAAGGCAGACGACGCATCGTGCAGCAGTTGAAGCGCATTGAGAATCTCGCCAGCTTTTACCTTCATCCGACGACCCCCTTTCGCTTATTAATTTTATCCGCAATTCAGAGATATTTCAAGCCCTGCAGCGCCCTAATTTCGCGCTTTTCTGTCGGTATCCGATAAAGGCACTCAAGGAGCGGCTGGAGTTGGGGCGGGATGGCTATATGAGAGTTTTCAATTATTTCCTCCACCATTGGCTCATATTTGTCCACGAGAAGGAAGATAGTGTAGAAAGTATTGATTTCGGTTGTGTCGTAAGCGTCAGCGTAGTTTGAGTAGACGAAGCAACGGGCTGTCCGTGGGAATTTCTTTGTTACCCAGAAGTCCTTTACGAATTTGGGTGGTAATTGTTTTTGGAAGTGGAGCTCTGACTGCCAGCAGCGCACCCGAATTGTTGACCTCAAAACTTTCTTCAGCATCTCTTTGTCTTTCTTTACCGAGATTTCATTGTAATTGAGCATAGTCTCAAGAAATACCTCGCCGCTATAGGTTTTCGCTTGGACAAAAAGCGCCGCTGGCTGAAAGTAAGGGAGAGTGCGCCCGAAAAGATAATTTGGCGAGAGTAAGAACCGAATGATTTTGCCCAGCCTAAAATCCCACCAGAGTTTCTTGAACTTTGTGGGCGGGTCTAAGTCTGCACGGATGATGCTTACACTCTCTTTACTGAGGTTGTAGAAAAATTCTACCTTCCCCGTGTCCAAATAATTTCGGACATTGTGGAACAGGA
>JAVVGN010000006.1:0-43247 GCA_032249095.1 Candidatus Caldarchaeales archaeon | reverse complement strand
GCAAAGGAGCGTCAATGCGAAGGCGATGGAAAGTGCGGGGCTTCCGCCCCTTCGTCGCGAAGGCGATGATTTGGTAGGCTTTGCTATATCGCCAAGCATTGGGCACGGCGGAAGTGCGCTTCTGCCAGACGATGAGGTTCTGCAGCGTCCAGCCCGTTTCCCGCAGGAGGCGCAAAACCTGCTCAGCGTTTTTCTCCCGATGCATGAAGTAGATGGCGCCGCCCTCCGCCGTCAGCGCATAGACTTTGGCGCAGACTTCCTCAAGCCATTGCCAGTATTGCTCTGGTGGCAACTCGTCATCAAAGAAGGCGTAGTCCTTGCCCTGATTGAACGGCGGGTCAAGGAAGGTTAAGGCGAACTCTGCCTCAACTCCATATTGCGTCAGGACGGATTTTTCCAACAATTTCAGGCAATCCCCACACAGGACTTTGGTCATGGGTGCCTCCCCTTTGCGGTCAGGGGCTAGAGTTAATTTCGGCGCCGAAATTAACTCTTATAAGAGCGCCGCGCCGCCTTTCAGCTCTTGAATTAGTTGCCGTATGCCCTCTTCAGCAGGTATTCTCTTAACCCTGGCTACAGGAAGCATTTGCTGGTATATCCTGATCCGCCGGAAGGAGTGACGGCGGGTTACGTCTCCTGAGTCGTAGAAGTCTACAACTCTGACGAACCCCCATTTTTTGGGGCGCATTCCTCGTCCAACCCGTTGGATGGCGGCGACTTTACTTTTCTGTCCGGCTGCCACGATGAGGTTTCTTATGTTAATAATGTTCAACCCTTCCTTACCGACGTCGGAGATGATAAGGATGTCGATTTGACCCGTCTCAAACTGCTGCAATGCGATTTGTCTGTCGTGGCTCTTTGTTTCGCCGTGAAGGGCTGCAACCTTTACCTCGATGTTGTATTTCTTGGATAGATTTTGAATGGCGTCCAATAGATGCTGGATATGTTCAATAGCCCAGACGAGGATAACGGATGGGCGGTTTATGATAGCTTCTGCTGCGATGATGTAGTTTCTGATTTTATTTCTGACGATTTGATCCATGTATTCATCTTGCCAATTTCGGTAATTGCCTTTGTATTCAACGGTTCCTTCTAAATCGTAGACGATTAGTTCTATTGGGACGAGTCTTCCCACGGCGACTAATTCGTGTGGGTTGACTTCCACGATGAGGGGGGAAATAGCGCACCACATATAGATTTCCTCTTCACCTTCCTCCCGCATTGGCGTGGCGGTTAGACCAAATCTGACCCATGCTTTGGTGCAGCTCATCAGTGTCCAATAGAAAGTTTTTGCTGGGGCGTGATGCGCTTCATCTAGTATGATGGCGTCTAACGAACGGAGCCATGCAATGATGTTGGGGTCATTCTTTTCTTGTCCTCTTCTTGTTATGGTTTGCACCATCGCAACGGTAACTCGTCTGGGGTCAAAGCTATCCTCTCCGCTGATGGCGCCGATAGGTTCGCGCAGATTTTTTAGCAGGCGGTTTTGAGATTGGCGGAGAAGTGTCCGAGTGTGAGTAAACCACCCTACTTGCCAGTGGGCGGGCATCGAGGCGATAAGGGCGCTCCCAATTTCTGTCTTACCGGACCCTGGCGGGGCGGACACGATGGCTCTTCTGTAGTTTATCGCCCCCGTTATTGCTTTGATTTGGTAAGGGTAAAGCTCTACGGGGAATTTTAAGGGGTCGAAAGAAAGAAGGTCCTTGCGCGGGTAATTAGCAACAAGGTATTGGCGGATGGTTTGGTGGACATCGTTATCTAATTCTTCTTTTGCCTTTGAAAGAAGCAGGATGACGCCGCCGATAGGCAGTCTAAAGAGGAGATGTCCTTCTTCCATCCACATTCTGTAGAGGCGATACTGGTTGTAGGGGCGATAGTGGATCCAGCAGAGGGCATGGTTGGGGTCGAAAACGGCATGTTGGGGGCAACCGATGGCGGCTGGCGGGATGACATCTTTAGGCAGGGCTATCAGGTGCTTATCTGCTACGGTAAGAAGGTTCTCCCATTGCTCTCGGTCGCTTATCGGTATTTTGACCGTCATGTAACTGGCGTTAATGGTTACCAAGTCCATAGCCGTGTTTTTTAGCGCACCTCCTATGCAGATTTTAAGCGGGGCTTTCTAAAATCTCTTACGGTGGGTTCGGCATGGATTTTCCAGCTAAATGGCTCCCCAAAAAGGCATTTGCCTTTCTTGAGAAAATTAAAGACCACAGGTTTCTGGTGTACGGCGGGCTCGTTAGAGATTATATCCGGAGCCAGTTGGGGGATGAAACTGCTCCGTCGGAGGACGAGGTGGCGCAAGAATCGGATGTGGATATCCTTTTCTTGCACGACAACTTTGATGAGGCGGTGGATTTTCTCTCTCGTCATACGAAAGCACTCTTTCCCGCCCTTATTAAGGAGCGCACTATCAGGGTGGTGGTTGGGGACGACGAGTCGGTGGATGTGGCGGTCGTTCCGACCTCGGTAGATCTGACTCGATATCCCTTTGATTTTACGGTGAACACTTTCTATTGTGACGGTCAGACGCTTGTAGGGGACGGTTCTGCGCCTATATATTCTCCGTTTAAGGCGAGTTGGCAAGATGTTCAACAAAAGGTGTTGCGGGCGCCCAACCCTCGGTGGTTGGTGGATTACCCTTTCGGTGCTATTCGGGGGTTGCGCCTTTATTGCCAGTTGCCCCTCTATCGGTTTGAGAAGGCGACGGCAGGTATTTACCCAAAGGCTCTTCAGAAGGCTCGGTGGGATATATCTCCTCTACTTATTGTTCGGGAATTTGCGCGGGCTATTGATTATTCGCTTCGGCGCTTTGCGGAGGCTCTCTATGTTACTCGTGGCGATGAGGTTTTCTTTGACCCCCTACAGAAGCTTTTGCGGGGGGCGGAAAGCCAGCATCTCTTCCTTGCTTACAGTGCCTTTGATGATTCTCTCCGCACGGACAAGTATGGGAAGCGGTGGGCGAAGTTTTGTGCGAAGGCTAAAGAGGTGCTGGTCAACGTTCGGATGGGCGTTTCTCGTTATCGGAACCTTCTCAATATGACTGGGTTTGCTCTGCTTTTGCACGACATTGGGAAGGCAATTAAGGAGGACAGTCATGACATTTTGGGGGCTCGCCTTGTTGGGAAGATTACTGAGCAGCTTTCTTTCTTTCCCAATGAGCGTTGGATTATCTACTGGCTCGTGCGGTATCACATGCGGGTCCACGAGGCGGCGCACGGCGACGAAAAAGCAATCCAGTGGCTAAAGCGCAAAAGGGATGTTCTAAGGTATGCGGCGATATTGCTTGCGGCATCGGACGCCCTCGGTCATCCAGAAAGCAGCTCTTCCGAAGAGGTTACCGCGCGGTTTTTGGACTTAGCGTCTGCCGTCATATAGTTTCTTTTTCCAAGATAGCTTCGTCTTTATCTTCCTGGCGACGTGATTGCGCCATTGCGGGCATGGAATTCAAGATTTTCATGAGAAGCAGTAGATTCCTTCCTAAATAGGGGCTGCTTCCGGCGGTCTGGTTTGAAAGGGCAATAAGGGCATCCTGGGGGAAAGAATTTGCCTCTTTGAGGCTGGTCTTGAATCCATAGCTATCTGGGCCTAATCGTCTTGCATTGAGTAGTTTTTGTCGGGCAGCTTTAAGGTAAATTTCTGCATCCCGTAGACGTGCTGAAGGTGCACCTTGTGGTTGGGGTTTTTGGCGAATAATGCCGTCAAGTACCTGTATGGCGTTTGCCACTGCTTTAATGGCATCATCGACTTTTCCTGCCTTTATGAAGTTTATCGCTCTTCCTATTTCCCCTTGTAGCGTTTTTTCACTAGTCTCTTTGCCTCCCGCCAAGTGGGAAGATGTTGGCATACTTGGTCCTCTCGGGTTAACTGGCCCTCTCTGTCGACCTCGGTACCTAAGGCGTTTTGGTGCTTCTCCTTCTTTTTTCGGGGCTACTTGGGGTCCTTCTCCTTCGTCTACCTTGTCTGCTTGTGTTTCTTTCTCTTCTTTTTTCGGGGCTACTTGGGGTCCTCCTGCTTCTTTCCTCCGGGTTACTTTTCTCGTGCCAGCGCCACCAGGGATGGAGGGTGGCAGTGTACGAAGTGCGGCCTTAAGCGCTGGCAAGCCAAGGGGTTGAAAGAAAAGTTCTTCTATGTCTAGCGCGCCTTCTTGGGGTTTTTTAGCGGCCTTCCATGCTTCGAGAAGTTCAAAAAACTCGTCTATGAGTTGTTCTAATTCCCTCTTGATCCCTTCTATTTTTTCTTTTTCTAGTCCAATATCAAGGGAGTATTCTCTCCACTTTGTTGCTCGCATTTTCTCTAAAAGGTTGTCCCACGAGTTGTCTATCTTGTCGAGCGCCTGTTGTATCTTTTTTTGGGGGTCAGAAAGGCGCCCCTCCCTAATATCTTCTTCTATTTGATTCTTAATTTCCGTCCAGGACTCTGCCATATATTCGGCAAAAGCGTTTATCATCGTCTTGATATTCCTAACTACTCCACCTCTCTTCGGATCCAGAATCATTCCAAGACGTGGTATTACTCCCCGTATTTTTACTTCATCTGTTATCTTTTTGACGGTGGAAGGGTCGGTGATCACACGAAACCCCTGAAGTTTTTTTTCTTGCTGTCTCTGGGCTTGGATTTTTAAGCCAGCTTGCTCTTCCGGCGATTTGACGAATTTACTTGCTATGGCGGCAAGCACAGTGGCGCCGACCTCCTCAGCGGTGGCAGGAGGAACCGGAGCCTCCTTGAGAGCTGGCTTTGATTGTTTCAATTTGCTACTGGCACTTCCCTTTATGTTAGAGAGAGCTGTGTTTGTGACTGGATCCTGGAATTTTCCGGCGATGTTTGTTAGTCCCCTCATTGCATCGTTTACCTTATCCCACTTTAGAAAACTGTCCCAAAACATTACGCCGATGAGTATCGCCCCAACTATGGGGGCGATCTCTTCTATTCGGCTTCGGGGCATATCCTCGGTGAGTTTGCTTTTGCATTCATTTAAAATGACTAAGGTAGGAATAGAGTAGATTCTTTTTGCTTCCTGCGCTATCCTTATGTCTGAAATTTGACCTAGCTTGCCTCCAAGCTTGGACAATTCTTCTAAAATATTGTTTAGATTCGCTTCCATCAGGTTTCTGGCGTCTAAAAGAAGCGTTTTGACTTCTTCTAGGTAACTTTTTATTGATTCTGGGATATCAGTGTTAGAAACCTCCTGTTGTTTCAAGAGGTTAAGCTGCGTAACATTCCCCTGTTCCTGGTTTTCTGGTGGGTTCAATATGGCGAATATGTCTGGCAGTTCCCGCCCGGTATACTGTTCTAAGGCTTGTATGTTGGTGTAGAAGTTCCGGGGCCTCATTTGTCTAAGTTTCTCCGCCAAGGAGGTAGTATTCATGCCTTCAATATTTGCTGGGATAATTGAGGCGGCCGAGTTTGCTGTGTTTACTACACTTTCCAAGGCCACGACAGCTTGGTATAAGTTCACGATCTTTGTTTCCAATTCACCCAGTTGGGTTGGCAGGTCTTGTTCAGAGGGAGTGGATGTTGTGCCGTCGGCGCCTTCTTTATCATTGGATGTCTTAGTAGTGGTGGTTTGTTGTTCTAGTTGATTTACTTCCTGTTTAATCTGAGTGAAGATATTCTCGAGATCTCCCAATTTCTGTGCAATGCTGTTAATACTGTTAGATATATTACCGATTTCGCTGGTGGCTTGTTGGATTACACTGGCGATTTCCTGTTGCTGGGCGGAACTTTGTAGGCTTTGCAGCTTTTGTGTTAAGGTGCTTGCTCCCTGATTGAGTTTTTCTACGGTGTCTTTAACATAAGTGATAGTCTTTTCAAATTTCTCGGCTGCGTCCTCGATAGCTTTTTTGGCTTTTTCTGCCTCCGTTTTAATGTCTTTTCCCTCTTGGCCCTCTATGAGCTTTTTGTAATTAGCGATTCTGTTAAGGAGATTGAGTCCATCATACCAAAGAATGGTAATGACGGCATAAGAAAAGGCGCCTGTTCTCGTTCTCATTTCTGTTATCAGATCCTTTACTTGCTGGTCTTGTGCCGTTCTGAGTTGTTGCCCTATGAGCTTATACAGTTCGTCTACTTGGAGGAACAAACCTTTTGATTCCTTGATTAAATCCTTTAGAGCCGTTACTATTGGGTGGTTTCCTTGAGACGGATGTTGTAATTGCTCCATCATGATGGTCCACCATCATAGATTTTAAGAGAGGAAAACCAGAAAAAGTAATTAGATGTTGCTCTTTCCGTGCTAAACTCTTTCTCGGATATGTCGCTTCCGATAGGTGGGGAGGGGACGATTTGACAAAGGTAACTTTTGGGGGGTTGTTTCCATGCCATTCGAGCGAGATGACGATGTCGTTCTATGCCGGCAGTTACAGCAGTGTGCTACTTATATTCTCAAATGTTTTGATGAATATCTCCGAAAGACAACTAAGAAGGGGTTCACAAGAAGGCGGTTAGGTCATCAAAACATTGTGCTTGAGCAGATTTGGCGGGGGCGGGCTCCGAAGACGGTCGAGCACTTATGGCATAAGGTTTTGGGGCGGGAAGAGGATTTAACGCTTGAGAATGTGGTCAAGTTTCTTTCCCCCCGATTCCCTGGCGTTCGCTCCAAATTTAAGGAGTTTCAGCGCCTTTCGGCTGCTCTAATGGAGAGACACAAAGGTCTTGCTGTTTCCATCGCCAATAAAATCGCGGAGGAGATTTATCACGTCAATGTGGAGGATGTGATTGGGGAAGCCCTTCTGGGGATTGTTTCTGCTGCTTTGAGGTTTAATCCCACCCGTCAGACGACTTTTGCCACCTATGCTTTCTACGTCATTAGGTCGCTACTTCTGGACTATGTCTCACGGGCTCAGCACGGTCTCTCCTACCCGCCCTCCGCTTATGTCAAAATGAAGAAAAACGGCGACCGTTTCCTAATCCTTTCCTTTTCGGACCTTGAGGATGAGGATGAGGACGGGGATGTTTCAAGTACAGGAGAAGAAGTTGTTTTGGCTGACGAGGCTAACGGTCTTTCGGAAAGGCAATGGAGGGAGGGGTTCGAGCGAATAGAAATTGAGGACTTCCTACGCAAGCTACCCCCGCCATTTGGGGAGATTGCCTTGGCCGCTTGGTATGGTGAAATTCGCCGTTACAGGGACTTGAAGGCTTATGGGGTTCCTTCCCCACTTGTCGCCAAGTTGTGGGAGGTTTTGGAAAAGCTAATTCAAAAGTATTACTTATAATTCTTCGAGGACTCGGCAAAGGAGAGACCTTCCTCAAAAACTTTATCTCCATACTTAGCTCGGAGAACTTTTCTCTCTGGGTCGGTTACGAAATCTACAATGTCCACATTTAATGATCCTGCGGCATCTAATTGGAAGAAGCCAACTCCGAGCCCCCAAATGCTATGGCGCCAATGCGGGCGGGGGAAACAAAGTGGGGGGAAGACCCATGCACTGATTCGTTCCCCTTCTAATGTGAAGGAATGCCAAGTTTGGCTAACGTGCCAATGCCCGCAGATGGTATTCATGAGCACTCGTTGGTGAACGAGACGGGCAAAATGACACGCTCCTTTAGAAATCCCTAACCCGTCGCCGTGAATCACTAGTAGTCTTGGCGTTCCGTGAGCGTTATAGAAGTAGACTGACGGGAAGGCGCTTGTTTCGAAGGAGGCATATTCCTCCTCTCGGCGCAGATAGTAGCGGTTTTTCCCTTTGAACCCTAAGAGGGACGGGATTTTGATTTCTTCAAGTAGGGAAAGTGCTGCTGCCCGCCGTCGTATGTATTTCTGGAGGAACAACTCGTGGTTTCCTTCGATGAAAATGAAGGGCGTATCTGGAAAGGTCTTAGTAATGATATCTAATAGTTGTCGGCTGATTTCTATTTCGTTATGGAGGTTGTCCTCGCGACTGCTCCAGCGAAAGGGAGATACGGAGAAGCAGTCGACGAAGTCGCCGTTTAGGATGACGAGGTGTGGCTTAATGTATTTTCCAATGCTGAGGGCTAAGGCGACCGCTGGCGGATAGAAGAAGGGGGAGTGAACATCACTGAGTACGAGACATCTGAGGGTTCCTTTCAGGACGCGGATATCTGCCTTGGTCGTAGTAAATTCTATCGCCCACTCGCATCCTGATGATCGGAAGCGGTCACTTTGCTGCTGGCTCTCGTCTTGGCGAAGGATATTGTGAGATTTAATGAGGTTCCACAGCGTCCTTAGCATTTTGGCTTCCTCCTTTCCACTTTTATCCCATAGCGGGGATTAGTGAATTCAATTTCGAAGTAATCGTAGTGGATCCAGAAGTTACCCTCATCCCCCCATTCTCGTCCCCACGAGTTGCGGCAAAGGAAGGCTGTCTTGCTGTCGCTATAACCAATGGCAACGACAGCGTGACCACCGAGGATCCTATCGTTGGGTCGAGGGGGATATAGAAATACTTCGCCTCTGAGGGAACGTTTGAAGGATTCTGGGACGGGAAAGCCAAAAACCACAGGCACTTGATGAACCAAAGCCTGTTTCATTTCTTCCACCGTCTTTATTATAGCGTATTTTGCTGTTAAAGCGAATGACATGGTGTCTTCATAAGCCTCCGGTGATGGCTGTACTGTCAAGTGTGCTCGAGTATGTGTCCATACCGCTTCTCGGCAGCATCCCCATCGTATCAAGGCCGTTATCCCGTCAATTAAGTATGCCCCTTCATCCTTCGCTGTCAAGCCCCGTAAGTATCGGGCGTGCCAATAGAGAAACATTGGGGAAAACATTTCTACCTTTCCAGTGGCTTTGTAAAAATAATAGGAAACGCAAAAAGAGAGGGCTTGCCCCACGCACGAGTTGATCGTCTCTTGGTCGTACCACACATGTGGCAAGTTCGGAATGACGTACTCTGCCGGTAATCTCGTTCCTGGTCCCATTTTCAGCCGCATATTCTCACCCGCAGGAAATTTTAGCATAATCCTTCCTGCCGCTAAAATTTTAGGTGGGTGGTCCCTTATGAAGGAGCGGATTTATATTTCTCGGCAGCATTTATTGACGATGGTGTTGGCGGCGGAGGAGATATTCCCCAAGGAGTGCTTCGGCTTTGTATTGGGGCAGGACAACATCGTAACGGACGTCCTTCCCCTCCAGTCGGTAATTAATAAAAGAGATGAAGTTATTTTTAAACCAGAAAAACTTTTAATTTTTAAGTCAAATATAGAGCAGAGCAGGAGGGGGGAGCGGGTAATAGGCACTTTTCATTCGCATCCTGGTGCGGATGCTCTCCTTCGTCCGTCGTCCGCAGACAAGGAAAATTTGGGCTTTGTGCCGTATCTTTTCATCGTTTGGGTACCCAAGCACTTGAGCGATGCCAAGTTGGGGTGCGACGGGCGTTGGCGCCTACGACACTCGGTTGTTGCCAAAGTAGGCGTTTGGAAATTCAAGGGCAGGCGGCTATTGCGGGTAAAAATCGAGGAAAGGGGGTAGCAATATTTGAAGCTTTATTATTCCGGAGCGATAGAGTTATGGGGGGCTACTATTCCGCAGTTTTCTCGGGGGCGTTATATCTCCAGTCGGCAGGTAGAAGTTTATAATGTTGGGTTGCTTTTCCCGCCTCCTGTCCTTACCCCTCAACCTTATCATCGGTGCCTCTACCTTTACAACCCATCCGATACCGTTGTCGACAATGCCACCTTGGAAGTCATCGGCCCTTTCCCGCCGACGAGGCCTGAGGAGGTTTACATTGCTTTAGGGGCGCAATCGCCTACCTTTCATGTTGATTTTCTTGAAAATGAAAACGCCAGCCCTGTCATCTCTGGCGTTTGGTCAGCATCCTTAGTTCTCTCCATCCCATCTCGTTCTGCCTTTCCTGTTTGGCTGCGGCTAGAGTATCGTGATACGTCTACTCCCACAAGTGACTCTTACTGCATTTTGCGGGTGAACGGAGAGCCAGTAACCTACGTTGTTTATTCTTATCAGAGCCAGCAAGTGCAACTTCCTCGTGACCTTTGGGGGGCGTTGAGAAGCGGTCTCCGTCAAAGTGCGCCTCTTGTTACTACTCAAATGACTCCGCCTCCCATTTACCAACCTGCTGGGTTTTTGCGGTCGCTACCAGATAGTATCACTTCTCTTTATCCGCTGATTGATGGTTTTGCCGAGTCAGATTATATGCAGAAGGTCATTAAGGTGCTGGCTATTGCCATAGCAGAGTTTTGGTTATCCGCTGATGCGGCGGCTCGGTTTTCTGACTCGGCAACCTCTGTAGACGGTGACGCTTTCACTATACTGGGCATTCCTGTCAGTCTTCGGGCGGATGCTTTAGTGCACTTATCTTCTCTTCTTCGGGAGGGGCGGGCGGACGCTTTGGCTATTTTTGCCACCGCATTGGCGGAGCGCCTCGGTGATGCCGTTGCCCACCTAAGCTCAAATGCTTTGGCGTTCCGAGCTGATGCCCTCGCTCACATCGGGACGGAGTGGATAAGAAGGGGGGATTCCCTAACCTTCGTGGCTGTGGGGGTGGGGGAAAGGGCTGGGGATGCTTTTGTGCGGTGTTTAACTATTGATGATATCTTGGATATCTCGCCCCTGCCAGATGCATCGGTGTGGGGGGTCTCAATTATCCCGCCGTTGTCGCTGACTACTTTGAGGGTTCCCTTCGCTAGTGCGACCTTGCATGCGACAAGCTTAGTGGAGGAATCGCGGGTTCGGGTGCTATTGTCCCCTGACGGGAACTTTTGGATGTTAGCAGGTGTAGTTCCTGTTTACCCAGATAAGCTTGTGAGACCTGTTGGGCGGGGATATCTCCGTTTCAGAAATGAGCGGGACGACTGGGTAACCGTTGTATGGGCCCTTATTCCGTAGCTCCTCGCAATCGGTAGGGGCTCCGGGTTTAGCCGCTAACGCTCCCAGTGCAGCCTCTGTAAAATATTCGCTGGGCGGAAAGGAGGATGCCTAGATGCTTTACATCGGCGCGGAAGATGGGCGCTTGCCTGTCATCTGTGACAATTGCCCGTCATGCCCGATCTGGCAAAGGCAACTTTCGCCGAAGCAAGTGACGACGGTGCGTCAGCCGAAAGTCCTTCGTGAACCCATCATTTTGTTTGTCGGGCAACACCCAGCAAAGGAGGAGATGGAGAAGGAAATGGCATTCGTCGGCTATAGCAGCGAGATGTTTGCGGAAAAACTTCAGGATATCGGTCTTTGGGATCATTCCATTTTAACAAACATTATCAAGTGTGTAATCTTACCAGAAACAAATGTTAGTGATGAGATGTTAAGAGCAGCTGCTAAATGTTGCTCAATTAACCTTATGAAGGAAATCCAGAAGTACCGACCTCAATATATATGCCTTTTGGGGGCGATTGCCGCAGGCGAGTTTTTTAGGGCTATTCGGGTGAAGAGACCGCCGCACGGTGAATTTGTCCAGTGGCGCGGGATATGGGTTTGTTGGACTTATCATCCAGCCGCTGCTGTCCGAAACCCCAATTTGTGGGGGCCGATTACCGACACACTTATTTCCGTAAAGCGGCGGCTGGCGGCTGCTGGTGGTGCTGTCCCGCCATTTAGCTATGAGGTAGTAAGCACTCCCGCGGAAGTGGAAGATGTCTGCCGGTATTTCTCTGAGCGCGAGGTGATTGCTTGTGATATTGAGGTGGATGTCGTCGACCCTGCTTATCGGGGTTACCAGCTGGTGACGCGGGGGAAGACGAAAGCGGCGCAGGTACTTGCAGTGGGGCTGTCGGATGGGGACCGGACGGTTGTTATTGCAGATAAGGATGGTCTTCTGGACTTTCCCCGCCTTTCGCCCTTGCGCGATCTCATTTTCCGCACGGTGCCTCGCAAGGTTTATCACAACGCCCTCTTTGAATTGATGTGGTTCCATCGCCTTTGGGGGGCTGTGCCGTCGCCTCGGTCTTTCGCTGATACGATGTTGATGTATTATGTGTTGGATGAGGAACGGGATGACCATGAGTATGGGCTCAAAAATATGGCTATGCGCCTGCTCGGCGCCCCTTCGTGGGTAGATGATCGTGTGCAGGAGGCTCGTCGCACCGCTGGACTTGGAAAGTTGTCGTGGGACGAACTGTGCCGATATAATGCTAATGACGCTTATTGGACGGTGCGACTTTATCACTATCTGCAGGCGCAAATTCGGGAGGCTGACTTAGATTTTCTCCTTTCGGAATTGATTTATCCGTTAGAGTGCCTCTATGCCGTTGCTTCCGACCGAGGGATTGGGGTCAATACCGACCTGTTGCGGAAGGATATTGCAAATATTGTCCGCCAGCGGTTGGACGCCCTTACGGTGGAGATAAGGCAGTTGTCGAAGGGACACATCAAGAACCCGCGCAGCTGGCAAGAGAAGAAATACTACCTATATCAGGTGTTGCGGTTGCAGCCGCCTGAAGGGGGGGACGAGACGACCCGTCGGCAAGTTTTGTCGTATTTCCTTGAGCATTACCCTGAGCACTCTGAAATTCTCTCTCGCTTGATAGAGTTCTCGCAGTTGGACAAGCTTTATTCATCCTATTTGCGCCAGTGGACGAAATTCGTAGATATAGACGGGCGCATTCGCCCCGAATTCAAATTCTTCGGAACACGGACTGGGCGTTTGTCTGTTGAAGAGCCTCCCTTTCACAACTTCCCCTCGGAGCGGACGGAATCGGGCCGGCAGGCTCGCCGAATTTTCGTTCCCACTTCAGGCTGTTGCTTTTTGGAATGTGATGCCTCTCAGTTTGAAGTCCGTGTGATGGCGGCAAAAAGTGGCGACCCGAATCTGATAGAGGCTTTTTACAGCGGAAACGATGTTTATACGGAGGTGGCGAGCATTATCTTTCGGAAACCTCCCGAAGAGATTGACCGTAAAAGAGAGAGGCAGATAGCGAAGCAAGTCGTCCTCGGTATCTTTTACGGGATGTCTCCTTTTGGGTTGGCGCGCCTTTTGCGCCTGCCTGAGGAGGAAGCCAATCTTTACATTAGTCGGTTGCGCGACCATTATCCTGAGGTCTTCCGCTATATGGAGGCGGTACACGCGTTTGGGAAACAACACGGGTTCGTGCGAAATTGGCTTGGGAGATATCGGCGTGCCTATGCCGCCGTGCGGGGGGACCCCCGTGCCCTTCGTCAGATAGGTAACTTTGTCATTCAGTCGGAAGCATCGGATTGGTGGCAGATGGTGACGCTCTGGTTCGTCCGCCTCTCTTATAAGCGGTTAGGGTCGGATGCCGTCGCTCTTCTCGCTACCATCCACGATAGTATGCTGGCAGAAGTGCGGGTGGGCTGCGAAGAACAAGCCTTGGAATGCTTGCGGGACGCGATGACCCTTGTATCGGCGCGATGGCAGTTGGCTGTTCCGATAGATGGTGAATTTCGTTTTTGCTATCAATCATTGGGAGATGAAGGTGAGAAGCAACCTTTGGGGGTTACCGCTATGTGGAGGGCAGGTCTTGCCGAACGGGGCGTCCAGCTGATGGAGGAGTTACATCTTTCTCCGTTTCGGCGCAGGGGGATTTAAGAGTTAATTTCGGCGCCGAAATTAACTCTAGCATCCGAAGGATTTCAGAGGGGAAAGGGGTAACACCGTTCTATGATGTCATCCTCCAAAAGTAGTGTTAAGCCGTTCCTTTTGAGGAAACCTTCGATGTCCATTGCTCTTCTTCCTTTGCAGACGACAACCCACATTTTGTAGTGCTTGTAGACGAATTTGGTTGGCGAAAATCCTATCTTTTTTGCGAAAGCTCCTGCGTTGGTTGGGAGAAAAAGTACAAATCCTGTGTAATTCTTTGCCAAGTTAAGTTTATAGCTCCATCCATTTTCAAAGTGCTCCTTCGATAATGGCATAGGCAACGAATGTGCCTCCGATATTGGATACCGTTGGCTCGGCGAAGTCCGCATATAGCGGAAAGTTCTCAACGATTGCTGTGTCAGGCGACAGAGAGTAAGGTCCCAATGTGCCTAGAAGGGCAATTCCCGCTGGCGGGAAATCGTTGGGCGCCGCTGGGACATCTCGCAGGTCAGCGTAAAGTTTTATCGTGACAGTTGCGGTTCCGCTCACCCCCAAAATGACCAGCTTTCTGTTAGTGACATATAAAGGAATGGCATTTGAATTCATTCCGCCTGAGCCTACGCTGTCCAGTCGCCACACGATTTTCACGATACCCGTTTCGGTGGGACTAGCTTCGAAAAGTTTCTGATTTGCCATAAAAACTGGGCGCAGGGAGCTGTCGGTTTTAGCCGACAGGTAAATGCGCCCTTTCACCTCCTTGCTCTCGCGTTATAATTTTATCGGGCAGGCTTAGAGAGCCGCCCGATGGCTTGGGTTCGGAGCGAGCCCGCAGGGGCGCTGACTTTAAGTCAGCGTCGTGCCTGCAAAAAGCTGTTGGCTTTAGCCGATGGCAGCTCACAGGCGTCGGACAGTCCTTCGTCGCTCACGTCAGCGACAGGCGCTGTCCTCGTGTCACCTCCGCTTGTCTTATTTTGGCGCTGCATAGCGAGATAGTAAAGCCCCCAAGCGCCTCTGCCAGAGACTAGCGGAAGGGGTTCGGTTTGTTTCGGGAGTCTCTTAGAGATATTAGTACATAGAAACCAAACGAAAAGGAAGGAAGGCACTATAAAAAGGAGGGCTGGTATGAATTGTAGCCATTGGCTAATGGCGTCTGGAAGGTAAAAGCAAGCTAAGAGGGCAATAGTAAGGGCAGCGCACGCTTGAAGCCAGCGCATATTAAGAAGGGACATTAGAGTGCCTGCTACGAGGTAATCCCCGCTGCCTAAAATGGGAAACCACTCCCCCACTCTTGGCCCGCTTATATAGGCTGGGATAGTGAAGTGGAGGGCTAGCTGTTTTATGCGAGGGTAGACGGCAATAACAAGGAAAACGTCCAATAGGACGAGGGTTATTAGGAGAGCGGTTATCCACTTGGTATGCTTCTGTAGTAGTTGGTCGGTATTGAGGGAGGCTCTCTTGAGGAGGGTAAAGAGGGCGGCGATGACCAGTGCGTCCGTTCCTAACGGTAGCAATGCGGGGCAAAAAGTGGAGAGAGCAATGAACAACGCTACATCTATGAGGAACAAAATGTCGCTGTAGTGATATTCCTTGACAGCGGCGAGGAAGAGCCACCCCCATAGAAGTATCTGCCACTCCCATGGTATGCTGGTATTGGTTTTTTCTATTAGGACGGCGGCGATGGCGGCAGTTGTCAGCATCCTAAATTTATACCTCCCCATCAGTAGATTTTAAATTAAAATCGTTTGTTGGGTGATGGTCGATTGTTGCGCCGTGAAAATGCTCTGCTCGGGCGATTTCCGCGTCAAGGTCAAGGCGCAGGGGCTACGGAACCCCCTGGGGTGGGGGGTACTTCAGTTGGAGAAGACAACATTCCAATTTATATTGACCTTCCTCGGCCAGCGAGTGCTGTGGCTGAGGAAGATGCTAAGCTGTTGGAGTTGCTGCATTTGCATGAACAAGAGATGCAGAAGATTTATTACATGGATATGTGGGTGCGGCGCCCATTTCGAGAAATTCGAGAACATGTGAGAAATGCCTATCTCATGGGGTTTGTTGGTCCGCACATGACGCTGGTTCGCCGTATGACGGTGGGGGGACGCTTTATGTCTTCCCACTTCCTTTCGGCGGTCTCTATTGGGGATATTCCAAGGACGAATCCCCACCCATTGCCGCCTCTTCCTGAGCGCGATGTCGAGGTGATTTCTGGCTTAAATGTGCAGCTTACTGAAGACAAAATCGTTGTCTCTAGCGGGAAAATAAAGGTACGTGATAGGATAGTAGATGTTGAAGGTCAAGTCTTTGAGAGACCGCGTCCACCTTTTAAAGTCGTCGTCAATAGTGACGGAAATATTTTTGTTGCTTCTCAAGCAGCGGGAGCGGTAGCCATCCTCCTAGAGGTCGATAAGTAAATGTTGTATGGTCTTTCTGGACGAGATTGTACAATTATTGTCTCCAATTGGTCGTCCTATGCTTCTGATGGGATGGCTATGGAGTTTCCTTGGCTGGCGATGCCGCTGGTCAGGGAAATAGCCGTACCCCTCTCGTTTTTTACCGTGCCGGTTAAGTCGGTTGGTGCAGACACCTATGCAACTATTGCGACGGGAGTAGTGCCGCCTAGAAACCTTTCGGCGACATTCTTTCTACAGGCTTCTCACCTTACTAACCCCGTGCTCTTTCCGTTTATGGGGCGCCCTGTCGGGGGTTTCCCCCCGTTTTACAAGCAGCGTCTTCGTGTTGCTTTTGTGAACCCCTTCGTAACGGGAAGTTTCGTTGTCATAGATATTCCCGAGGCCGTGCCGACGCGGTGGGAATTTCAAGCGCGCGGAAGCAATCCTGCAACCGTTTCAATCACTTGGTCATTTAATATGGCTAACCTTACAGACACAACCTTACCAGTTCTCTCGACTGTTAATCCTAATGACGAATTCATTACGATAAGAAACATCGCTTTGAGTTTCGACCCCCCGCATGTTCCGCCGCATGGTATCGTCGGTGCCGAAGTGAGGATTAATGCCCCTGTTACTTGGCGGCACCGTGTCGGAATATCCCCCGTCAAAGTCGCCAATGACTTCTCTATTAATCGTTGGGATGTGGAGTTGCAACTTGCCTTATCGCCCGATGCTGTTTTATGGCTTGGACGCAATATAGAGTTCCAGCCGCATACGGGGGTCTACCAAATCATGATGACCATTTATCCTGAGGGGGGAGTGCCAACTACCTTCTCATTTTATTCTGCGCGGCTTGGTGAGGGGAACACTTCCGTGAGGGTTGAGGGGGCATTGGAGGCAACGGTTTCTTTGCGGGCATTAGATTTTTCTTACGGTACTTGAAAATCGGAGGAGTAGTGCCTTGATTCTGTTTTCTGGGAAGAATGTAAAAGTGTCAATAATTAGGTGGTTGAGGACAGCGACACCTATCCCATTCAGAATCCTTCAGACGGATGAATCTGGGGAGGGGGCGGGGTCGCATGGAAGGTCGCAGGGAAAAGAACGTCGGATCCTAAGATCAGCTTTAGCCTATGGAAATGCTTATCGTGTCTATGGTTTTAATCTTTTAGATTTGCCTTATTTGCCTGCTCCTCCTATTGACGGTGTAACAGTTAGCGGTGACTTTGGGATAGCTCCTCTTGAGATACTTGGTAAACTTTTTGCCTTTACGTTCAAGCCCGTCCCTATAGGTGGGCGTTCCATTTCCATCACGGGGTCACTTTCCAAGGAATTCCTGCCTGAGGTTCTTTCGTCGGTATGGAATGATGAGGCAGGTGGAAGGCGAAGAAGTTTTGAATCGGCGCCGGAGTATGGTATCCAACTGGTCGCCTTGTCTATGATCCCAGAGTTCGCAGGGCACTGTTTTGTCGTGGAGACTCATATGGCTATCCCAACAAGGGTTCGTATCCAAGGCTCTTCGGGGGGAGATAAGCCTATTGTGTCCTTCGGTATGGACTTTTTGACCCCGTATTTGTCTTGGTATACTGATAGAACGGGGATAGATGTTTTTTCTTCTTCGGCTGCCGCTGCCTCCCTCTTTTCCAGCAACCTACTGACTATTCGGGATATCAGCATTCGGTTTCCTACAGGAATTTGGGTGGATTTATTGGGATTGGTTTATAGTTTTACTTTCTCCCTTGAGAGGACAATTTCTCCTGTCTATACCTTTCCTGAGGTAGAGGATTCGGAGGTGGCTGTCTGGGGAGCTCGCGTCAAGCCGTTAGTGGCTGACGAGTGGGGCTCTGTTGCCCAAAGTGTAAAAGAAGGTCCCATTGCTATGCAGCTAGAGCTACAGGCGGGTCTTGCCTCCGATATCAACTTGGCGGTCTTTCAGTTAACTAACATTTACGACTATGTGCGGGAGCAATTTCCTATAGACATTGTTTTTTCTGATGTGGTTACTTTGCGGGCGATGGCGATGGTGGAAAGCATAAGCACTTCCATCACTCCTGATGAATCCTATTTGCTTAGAGCAGTTCTTCGCCTAAGCGAGCCGATTAGCATCTTTTAAATCCGGCGCCTCTATCCTCTGCGGGGATGGGGTACTTCCGAAGCTAAAATTATATCGGCGGGGGTAAACCCGAATTTGTGTAGGAGGGAGAGACGATGGCGCGTTGGACGGTAAATACTGCCGTTCTGCGCCTACCTGTTACAGACCATCGCGCGTGGGACGCGGACGCTGCCGACAGACGCGCCCGAAAGTGGGTTTCCGACAAGGATCCATCGGAGTGGGGTGCTTCCGAGTGGCGCAGATACAAGACCTTTTTCCTCGTCTATGATGCGGAGGACCCCCACAAGTTTGAGTCTTACAAATTGCCTGTCGCTGATGTTGTGGACGGGAAACCGACGGTTATCCGCCGAGGAGTCATTGCTGCCCAACAGGCATTGGCGGGGGCGCGTCGAGGTGTTGACTTGCCTGACGAAGTGAAGAAGCGGGCGATTAAGTTGGCTGAGCGGCTCCGAGAGAAGGCGGACAAGGTAGTCGCCGAGGAAGAAGATTGAGCCTTGAGCATCGTGAAAGGTGCGTTTCCAAAGGAAAAGGAGGAAGTAAGGTCGGTTATCGGGCGTCTTATGTCAGCGTTAGCCACCCTCGGCGTTTACCGACGGCAGGAGTGGGAGAGCGTCGGGCTGGGCAAATTATTGGATTATATAATCCAAGCGCATCGGTGGATATTTGGCATTTCCGAGGAGCCGCCAGGTCCCTTGTCTCGACAGCTTGGTGAAAGGGCAAAGGAAGTCGTAGAACAGCTAGTAGAACAGAAATTAGCAGAAGTAAGGGAAGAAGAAGAAAGACTCAGACAAGAGGGATATAGTGATAGGGAGATTCAGATGATATACAACCTTTACGAAAAGAACGGGGAATGGGCGAAGGAAGCACTTGACTGGTTAGTGGGGTAGGGCAGTTACCGCTTACTGTCTGGTTGAGGGGGTGGGTTGCCTGCGGTCGCTTTGTAACCTACAATTTAATCGGAAGGAGGTGATTGGGCACGTTCCTTCTATAGTGGTCTGGGTGGGGAAGCAATCTTTCGTGCCCAATATTTATGGATGAGAAAGTGTTAAAGGAAATAGACCCTACCAAAAATTGGGTTATAGATAAGACGGATCGCCGGATTGATTACGACCTTACGATTGTCAGGGAAATGGAAAAGCCCCGTTTAGTTGTTATTACTGTTCCCCATGCTTTTCGCCACATCGCTGGACGCGCTTTGCGGCGGCTCTACCCCGAGATTGTTCCTTATACAAAGGTCAATATTTCATCGCTGAGGTGGGACCCTCGCTCCTATGAGTTCGTTGCGGGTTACTGGCGCTGTTCTCCTAATGTCGTCTTGGAAATTGCGGAAACGGCGTTTCATCAATACTTCCGATTTTTCGTGGATGAAGCGAAGGAGAGCCCTGCCTCACTGTACGAAGCATTTCTTAATGCGTTGCGCGAGGAATCACGTGGGGCCGTCTGCAACGTTTCATGGCAGAGTGCTTTTGATGATGACGTAGAGGATGAAGAAGAGGAATTGGGCGGCGCCGATATCGGCGACGAAGTATCACCTTTGGGTGAAGCGGAGATAACTTTAGAGGAGTTCCTTTCTTTCTATCCCTCTGCCACTGCGCTTGCCCTTCGACGAATTATCCACATGGTTGATGTTATCGCGGATAATCCTGCCAGTGGGATGCACTTTAGTGCTCTCCTTGCTGGCCCGCCTGGCACGGGGAAAAGCCTTTTCGCTACCCTCCTTGCCCAGTATGCCGTTGAGAAGAAAAGGGCGCTGGTAGTTTTTTCTTCGGGTGTCACAGGAATCGATTTTGTTTACGAAGCTATCAAGATGTTTCCTTTAGTCTTATTCATTTTTGATGAATGCGAGTTCTTAATACAGGATCGAGAGGAGCAGCCGACGCGAGAGCTCATTCATTTTCTTCAGTTGCTTGATGGTTATGCCTATCGGTCATATGCTTCTTGGGGGATGATTTTTACGACTAACCGACCGCACGCGATAGACCCAGCATTTTTGCGGCCGGTGCGTTTGGACGAACTGGTGGAAGTCCTGCCGCTGCAGGACGGGCATCTGGGGTGGAAGGTTTTCGAATATCATTGTAGGAGGTTGGGTGTGGAGCCTCCAGCAGGAGTAGATGAGAAATATTTCGAGGGGCGGACCCACGCCGAGTGTGCTGCGCTCGCTCACAAGATTAGCCGTATGGCAAAATTTGGAGGGGCGGTTTCGGCGGAAGATGTTAAGGCGCTTCTTAAGGACATGGCGAAGTGGTCACGGCCGCGTCGTTTGAAGGGGGTCCTCTCAGCAGGAGAGGAGAAGGCAGGTTTCTGATTGGCACTGCTAATCCTTTGACTTCAACAGGAGGGAAGGAGAAAGGCATGCAAGGTGCCTTGCTATACGATATCTCTTCAGAGATCCAACAGTGGTTGAAGGCTTATGAACCGTTGGGGCCTGAGGAGGAGCAGTTGCTTTTCCGTTGCTATGACTTGGCGATGTCTTTATTGGCGTCGGCATTGGTGCGTCGTGTGAAGAAGGAATTCGGTGTTACCATTCGTCGAAAGAAGCCAGGCGAAGCTATTGCTGCTTACATTCGCTATGTATCTACCAAGCTTAATCGTTCCTACGAAGAGGTGTGGCAGATGCTTTGGGAAGGAAAGGACGATCTTCCAGAGGCGGGCCGCGCGGTCGTTGAGGAGGCGGAGCGTATCCGAGAGAAGTTATTCAATCACAACCTTCGGCTGGTTGCCGCCGTTTTGGCGAAGTTCCCCAAATTTGAGGGGATGCAATTTGAAGACCTTTTTTATGAAGGCGTCATTGGGCTGGGCAAGGCAATAGACCACTACAGTGTTAATGAAGGAACGAAGTTCTCCACGATTGCTATTTGGTGGATTCATCAAGAGATCGGGAGGAAATTGCTCAATTATAGTCACCGTCACGGCGGGATTCGGTTTTCTACGAGGTTGTTGGGTAGGTGGTCGCGTCTTCGCCGCTTTTTAGCTGAGCGCGGGATTGATATCCGAAAGTTAAGCGACGAGGAATTCATAGACTTGTTACAAGAGATGAGCCTTTCAAAGGACGATTATGGGCTGTTAGCTGGACCGACGCTTATTTCCTTACAGCAGCCGCCTGATATGGACAGACGCCTTACTGCTGACGACGATGAAACGATGGTGGAAGAAATTTTGGATATTGAATGGGCCAGCACGGATGAAGTGGAGGAAGACGTGCTGAGGAGAGAACGGTCGAGGATACTTCGTCAGCTCTTGGAAAGCTTACCAGAGCGAGAGCGTCGGGCATTGATGCTTTATTGCGGATTTGAGGACAAAGAATGCGCCGGTAGCTTTCTTGCTGTCGGCAAGAAGATGGGGATCTCCCGCCAACGGGCGATGCAGCTTGTTCGCCGAGCCGCCGAAAGGCTTCGTAACCATCCCTTATGTCAGGGGCTCCGATAATATCTTTTTAAGCCGTTGTGTCGCCCTATTTAGTATGACGCTGACTGATTTCGGGGTGTAACCGAGTATTTTTGCGACTTCCTTGGGTGATAGTGGGTTACCCCCTCGCAAGCCATAGATTAAGGTAATGACTTGTCGTTCGGCGGGTGGCAGGCGACGGACAGCATTCCTTAGTATCCAACGCAATTCCCGCCGCCCCTGTTCCTCTAAGTCGGCTTCGTCGGGAATTTCTTCCTCAAGCAACGGGGTGTCTTCATCAAGGGAATAAGGGTTGTCGTTGTTGTTGAGGCTTTGGATTGACTTTAGGACTTGGGCGATTTCCTCCTTTTCCGCTTCCGTCTTTTGGCTCCAAGTGCCGAAAGAGAGGGGCATGAAGTTTTGAATCTCTTTGAGGATGTGGTTGTTGACGACGGTAACAAAGTAGGTGAGAAATTTGACGCCCATTGATAGGTTAAATTCTCGGACGGCAACGATAAAGCCCAGCTTAGCTGCGGAAACAAGGTCTTCTAAGGGCACAAACTCCTTACCTGTTGTTTGCTCCCACCGCGTTCGCGCCATTTGCCACAGGTACCCCTCGTACCGCTCCAAGAGTATCTCTACCGCCTCGTCCCGCGTCAGGCGGGCGATGATTTCTTCGTCCGTCATCTGATTAGCGTCAGGCTTACGGCGTGCCATCGCTTTTTCCTCCTTTCGGCGTCCCGAGTATATTATTCGGCAGTCTCGCCACCCACAGTTATAACACGGCGGTGCTAAAATTTCAACCTGCCAGCCGGTCGCTTGAAGCAGCCAGCGAGGAAAGGAGGGTTTTAATTGATTCAACCGACGTATGCGGGAGAGCGTTGGAAGCTTTGGGCGGGGGATGCTTTGCCCATTCTCCAGACTTTTCCTGACGAGTGCGTTCACCTTGTGGTAACATCGCCTCCCTACTACATACGGTCAGGATACTACACGGATTTGGCGGATGATTTAGAAAACCAGCCTACTTGGGAGGAGTATTTAGCCAAGCTGCTCGCTATCTTAAGGGAATGCGCCCGCGTCGTAGTCCGTGGCGGGAAGCTATGTATTAATATTGCCGATTCTTGGACAAATCTAAAGTACGAAAAGGTCAATAGGTGTTTGCCGACGCATGCCCACATTATTGTTTACTTGGAGAAGGAATGCGGGCTGATCTATAAGGGGAGTTTTCTTTACGAGCAATTACGGGCGCATCATGCTTCTGGCGGGGCGCTTCACCTTTATGGGTCGTTTCCTTATCCTCCTAACATTCCCGTTTGCACTTTTTATGAATATATCCTTATCTTTCAGAAGGGTGGTAAGTATCGGCCTGCCATCGCAGCGGATGAAATCAGGGAGGCAAGCAAATTGACGAAGGAGGAATTCGTATGGGCGTCCACAGGCATCTGGCAACTCCCGCCGAACCGGCGGCGCGATATTTGTCCTGCTCCCTTTCCACCTGAGATTCCGTACCGTCTTATCAAGATGTTCTCTTTTGTTGGGGATACGGTTCTTGACCCCTTTGCTGGAAGTGGCATTACCCTTTACACTGCCTTGCGCTTGAATCGGGTCGCTTGGGGTATTGATATAAATAGGCGATATGTCGATTACATCTACCATAACCTCAGCGTGGGGTTGGTAGATATATTTTCTGATAACCAGCAATCGTAAGGAGGTGAGAGGGCACGGCTCGTCGTGCCCGCTGATGATGGAAGTACCTGTTGGCATTGTTGAGGAGTTGTATGTCTACAAGCGCCCCAGCAAGTTCCTCGTTGGGCTTGCGGGTAAGCAGAGGAGTGGCAAGACGACGATGGCTTGGGTTATTGCCGGTCACTATGGTGCGGCGGTTGCTCCTTTCGCTGCGGCGATTAAGGGAGGAGCGTCATACATTTACTCTGCTATGGCGTTTCGTCCCCAGTGGGTAGGTGAGGTGCGGCGGCGTCTTCAGGATTGCGGAATGGCGGGGCGGTCGCTTACTGATGAAGCGGATTTGTGGATTCGGTGTTGGCAGGCAAACTTTGGCGACTTACCTCGGTGCGTTATTCCAGATGTTCGTTTTCCCAACGAGGTAGATTTCGTTCGCTCATCAGGAGGCAAGGTTATTTACCTCAATTATATCGATGCGCCTTCTGACCCTCACCCGAGCGAACAGTTATCTCCCCACTTGTGCGATTATTACATAGAGGTCTTGGACGACAACCGTCGCTGGGTCTTAAGCCAAATTCTTCTTTACCTGAAGGAACATTTCGGTGAGCCGGCGAGTAGGCCTAAGGTATATGTCGGCACGAACATACATGGAGAGCGGGTTTTTGAGAAGGCGTTTCTCGCTCTCTCCGATATTGGGATGGATTATGGGTTTGACCCTCTAACGCCCGTGGATGCGACTGACCGCCGTCGTTGGGCCAAGATGATCTCCGAAATGCCTTTTTCCGTGGCGTCACGGGAGCTCGTCGTCGGAGATATTAGCCTTATTAGTCAAGCGCACGCTGCCTTTTTCTGGTTGGAGAAGCCATCTATCGGTATAGCGATGGAGATTCTCTGCGCGGCGTTTAATGAGCGCCCCGTCGTTGTGGTAACACCCCATTTGGAATTGTTCTATCATCCGTGGTTGCAGGCATTTGCGAAAGTCATCTGGAGTAATAGACCAGAGGATGGGTGGGAGTATCTTCAATCGGTTTTCTTCCCTGAGACGATTTGAAGGCTGAGTTGGGCACGCAGCTTTTCTAATTCTGGGTCTCCTTGTAGGTTGGGAAGGACAGCGGCGAGGACATCGTTAGACACATTCTTCAGGAGATCCTCTAAGCCTTTCGTGTCAATTGCCTTCCCCGATTTATACATAGTCTCAATAATGTGGGTGATAAACAGGATTTGCCAGACTCTACTTTTCTGCCTTATCAGTTTAGGGTTGCGAAGGATTGCTTTTACTTCGTCTTGTGGAACTAAGCAGAACTTATAAAATTCGGTAGCGGTTTCCTTTCCCACCCAAAAAGAGCACCGTTGGCCTATTTCCTTAGGGTTTTGGATAGCCTCTTCAGGTGTATTTGCTATAAAGTTTGCCCAAGACCTCGGCGTCGGATATGCTGCTGTCCGCTTCTTTATCGCCGTTTCTGGCGTCCAACAGAAGTGTGAAGGGTATGCAGTGAGGAAGGAGACGACTAGCTCCAGCAGTGTCGGCTTGGTTTGGGAATAGTGGCGGTGCATCCAACTCACCCAGTCTTCAAACTTCGGCACCAAGTTGTAGTGCTTCACGCGGTTAAGGATGGCATAGGATGGCGTGATGACATAGGCGGCGTCCTCCTCGCGATTTGTTGCGATGACTAACCTCGCTGTTGGGGGTAGGGCGGTATCTCCAATGGCTCGGTAGGTTGTCAGTGCGAGGGCGATTCGTTGTTGGTAGGGGTCGGCAGCGCCGAAATCGTCCAGAAAGATAATGCAGTCCTCCTTTTCATGTTGTCGCACTTCTTCAACGAAGCGGAGAGGTAGTAATTCCACCATCCTGCGGCGGATATTGGGAACGGGGATACCTGAGAGGGCATAAGGGTGGATGGTGGAAACCTCTAAAACGACAAGGTGGTAACCCAATTCTTGGGCAAGCTGCTGGACAATCATCGTCTTGCCGATACCAGGCTGCCCCCAAATGAAGATGATGGGGCATTTCCTTCCTAACTGCAAATCTTCCTTGAGGTAGTTATAAAGGTCGGATGGCGATACATCCCACACCATCTCGGTACTCTTCCCCCTTACTTGCTCGGTTAGGATTCGCCTTTCATTAACAGGGCGAAGTAGACTTCTCGGTGTGGCTGCAGTGGCGATGTCACCCGTGCAATGGTCGGACCTTTCTTATCGCTGTCGTAAGCGAAATCGAATTGGATAATCGTCGATTTATTGAAGGTGTTGAGGGCATTTTGGATGCTTCTGCTGCCTATTCGCAGCGGGGGCTCAATATCTTCCGGCCATACAACTGCCTCCGCTGTGGGGATAACTTCTTCTGAGAGGAGCGTCCCGCCAAGGGCATAGGCGGACAGGTGGATTTCCCTTTCGGAGTGGGGTTGGATGTGGACTTCTATGCTGCCTGTCATATATTTGACGGCGCCGCTTAGGTCTGCCAATGCTTGGAGTCGCTGCATCGCCAAGAGCAATTCCGTCCGTTCCATAGCCAGGGAGACTCTAATCGTTTCATCGTTGACTTTTTCGTAGATGCGTCGGAAGCGGCGCTGGTCTGCTATTTCAAGGCTAAGGGCTGGTACGTAAAGCCACCAGGTTGCGCCGACAAATTTGGCGCCCGACTGGTAGATTTCCACCCGCGATGGCGTGGCTTTATTGATAATTGGCTTTAGAGTTTCGTAAGGCAGTAAGATTTCAGCTTGTCCGTTAGCTTCAACGGGGATCCGTTCTATCAGGGCTTCCGCTCTATTCGTTCCTACTCCATAGCAGATTCCTTCGGTAGGGTCTATTTGGAAGTAAACGGACGGCTGTTGATAGGACCCCGACCCTTCCGTATAGGGAGCGACGGCGGAGAGGAAGGACTGAAACATTCCCCATTTGCCTTCAACCTCCAGGATGGCAAGAGCTGCCTCCTCAGGTAGTTCGGGCATAAACGGTGCTTCAACGTTCATTAAGGGAATATGCCATGTACTTCGGTCGGCGCGAATTTTAATCTCCCCTTCGTCGGGTATCAGTTCAATATCTGTTGATTGGGGGATGAACTGGAGCAGGCGGAAGATTTTTGTCGTCGTCACGACGCTTATTGGTTCTGCCTCACCGGTAGGCTCTATTGTCGCTTCCGCTGCTCCGTTAGGTGACGAGGTTCTCATCCGCAGAAGGCCATTTTCACTTTCCAAAGAAAAGTAGTTTGCGAAGTATTTGCTGCCGAGCGCCGACGAAGCCGCGTGAAGGAACTGGAGCGCCTTCAAAAGGTCGCCCGCTCTTACGAGCATCGTGTTACCCTCCTTCCTTTATGTCGGATGTGCTATCGCCTGCTAAATTATACAGCGGCTGGAATTAAAAGGGATAGTCACCTATGGGGGTAGTATCTTCGGGTTCTGCAAGGGTCGGCGTTTCCTCTGTGGTACTCTTTGGCGACTTTTTAGCTTGCTCTTCTTCCAGATGTTTGATCGCTTCGGCTATCTCGAAGCCTCGCACTATGAGGGGTATGGCAGGGCGCCACATAAGAATCTGAGGAGTTCTGATCTCATCGCCGTAGCGGTTTTTAGAGACAGAAATATCCAGCAGTTTCTTGTTTGGGAGCTTTTGAGCGATATCGTTGAAGGTCTCTGCCAGTTGTCTTGCGGAGGCACGATCGACAGGTTTCCCATCCTTAAATTTTCCACTCCCCCGCAGGTATCTTTCAAACAAAGGAGAGAAATCCCGATAGTAATTTCCTATGCGGATGTGGACGGCGGCGAGGTGTTCGAGGACACGGCTGTCTCGCACTTCACCCATGTCATTAACTTGCGATAGAACTATTCCGCAAATTTCAAATCGGCTAAATACTTGCTGGAGTTCTTGAATGGTGTGGCCTATCTCGCGGGACAGGGATGCCCCCTCTTTTCCTTGCCCCTTTGCTTCACTGCGAGTCCTTAGATTTTGAATGAAGTCAATGATCACGACATCCAGCGTTTGTCCATCGGCGGCAAGCTCTAGCGCTTTTGATGTAACTAACAAAACGACATCGTCGCCAGTGAGGACAGGGCTATGGTAAATAGACAGTCTATCACCAACTTTCTCCCTGAAGACGTCTAAGACCTTCATTGTCAATTCAAATTTTTCGGGTGTGGTTTTAGCGTAAAAATCGTTCCAGCCAAAGTGCTTTAGGGTTTTGATTTCATCGTCGCTAAATTGCGGGAGTTCGCCTGCCGGAGCGCGCTTGAGGATGTACCTGTGGGTGAAGGTGCCAAGGATTTTGGCGAGAATGGCTTCTGAAGGCACTTCTAAGGAAATGTAGAGGACGTTAAGGGGGCGGGGTGCTGCGTGGCTGTCATTCCTTTCGTGCGAGAAAAGGAGGTTGTAGGTTAGGATGCACGCTACGCTCGTCTTCCCCGAGCCCGTTCGTCCAGATATGAGGGTGTATTCTCGGCGTGGGAAGAAAATGTCGTGACCGTCCAGAAATTGGATGTGACTATAGAGGGGCAAGTTCTTGGTTTCGTAGATGCTGCGTAGTCGTGCTGTGTATTGCTCCTGCAAGAGGCTACCCGATTGAATGCGCCAGTTGGTACTGTGCAGGACGCTCGCTGTCCGCTCCAAGAGGGAGTGTATTGTTTCGGTCACATTGTGGGGGGTTAGATTTCTTGCGAGGTCGTTTAGGGTAGTACGCAGAGAGTCATATCGGGCGACATCGCAGAGGAAGAGCAGGGCATCAGCGACTTGTTCGTAGTGAGTTGGGGAGAGGCTTAATGAGAAAGATTTGTCATTCCAGAACCGATAGCTGTCTGGTGATAGGTGGGCACGGAAATTGACCCCGCCCCCAGATAGCCCTGCCGAGGCAACTTCCAGTAATTCCTTGAAATGCGGATTGCGGGCGCGGTAGTTTAGCGCCCGCAGGCTGTATGGGATATGTAGGGCTTCTGGGTGAAGGAAAAGGTATGCTCCGACGACTTCTTCCGCTTCAAGAATTTCCTTCTCCGCCGTCGTCGCTGACATCCTCAACTGTCGTTCCTTCATCCAAGAGGTCTTGCAAGGCGACGGGCTCTATGCTTTCCATTCTATCCATGTCGTCGCGAAACTCTTCTACGACAACAAAGTTCCCCGTTGATAGTAATCTCCCCGCACACGCTTCGCACACTATCACCTCAACGTCGGTATCCACCCGCTTTAGGCGGACGATTTTTACCTCCTCGTCCAAGTTAGCGCCCGCCATCTGGTGAGTGTACGCAAAGAAGCAACTCCGAAGCGTTGCCATCTTCTTTCCATCCTCCTTAGAGTTAATTTCGGCGCCGAAATTAACTCTGCGCCGTCCGTGTATATTATACTTTCCCCTCCACCACACTCTTGTTGTCGCGAAGCTATCAACCCGCCTTCTTCGCCTTGCAAGTGCGCCGCCTTCCTTTCCACTTTACTCGTGTTGTCGCGAAACGTTGTCATCATCCTCGCCCACAATGAATGCCTTTCCACCTTACCAATGTCGTCGCGAAACCACAAAACGACCAATGGCAGGTTGACTTTCCACCTTCTTTCCACCTTCCGCCATACTTGCGTTGTCGCGAAACGCTGGCATCCCTTTGCTTTTCACTCCACTCATGTCGTCGCGAAACCTCCTCACCCTTCTCTTCGGGTGAGGGACGAAGTTATCTTTCCACCACACTCATGTTGTCGCGAACCCATCTCTGCCAACTCTGCCAAGTTTCTTTCCACCACACTCATGTTGTCGCGAAACTGCATTCCCATTGCTCCAACAAATGCCTACCATGCCTTTCCACTTTCCACCTTACCTATACTGTCGCGAAACATCCTGCGTTGTCGGCTGCGACCTCCTCCTATTATTATACCCCTTTTTATATTTCCACCTTACCCATGTCGTCGCGAAATACCCTGTCAGCTACCGTCGGCTAAAGCCGGCGGCTTGCCCGTGTGGGGGTTAAACCCACCGAGCATCTGGGGCTGGCTGACGGCAGCCCGAGCCCCTAACCTTATGTTAGGGGCAGACGCTCTTTCAATCACTAATTACAATTATAACGTAACTGAAAGGAGGTGTAAAGGCGGCATTCCTCTGTGCTGGCTATCGCCAGCAAGGCGAAAGCCTCCTGCTGCCACTCTCTGTGAAACCCTGCGAGGTCGACTGCAACCTGCCCTTATATTATATCTCCTTTTTCTTTTTATCTGTTGTCTGGTGGTTTGAGCAAGTCGGTAATGTCTACCATTTTAAGCATTAGCTCATCCCATTCCTTCGCCCACTTGGTTTTCCAGAGAAAATCCAGAATTTGGCGGAGCGTCGCAATCCACTCTCCGTCCGTAATTTGGCGCTTTAGCTGCTTTTCCAGTGCATCTTTGATGGCGATGCCGAGCGCGATACCCTCCCGCCAATGAGTAACTTCTCCCCCAGCGACCATTGCTCTGGCAAAGAGTTTCAAAGCAATTTGAATTTCGTCACTCCATTTTTCTAAAGAAACCGTAGTAGGGGTAGGTATGAGAGATTTCGCCAAGCCGAGCAGCCCCGCAAGACCGCCACCAGCACCGCCTCCACCCCCACCTCGCCCCCCTGCTGCCATAGCGGCGCTTATGCCCCCCACGGGGGGCGGCACCCAGAAGCCGACGGGGCTGGGAATGGGTGGGATTTCAGGCGGCTCGCCCTCTGTGCCAACAGGCGGGGCTTTTCCATGGAGCAACAGCGCTTGACCAGCGACGGTGTAGGCGTGGTCGGGCAGCCCGCCAACGAGGGGTGGGTAACCAAGTCTGTGCCGCGCTTCGTTTCTGGTGATAATTCCCCGTTCAACCAAGTTGGTTACGGCTTGTGATTCCTCATTGAAGTCGCCGATGTCTTTGTTCACAAACCTGAAGACTGCGTCTCGGTGGGGTGCCAGTTTAAAACCTCGGTAGATGATGTGATGGTTGATGGCATTTTCCCAGGTGATAAATCGTCCGTAAATGCCTGGTCTTTGCCGAAGCATCCTGCGGGACGGTGTTCCGCCAGAGAGGATGCCCAGTTCCCAGGGTTGGAGACCGAAGGCGATAGAAATTAGTCGGGCATACCATTCCAGCAGTTGAATGTATTGCAACTCTCGGTTGGTTTCGGCGAGGCGCTGGACGATGAGGTTGCCTTGTGGCGGGATGCCGAGGACGGCGATGGCTTCCTGTTTACCCCGTGCAACCTCGTTTAAGTAAGCCCGAATTTCAGAGACATCTCCAGCGCCGACGACGCCGATCACGGCTGCTGGCACAGCGCCCGTCAAGAAATATCTAAACTGAACATCGTGGGCGTAGAGCATGACGTGGGCGACGATAATGACACATTCAATCGGCGAGAGCCCGTAGAAACTCCAAGTGCGAGGGTTTTCCTTGACATACATTAGTTCGTGTCGCTGATAAGCCCGCATGATAACGCCGTTTACCACGCGCAAATAGGGGAAGTAAGGGTCTAAAACCAGTGTATAAATATCTCCCTGGAACTCAATCTGTTCGCCAGGCACGGGGATAAGCGCTAGGGGCAAATCCATCGGGTAGGGGATTAGGCTTGGTTCGCTGACGCTAAGCGCCGCTTTGTTCAACTCTTCCTCGGAGCCCCCGAAGGTTTTGCGCAGGACGGATGGGCTTTCGGCGACCATGATTTCGTGGGCTTCCAGCAGGTCTCTCGCTTTAGACAATCGGTTACACATCGCGTCAATATATCGGTAAATGTCTGTCGTTGACTTAACCAGCCCGCACTCTTCCAACCAAAACAATCTCTCTTTAATAACTAATTCCGCCATACGTTTGGTATGGAGTAAAGAAGATGCTAATTCTTTCCGCATTCCCCCCGCCAATCCGATGAGTTCTTCCAGGTCAGGCGGGGCTTGCTGCGGGGCAGCGGGCATTTCTGGCTTCTTCTTTTTCTCTTCCAGTTGGGGCAAGACGAGTTGGGGGTAAGTGATCGTAAAAGGTATGTATCTTGCCGACCAAACTTCGGATGCTGCGGCGTCCAGAGCGAGGCTATCTTCTACCATTTTATCCAGCCATTCGCCCCACGAAAGTAGCGGGTGAGGGTTCAAAAGTAACCTGTGGGCTAATAAAACTCTTCCTTTCGCTTCGGGCTTTAGCGGGACGATTTCCCAGTTGAGTTGGCGCAATTCTTGTCTTATGAGGTTGATAGCGGGACGGATGATGGGGTTGAGCCAAGACAATCGGCGGAGCAAGATAAAGTTAACATGCCAACTCCGGCGAACCCGCGTTGACCGCCCAGATAGCATTAGGTTCCAAACCTGCTCTACTAGACGCTGGCTGGCTTCATCCAGGTTGGTAGTAATAAGAGTGGTTGGGACGGGCGGCAATGCTTTCTCAAGCATTTGCATAGCAAAGGTTTCATTTAGTGTTGGTGCAATGGCGGCATCTGCTTTTGCCAGCTCCTTATCGAGGGTGGACGGAGTTGAAACTATTGCCTGCCTCAGTCGTTCCATTGCTTCAGCTAGCTCTCGGTCGGTCATTTCGCCCCACTTCTCTGCTTTATTACCTTAGTAGCAACCTCAGCGATTAAATTATAATCCGTGTCAAAGTCAACTTCAATTATCCGCAATGACGGATGGGCGGGGACGAAATCTCTAAAGATAACAAGTGCTCCGATGTCGTCACGGTTAAGGACACCGCCGATGAGTGGAACCCACCCTTCCACATTTCCCTCGTCCAAGTATTGACAAGGAAGGAGGCTTTGGATGGTGTTCAGCCACCACTGATGAGCATTGGCAGGGCTAAATTCTTTGGGAAAGAGAGGGTTATGGAGGGCGTGGAGGCGGACGCACCATACCCGCCCGATGGCTGACGGGTGTAGAAAAGCGCCCATCGTGACATTGTTTTGCTTAAATACGCCAAAGCGGTGCTGTAGGCTCAGCGCGTCCGCCAATGTGATGTTTTGCCACTGACGGCACGCCGTATTGAGGCTTTCAAGATTACGCCGTAATTGTGTACCCAAGAAAGTCTTCAGCACTGGATTAGCAGTTAGCTGGAGAATCCATTTTAGTCCTGCCTCGCCCTGCGGAACAAAAACGCCGTCCAAAATGCCGCACAAAATAGCGGTATACCATGCCTTAATGAATGTTTCCACCCATTCAGGGAATTCGTCTATTGTCGTGAGTGGGATCCCTTGCCCTTCTTCAAGTTTGAGAATTTCTTCGGCACGGAGAGGCACAAAGACGAGGGGCGGGTTTTGGGAAGGGGATAAAAGCGCCATCTGGGGAATAAGACGTTGGTAATGTGCCGCCAAGTTTTCCAGCGAAGTAATGGTAAATGGAGTAGGTAGGTCTACTAACAGCTGGTCAATGGAAATTGGGAAGGAAGGTGTTAGAATCGGGGCGAGGATGGTCAGTAAGTCTATCTGCTGCTTCCTTAGGATTCCTGCTGCTTTGAGCCGCCGAAGCATTTTTCGCCCCTGCATTTTCTTATATACTCCGAGAACCAAAGACCACCATTGGGCTGACCCCCGAACCACTTTGTTTTTGTATTCTTTGTCAACGATTTGGATTGCCTTTTCCCAGTCTTTTTCACGCACGGTCACTCACCAATTTCAATTTTAAGCCCCTCTTCAGAGTCATATGCCGTATCGGTTATCGATATTTCTTGCCCATTTCCTATTTTCTTTGTTTTCTTTGGTAACTCCTTCCATACCCAGAAGGGCACGGGGGCGAGGAGTTGAAAGGCAAGCAGATACTCTCCGTTGTTCCAGTATTGGTTAAAAGTGTCCTCCAGACATTTAGGAAGAACTTCAATTGTTTGGCTGAGGTAACTTTCTAAGTCGTGCTCATCCTCTTCACTCAGGGCCGTCAGCGGCTTTAGGTCCCGACATAACTCTTCCAGCCCCCTCATTGCTTTAGAGAACCTCCTCTCTTCAGATTTCGTCCACCCTTTGTAAACCCTCTTAACCCATTGCGAGCACACAACATAGGGTAGCTCGGCGTTATCAGCGGGCCCGCAGTTGAGGGTCGCTTCGAGGCGCTCTTTCCCATAGACGTTATGCAGGCGCTTATCGTATTTGGTTGCTACATGGACTTCCACGCCAGCGGGGTGCTCACCGTAACGGTTGACCCTGCCGAACCGTTGGAGTAAGTCGTCAACGGGGGCTATCTCTGTGTAGAGGGTGTCAAAGCTTATATCTAACGATACCTCGACAACTTGGGTTGCTACTAAAACTCGAACTTCTGTGTTGTCTGTATCCCTTAATGAACCAATTATCCTTCGTTCCTTCTCTGCGCGGTCTCGTCTGGTGAAACGGCTGTGAAGTAAATATACTCCTTCAACTTTTTCTTTAAGTGTTCGGTAAATCTCCTGAGCTTGGGATACGCGGTTGCCGACTACTTGTGATGGGGTGCCCGTCGGATGACGGTTTCTTGGCTGATCATGAAGGGCGGGTCGGTTAGGATGAGGTCAACGCTTTCCGAAGGCAATTTCTGTAAAATCTCTAAGGCATCGCCGCAGTAAAGGATACCTTGGCTGTCTCTGTAAGCGGGGTCCCGTCCAACAATTTCAATTGGAGACAACGTGGGCCACCTCCAATTCTATTATTACCTCGCGCTTCGCCGCTTGCAAGGCTTGTTACTTAAAATCCTTACGTGGGGTAGATATGATGGAACCTAAAGGCTTTCGTGACCGCATTTTAGAGAAGTGGCGCTCAATAAGAGATATTGCTGGGGGGGCATCCTCCAAACTTTTGCAATTAAGCGGGTTATTGGGGTGGTTTTTGTTAGCGTGTCTCGTCGATCAGAAGGAGCGTCTTGGGGCGGAGGCAAAAAAGAAAAGGCCACGATCCCGCGAGGAACGGGAAAAGGAGCTGGATGAAATAATCTATAAGTTTCGTTTTTATGTCTGTGGAATAAATAGCTCGATGGAAGTTATAGAAAACTCGGCAAAGAAAGTTGTCTTACAAATGCTGGACGAAGACTCTTCAGTATCGTCTTCGATGAACGAAGTGTTAACTCATATAGAAGAATTTTATCTTCGTAATATTGAAAGCGAGTTGGCGGAGGCACGCTCATGGCTTGCTAAAATGGAGTCACACGAAGAATTCTCCTCGCTGTGTCAGAAGGTCAAGATAGACACGCAGGTGTTTTCGGATGCCCTTACGTCTATCATTCAAGACTACATTTCCCCCCTGTTTTCGGTTGTTGATGAACTGAAGGCACTATTGGCGGGGAGAAATATCCCACAAAAAGTTTTTGAGTCTTTTGACCACCTACACCATGTCCTAAAGCAAGCTTTATCGCTTTCGCAACTGCCGCAGGGACAAAAGAATGCAGCGTTAGAGCTTTTGTCCGATGCGGCTGCGAGGTTTAAGAGGGCTCTACAGAAAGGTGAGGTGAACGAAGCGGCAGAAATCTATTACCGTGAAATCAGTCGCCTTGTAGATATTGTACGGGCCACAGTTAACGACAGACCCATTCTTTCTGATCTAAACGAAGCGGACCGGAGTTTGTTGAGCTGGCTTACGGAATTGGTCTACTGGGGCTCAGCAAAGGTGTTTTTCAAATTCCTCTTGCTAAGAAGTGCCCTCGGTCACCTACCGTCGGCTGAATCTGACGGATTGCCCTGATGGGGTTTGAACCCATGTGCTGGCTATCGCCACTGCGTGAGCCCAAATCTGGGGCAATCGGTTTGCTTAAGAATCAAGACAATTCTCCTCGGCTACCAAAAAGGTTAAAATTACATATGGAATTAAGATATTTTTGACGATAGTGAATGGGATTATATTCCGACTTGTGAGGATTGCAGGGCAGCGATAGATGTTGCACCTACTTCGGATGGATTGAAATGGCTTGCGGAGAGGTTGATGGATAAAATCGGAGGCGCACCTTTGGATGTGGATTGGATCAGAGCGCGGGTTATAGATGAGATTACTCGTGCCTTAGAGGATGTAGTCGCTCGTGATATGAAGTTGGGGGATGTCGGTGTGAGGTGGCTCCGTGACGCTATTAGGCTTGGGGGGTATATTCCTCTCCTTGAGGATAGTAGCAAGGGCGCCTTGGAAGTTGACCTTTTCGCCAAGATGAGAAAGTTAGATGAGCTTATCAGGAAGTTGCACAAGCGGCTATAGGAAAGGAGGGGGTCAAGTTACATCTTTCCCTTCCGCTGGGATTGGCGCGCCTTTCAAAAGTTAATTTCGGCGCCGAAATTAACTCTTCGCGTTCGTTACCGGTTCCTCTGGGCTCAGTTCGCGGAAGGTAATCATTACTTCCCATTCTTGAAGATCATTGATCCAGGAGAGAATGACCCCGCTGATGGAGGCTTTGCCCCTTACACCTTCCAGCCACTTTATCGTTTCCGACAGTACATTGATTAGCCCGTCGATGACTGCATCCTGCATCCGATAGAACTTTTTTGTTTGGGAGATGACTACAAAATCCGTTCTTCCTTTGATAACATTGGCCACTATAGAAACACCTCCAGCGCCTTAATTTTACCTCGCTTGCTTTGCCTTTGGCTAAAACCCCAAAGGACTTTTCGTCTGTTTAAAATCCGTTTATGGAATGGAGGTGCAAATGAAAGAATGAGTAGAGTGTGGAAGAGGGAAATAGCAAACTATATAGGGTTAGCCTTAGCCAGTACTTACGAATTGAAGAGATTTTTAGAAGAAGTAGCTGAAGAGGCTGGTGGACTGACCTTGCCGATACAATAGAAAACGAGGTAATTGGCAGATTAATTACCCTTCGTGATAGTCTTGTGGAGGTACTTAGGCTTTTGGCGGGAAGTGAAGGGCACGAGGCGCCGCGGCAGGCAGAGGAAGTAGAGGTGCAGGAGGTACCTTGGACGGAGGTGGATTGGGAAAAAGTCATTTTGGATTATCCGGCATGGGGGCAGGTGCGGAAACACCTACCCTCTTCTGAGTTAGTAGCGGATATAGCAAGATTGCTTAAAGAGGTGGACAACTCGCCTGCCTTCAAAAGAATTTGCCGCCTTTTCAGCGTCCCTCCCAATCTTTCGACTGTTAAATATTTTGAGGAGGAAATAAAAGAATGGATTGATCTTATCGCTGGGGTTGTTGACCAGAAAATAGCGGAGGAAAAGGGCCGTTGGCAAAGCATAAAAATAGGGGAGGGGTTGCCTCGCCTTCATGACAGCGGCCTCGGTACTTTAAAAGGAAAGACACTTAAGTTGTTTAGGGAATCTCGAGAAATTATTGAAGAACACCTTTCTAAGGTGGCGGAGCGACCTATCAATATAGAAGCTTTGGCAGAGCTATTTAAGGAAGCCGTAGTGAAAGGGAACTGGGATGAGGTGAAGGTCTATTGGGAGAAAATCAACGAAATTGGGGAATTGGTATTGGAGTATTTAAGAGGGCAGCTGCAGGATGAGAGCCTGACGGATGTGCAGCGGGATAAACTTAAGGCAGATGCGGACAAATTAGCAGATAGCCTTGAGCGTTTGGCGGGGGTAATAAGCGAGTTGGGCCTTGCGCTTGGGGAGGTGACAAACCGTTTAGTTCGAAGATTTGCCTTTCTGCGTCGCCTTGTTTCATAGAGTAGCAAGGGAAATACCTGTTTTAAGAATGCGGTGGTGGGCTTCTATTGGATTATCATCCCCCTGCACGGTAAATTTGTTTCTTCGCTCAATTTCTACTATCCACTTCCAACGAAGACGCGTTGGCTCAATCACAAAGGTTAGGGCTATCTCAGAAGGGAGTGTCGTGCGGGTATCTCTTAACCACCAGTCAATTTTCTCCTCAGTGAATCGGTAGTCTATGTAAAGTCTGGTGAATTCTGGCGGTGCCGTACTTCGGCAAATAGACACAATCGCGCCTGCGGTTACTTTAATGAGTTTCCTGCGGATCGCTTTTACCGCCTTTTCCTTTGAGTATTCCCAAGTACGCATTATTCTTCCCCCTGGTCCCTCCCTGTAAATTCCAATGCCAGATACGTGGGGAGTTATTAAAATTATTGTTGCTCCTTTGTGGCTCTCTATAGTCCACTCTTTTCTCCCCCCGTAGTCGTCCATAGGGGTTACAGAAATCCCCCATTGCCGCAGCTTGGGAGCGAAGACAGTCTCAAACAAGTGCACTGCTAAGTTAAAGGATTCCTTCGGGTCCATTCTGTAACACCTCCACCGATGCTATTATTCGGCAGTGCCGCCTATTGAAGCGTCCGCCATCCCGCTAATCCCTAAATCTTTGGTTAGCGGGTGGGGGCAGGCGGTCAAACTGCAAGCATTGCAATTAGCTTTGGCATTTCTCCAATGTGTGACAACGGGATGTGGAGGGTCCCCCAGCCAAAGCGGATAATCGCCCCGTCGCTCAAGGCGAAATTGACCTTGACCGTCTCGCTGGGGGCATATCTTTTTACTTGCTCGGCAATGATATCGGCGATAATATCGTTTGCCGCGTTGTGGAAGACCCTCCAGACCAGCTGATCCAGTTTCCACCGCGTTATCGCTGCTCCTAAGGACGACCCGACGGTAATCCAACGCTTCTTGTCCGCTTTGTGGAGAGATTCTTCTATCAGCACGAGGTATTCTCCGGTTGCGGACGGTCTGCAGATTTCTATTTTGACGGTATACTTGGAGATACCCTCCATTGGGTTTTCCGTCTCCTGCGTGTGCACTTGGAATGGCAGCCCCCACTGGGCGAGAATCGGTGCGTAATTTTCTTGGAACGCCCGCAAAAGTTGCGGTGCCCACTCCCACATGGCTACAGTGCCTCCTAAGGTCGTTGGTCATAAGCGTTGTCCTTTCCCTTATTATTCGGCAGAAGGTAACCTCCTGAGCGGCTCATACCCCTAAAATTTTCAGTGGGGGGAGGTTAATAATGCAAGAGGCATCTTGGAAGACGGAGATAGCGACCAATATTCTCTCTGCTCTGGAGGCTATAGATAGCCTCGGAAGGGATCTCGTAGCCCTTCTAGATAGAGTAGCACGACGAGGAAGAGGACAGAAGGAGGTTTTTGCCGTCAACACCTTAGTTTCCGTGCTGGACTGGCTAGTCATTCTTCGAAATGCCTTTGGGGCGATGCTGAGGGTATTAACAGCCTTTCGTCTTTCCGTTTCTGCGGAGGAGGTTAAGGTAGAAGAGTGGCAGGGGATTGATTGGGGAAGGCATATTTTAGATAGGCCCGATTGGTCGGCAGTTCTCTCTTGTATTCCTTCCCCCAGTTGGGTAAGAAGTATTGAGAGGGAGCTGCAAAAAGTGGATGAGCACATAAACCAGGACCCCGCATTATTTGGCGGTTTTGTCGTTTCCTCTGATGAGCCGTTTGCGGAGCGCTTCCGTTTTGGGGTGGCTAGCCGAATTGCTGCTATTGCTAGGATTGTTGGCGAGAAACTAAATGAATATCGTCTTTCAGAAATGGCGTCGGAATATTACGGGGGGGAGCAGAATGTTGAGCGGGTAAAGGAAGCAGTCCTGCTTTACCTTGAAAAATTCGTTGAGACATTGGAAACAATCTTGGTGGAGGTAATGCCGGCTGAAAAAGTAGAAGGGGCTCAGCAATACTTTCGTGAAATTGTAAAGGATTTAGAAGGGGCGGTGAAGGAAGGCAATGCAACACTTTTGGGCGAAAAGATGAGGGCGATTGAAAATTTCGCGAGGGCTGTAGCTAACCTCGCAGCAGACGAAGAGAAAAAGAACCTTATAGAAAGTATAGGAGAGCTAAGGGAAAGAGTGGGTAGTTTGGCGGCGATGATTTGGCGATCAACCCTTGGTGTGCTGACAAAATTCAGGCTTTTGCGGGGGGTGTTTCCTTAGGAGAGCATAACTCCATCGTTTTAGAGTTAATTTCGGCGCCGAAATTAACTCTGAAGTCTCCTTAGCAGGGCGTCTATTGCCTTTAGGAGTTTTTCCACTTTTCTTGTCACATCATCCTCTTCTACTGTGAGCCACTGTCGGCTAAAGCCGACAGCTTCCTGCAGGCACGACGCTAGTGTGAAACCAGCGCCCTTGCGGGCTCGCTCCAAGCCCATCTTAAGGATTAAGATTGCGGAGTTGATGTCACGATGCGTCACGAAACCGCAATGCGGGCAACAATGTTGACGCTCGGACAGGTCTTTCGGCACACAAGCGCCACACATAGCACAATATTGGGAAGTGCCGTTGGGGCTAACCTTAACCACTGCCTTACCAGCGCTCCAAGCCTTGTAAGGCAGGATTTGGTTAAGGAAAATGCCCCAACTGGCATCGTGCACACCCTTACTACAAATCCCTTGCGCCAAACCCTTAGTGTTCAAATCCTCAACGGCGATAAGGTCAAACTCCCTCACGAGCCAACCTGCCAATTTGAAATAGAAATCCCGCCTTTGTCTGGCAACCTTAAGATGCAACTTAGCAATTTGCCGACACATCCTTCGCCATCTCTTAGAACCCTTAACCTTCTTGCTGAGTATTCGTTGCTTAAGGGCAATCTTTTCCTCGGTTGCCTTAAACCACTTGGGGTTATCTATCAGCGTTCCGTCAGAAAGCGCCAAAAGGTTTTCCAAACCGACATTTATCCCGACGGCTTTTTCTGTCTTTAGCAAGGGTTTCCTGACAGCCTCGTCGGGCACTTCCAAAGCAAATGTAGCATACCAACCATCAGCCTTAAGGGTAACCCACACTTGTTTGATGACCGCTCCTTCGGGCAACGGGCGATGCTAGATAACCTTAATCAAACCGACATTTTGGACATACAACCGCAACCTTCCTTTCTCATCGGGCATAATCTTTGTGCCGTCGCCGTAGGTAAACTCCAAAGTCCTGAAACGGTGGGGTTTCTTGAAGCGGGGGTAGCCCACTTTCTCGCCTTTCTTCAGCCCATTAAAGAAGCGTTTAAAGGCTTTGTCAAGGCGGCGCAAGACATGTTGGCAGGCGGAAAAGTTAAGGAGCGCCAGTTCTTTATCGGTTGCCCGCAAATCCTTAAGTTTGAGGGCTTGTTCTTGATAGGTGACGGTTCGGCGCTCGGTTTCCCAAGCCTCTTTTCGTTCCTTAAGGGCATCATTGTAGATTTGACACGATATTGCCAAAAACTGCCACAGCAGCCTGCTTTGTGTTTTGGTTGGTTTGAGTTTATATTGATAAGTAAGTTTCAACAACTAACGCCCCCTTTGCGACGCAATATATCTTTCAACTATTTCCTTGCTAACCTGTCCAACAGTGCCAACATAATAGGAGCGGCTCCACAAGGTCGGCAAGCGGCGGCGCAACTCTGGAAACTCCTTCCGCAATATTCTGCTTGTATAACCCTTAAGGCGGTAAGCAATTTGAGCAGGTGCAAGATAAGGAGTATGCAAGCGAAGGAAAAGGTGCACATGGTCAGGCTGGATGGCGATTTCTATAACTTCGCCACCAAGCATAGCAACGCGCTCCTCCAGCAATTGTCTAAGTCTCTCTGCCACCAAACCCGCGAGGATAGGACGGCGGTATTTTGGGCACCAAACGAAGTGATAGCGAATTTCGCAAACACCACCGTAGTGGACAGCCCATCGTTCGCCTTGTTGTTTCTCCAACATACTGCTCACCCACTATTTAATTATAACGCATCCAGCAATATAATTCCTCGGCGAAAGGACGGTGGGGGCGCATTCCCCTGTGCTGGCGATAGCCAGCAAGGCGACAGTCCCCTGCGCCCGTTCTACTATGGAACTCTATGTGGTGGGTTTCGTTATTGACGAGCACGAATAGGTAAGGGGTCTCATTGCATATTTTAGCTAATAGCTCTATTTCGGTGCGACCCCTGTCTTCTAAAGGCCGCACGGTATATCCCTTAATGTCAATTTCCCATGCGGGCGTGTTGCGGATGACATCTACGACCTTAGCGATTACCTTGTCTACCATTTTCAGGTGCCTCCTTCGCTCTTCCCCTCTTTTGACCGATCGCCTGCTCAGTCTTGGGGGGCTTATTTACGGAGTCATATTGACTTCCGCATAGCGTCCGCCGCTGGTTGTGAGCCAGTGCTGTCTCGCCAGCTGTCGCCAATAATTCAACCAGTCGCCTGTTGTCCTGCCCCCGCAGGTTTCGCAGCGCCCGTAGGACGGAAGGAAGAACCCGTAGCCGTTGCAGTAGGGGCAGACAGTCGGCGCATTATCCCGTTGGTAGACGGGAATACCACCTACATATCCGACGGTACGGACACCAATGACCTTGCCAGCGCCGCCGCAGACCGGACAAATCGTTGGGTCACTAAAGAACCCCCTCCCGTTACAGGCAGAGCAGCGACCTACTAATGTTGCAAGCGGTTCATGCGGGGTGGGTTGGGGGTATTGGTAAGGCGGAGGCAGCGTCGGCGGCGTTCCCTCCGTTCTCCTTCGGCGTTCAGCCGACGGAATCACCCTGACGAACCTGTTGGTCTCAGTTGCTGGCGGGCGAGTATGTTTGCCGACAAGGTAGGCGATGGCAGCGACGGCAACAAGAACAACTGTGCCGCCGCCGACAACCCACCAGTGTTTTTTAGACATATATTGCCGACCCCCTCATTGGTTAATTGGTGGAGGCGGCGGGAATTGAACCCGCGTCCGAGAAGGCGGCGACATCGGTGCACCCGACCCGCCACCGATGCCACTTTCCTTCCCGTCGAACCCAGTTCGCCCCCGTTACGATTTTAGCCTTCGCTATATGCCTGCTTGTATTGTTTCGCCTTTATTATCTCGCTTACATGGCGGTATATTTCGTTGCTCTTTTGTTTTATCTCATCCCAATCTCCCTTTAACACGTAGAAGAAGGTTCTTTCATTGCCAAGTGGGTCTATTGATGTAACTTGCTGCACTTTTTCCCCCACTAAATTTTTGATAGTTTCAAGTGCCTCTCTTGCTTCCTGTATTCCTTCCTCCGCCCACTCTGACAGGTTGAAATAGGCGGAGAGGCGGTTAAGGATAGGTTCCCAACTATCTCCTTCCGTCCACGTTCCGACTTCAGCGGTGAATTGCGGTTCATACTCTTTTTCGTACCCTGTTATTTCCAATTCGTCTCTGTATCCTTCAAATTTAGGTCTTAGTCTTTCCCTCCAAATCAGAGGGGGAATTTCAACTCCCTCGCCCTTTAGAAGTTTTAAAGCAAGCTGATAAAAATCGTACAGGTTAGGATGGAAGATAGTTTCTCCGACTGCCCTTGCCCACGCAATTCCTTCCGACGGTTTCTTTTCTACTAAAAGAGCCGCAAGCCCAACTTTAATTTCGGTTGGAAGGGATGAGAACCAGTTTTTTATTTCTATCTTCCATCGATCCCACGCAAGCATTATCGCCGCCGGATGGGTTGTCTCTAATTGCGGCTGGTGTGGCGGTAGGGGGATGCAGGTTGGGTCGGATTCCACTTTCTCTTCTGCCGCCATTATAGCAGCGTGCAATTCTGGGTAAGATGTGAATACTCTATCTGGATAGAAGGGATTGAGGATGACTAAGCCTGGGTAGACGGTTCTCTCTCCACACCCCACGCATTCCCAAACTCTCTCTTCTTCCAAGTATTTTCCGTCTGAGGACGGGCGAAGTACTTCGCCGACGAGCCGTTCGTAGCGGTGGGTGGGGTTAGCGACTTCCACCCCACAGACGCAAACCCGATCGGGGCAGGTGGCGCTGTGCGGCTCCGTTTTTCCACATTCACAAGAGTGGAGACCAGCAGCTGTAGGCTCGAACTGATGAACATGCGGCCGCAAACGGACAATGTGGACGGGCTTACCCCTCTTGTCCGTTATCGTTTTCGCTATCTTGCCTTCAAGTATTGCGTCTCCTGGCAGATCCTCAGGTATGGTACTGTCATTGGTAACGATGAAGAACCCTCCAAGACGAGGGTCCTTTCCAACCCATCCGCCCTTTGGGCCTCTTTCTAAGTATGCCTTTCTGGTGAATACTTTCACGGCATAAACCCCCTTTGGGTGTGAATTGCTACTACAGATCAAGGAGCTGTAACCCTTTGACGATTTTAACGAAGGCATCTATCGGGTTTTCTTTGATTGAGCCTGTAACTTTTGTCCGCCACGGCTTGGGTGGATAGTCGCCGAAACGGATAACTTCCCAATGCCACCGACGCCTATTTGGCGAAAACCGGAAAACAAGCCTGTAGAAAGCACAGTCTTCTATCCTGTCTGAGTGGTGAAAATATAAGTGGATCCAGCCATAGAAAACGGGCGCAAGGGACTGTCGCCTTTAGGCGACAGGGGAATGCGCCTCTCTTTCGGTTGCGTTATAATTTTATCGGGCAGGCTTAGAGAGCCGCCCAGCAAGTTGGGCTCGGAGCGAGCCCGCAGGGGCGCCAACCTCTCGTCGGCGTCGTGCCTGCAAGAAGCTGTCGGCTTTAGCCGACAGTGGCTCACAATCCCCTCCGA